>CAZDAH010000123.1:6376-6583 GCA_964503405.1 uncultured Ignavibacteria bacterium
CGGCCCCCTGGCTTCCACCGCCCACAATCCGAACATATCCGAGTAGACGACTTCTATAATAGTCGATCGGAAGGGATCGCCGATTCGGAGTTGGTTTTGATACGATAGTTCCCCCTGGCGGGAATAAACCAATCGCCGGACCCTCGAATTGCATCGGTCGGCCAGATAGATGGTTACCGAGCAGTTGTCGTTGACTTTGCAGGTCAT
>CAZDAH010000123.1:6593-6975 GCA_964503405.1 uncultured Ignavibacteria bacterium
TCATGGCCCGGTAACATGAGCCCAATGTGTCGGTCGGATTCCAGAGGTCGAAAATTGCAATGAAGTCCCCGTCATGGGAAAATACTCCGAGGCGGTGGCCAATATCATCCATGGCGAAAAGCCGGTTGTCGTTGCGATCGCCGGTTCCGAAATCGATATATTCGAGGTCCATCGGAGCGAAAGCGGAATCGACGTAGGAAGCAGATTCCCAGAAAATCCGGTCTGATTGCGGCGATTCGGGATGAAACTCGAAATTGAGCCGGTCTATCCTGTGGGTCATCCTGTCGCCTACGAATATATGGTCGTTGGCAGGGTCGTAGCAGGTTGTGATCGAGGCGACCGCTATAGGCATGATGCAGATGAATTCCCCAGGCCCGCTGCC
>CAZDAH010000124.1:0-6954 GCA_964503405.1 uncultured Ignavibacteria bacterium
CTGCTGGAGGCCGCCGGCGCCGGGCTAGACAGCGTCGTCAAGGCGCAGGTCTACATGCGCGACGTGGAGATCGGCCGTGTCTCCGAGGCCGTGGTGACGGTGGACTTCCTCTACGAGACGGGGGCCGCCGAGGGAGATTTCGAGTCGGTCACCGGGATGCTGATGGAAAAACTCGATAGAGTTCTGGAGTCAGGCGAGGTTATCGAAATGGCCGGGCTGAAATTTACCGTGCTCGATAAAAAGGGACACAGGGTCGGGCACATAAAAGTGGAACAAGCCGCGAGAATCTGAGTATTGAGGATTCGATCTCTTACCGCTGTTTTGAGTCTCTATCTTTATTCCAACGCACCCATTCGGATTGCTCGTCGGGATCGTCGGAGCTGAACGGGCCCCGGTATATTAACTGCCCAATCGACGATTGGATCGCTTTTTGTCCCGAAGCCAGGATAAACTCAACATTGAACGCTGAATCGGCGTCGGCTTGCCCCGGTTCGCAGGGACGCTCATGGCTCTCGTTTTGCAAAAGCGCCTCATCGTTGCCGTTCCATTGTCGTTCCACCAAAGTTATTTCACAGTCGTAGACCTTTATCTCCGTGGTACAATCGTTACCCGTGGAAAACCTGACCTCGGCCCGATTGGCGTAGACACCGGAAAACGGCAATTCGGCGCAGATTTCCTGATAATTTTGGTCATGATCATAAATTAGCCATAAGTCGCCGATGACCAGTTCGGGAATGGTCGAGTGGGCGCTGCCAAAAGATACGATGGAAGACGGTCCTATCCTGACGATCCCGGATCCAGGCAGGAGAAGTATCGCCTTTGAATTTTCCAACGTCTTTACGCTATCGCCTGCGGCAATCGTCGAGGCTGAATCGACAGCCATCCATCCCTCCGATCCGATGGTTTTCTTCCGGGCCGTACCCTCCACATACTTCACATAAGCAAATTCCGATTCATCCGCAATCGCTATGGCCGGAATCAAGAGGGAAATGAATATTGAAAGCGCGGTCAACCTCGAGACCAATGGAAATCCAAACTCAAGCATGAATATGATCAAAATCCAGCGCCCAGGGTAACACGGTGCACGTTTCCAAGGTCGGCATACGAAGAGTATGAGTAGTCAATTGTGTAGTCGAGATAGCTGTAGCCGAATCCCCCGGCGAAACCGGCCATGATATCGCTGTCGGTGCCGATTCGATAGTCTCTGCCGGTGGTGCTCCAACCGACCCTTAGAAAGAAAGGCCTCAGCGATACTATTTCCATGCCCAGGGAAAGATAGAAATCGTTATCGAATGGTTTGCCGACCTCGCTGGAGAATACCAGGGGGAGCCCCTGAAGCTGATGCGACATCCCCAGGGCCGCTTTGGTGGGAAGCGGATCCTTGTGAGTCTCCGTCAGTCCGCTCAATTGCGCGCCGAAATTGGTCAGGGCCAATCCGACACGGGTGTGATTGCCGGCGGCATACATCGCCCCCAGATCGAGTCCGAGACCGTTGGACGAATAGATATCGATTTTCTCGTAGATGAATTTCCCCGTGGCCCCGATCGACCGTCCCCGCCTTATTGCCTTGGAATAAGTCAGGCCGACGGCCACATCGGACGCCCCGAACGTGCCGGTTTTATCGCCTATGGAGTTCAGCTTGTTGAAGGTGCCGTAATTCTGGTAGGCGATCGAGATTCCCGCCGACGTTTTTTCGTTGAAATTGCGCACGTACCCGATAAAGCCGTACTGAAAATCGAGAAGGTAGTTAATGTATGAGGCGGTGAACCGGTTGTTTTTTCGAGTCTCCGACGGTTTATCCAGAAGATCATCATAAATCTCGTTGTTCTCGCCCGCGGCGGTTAGCCCGGCCGGATTATAATAGAGCGCTGTTTCATCATCGGCCAACCCCACAAAAGCCCCGGCCAACGCCTGTGATTTGGCCCCTGTTCCTATTTTTAGAAACGTGTATGCCGACGTTCCCGCGTTGGAGTTGACAGCCGATACGCCTGAATAATCGAAAAGTGCGAAAAGCAGCGCCGCTGTAAAACAAAGATATCCGATCCTGGTATTCGACATTTCTACCATCCCTTTACGGTTTTGTTGAGTATATCCTCGACAAGCTTGTTCAAAGCCCGTTCCTTGCCGTCAAACTCGGTCTCGCTGACCGAATTGTAGGTGCCCCAATTCGACATCGATTTCTCTTCCCAGATCGTTTTGGCGTTTTTCTTCTCGTAGAATCCCATATCGACGGCCACGCGCACGATATACTCGGAGACGACCTCGTTCTCGTCGTAAGTATAGGCCTCCAACGTGTAGGAAATGACCGCCCCCCGCAATACAGCATCGGCCCGGCTCTCCGGCACCACGCGCAACGTATTGTCGTCGACAAATGCCCGCGAGAGTCTGTCGGTCAGATCCTCCGAGAGGCCGCCTTCCGACGTCCTGTTTTCAAATAACGGTATCGCCGTGGTCTTGATTCCGCCCAGGGCCGACGGTGAGAATGTATAGACTCCGCAGGAGACTGTCAACATTAATGCCGCAACTGCCATGGCCGTGATTTTTCCTAACGTACCCGTTCTCCCCTCTTGAACACGCTCTCCACCCGGTTCCCCCCGAAATGATAAGGGATTTCCCGGTAATCCTCGGCGTCCCAAATCACCATGTCGGCCATTTTCCCCGGAGACAGCGAGCCGACTTCGGTCTCGCGTCCAATGGCATAGGCGGCATTTATGGTCGATGCCGCCAGCGACTCCGCCGGCGACATGCCGTATTTCAGGCAGGCAAGAGTCATTATCATCTGCATCGATTCGGTCATCGACGACCCGGGATTGCAGTCGGTTCCTAACGCCACTGCCAGCCCCTTGTTGATCATCTTGCGGGCTGGAGCGTCATCCTTGAGATTGAGGAAAAAGGTCGTTCCCGGCAAGAGCACGGGTATCACGCCGGCCTTGTGCATCAGGTGGATTCCCTCGTCCCCCACGCAGACAAGATGGTCGGCGGACGCGGAGCCGAACTCTGCGGCCAATTCTGCTCCGCCGGTGTTGGAAAGCTCATCGGCGTGGAGCTTGGTCCGCAAGCCGAACGCCTGTGCTGTCTGCAATATCACCCTCGTTTGCTTGGTGTTGAAAACTCCTTTTTCGCAG
Source organism: uncultured Ignavibacteria bacterium (assembly GCA_964503405.1). Classification (GTDB taxonomy): domain Bacteria; phylum Zixibacteria; class MSB-5A5; order UBA10806; family UBA10806; genus JAZGHS01. The sequence continues at coordinate 3,126 of CAZDAH010000124.1, forward strand.
AATACATCGCAAAACACCGCCAGGTTTTTGGCCACCACTTTCGGGATCATCTCGGTGCAAACCAAATTTACATAATCGTCCGGCCTCCTTTTATACTCCGGGGGAATCTCGTGTGCTCCCAGGAAAGTGGGCACAATGTCGATATCATGCTCTTCGTTCAGTTCTTTTAAAACCATGAGTTGCTTGAGCTCGTCTTTAACTGTCAAACCGTAGCCCGATTTGGCCTCAATACTCGTCGTCCCCAAAGCCAGCATTTTATCGAGTATCTTGCGGCCGTTTTCCTTGAGGGTCTTTTTCGACGCTTTCCTGACCGCCCGGACGGTCGAGTTTATTCCGCCGCCTGTTTTGGCGATCTCCATGTAGGACTTGCCGGCGATTCGCATCTCGAACTCAGCCGAGCGTTGCCCGGCGAATACAGGGTGGGTATGGGGATCGATCAGACCGGGTGTGACCACCCGATAGCCGGCGTCGATGATCCTGGTATTCCTGTTGGTCTTGACATTTTTGAGTATCGATTTTGTTTCGCCCACGGCCACGATTCGCGAGCCGTTGACCGCCACCGCGCCGTTCGTGATAATATTTAACTCTCGCATCTCGCGGCCCCCCTTCGGCCCGATCTTCTTGGGATCGTGCATGCTGACCAACTGGGAGGCGTTTTTGATTATTAGGGAGGCGGTTAGGGTTTGCATGATCACTTACTCCCTTTTGAGGCTACGTCAAAATCCTCAAATTCAACCAGAATTCCATCCTTCTTTTTAGAATATTAAATAATTTTACAAATTATGATTTCAGAAATACCCATTTTTGTCTTATAGGTATCTGCCTTTATCGATACAGGAACATCACTTATCCATCCGTCAATTCCTTGAGATTCCTCTTGTTTTGAAGAAAATCGATAGTTTGTTTTTTTATATTCTGCTACTTTCATCAGTATAACCTTCTGAAAACACATGCCCATATAGGTCTTAGCGATAACCAGATCTTTGGCCCACGTTTTTACCATTTCTTCATCGATCTTCTCTATCGCATCCTTCAATTGTCGGATCATATTCCATATTTTATCTGTAGCCTTATTAATCGAATCAGGAAAATTCGCTGCATACCATTCTTCCCAGTCCTGAACATTTTGCGATTTTGATTTGGAGACTAGTTCTGACATTTGACCAACCACTTTAGGGCGAGTGCCCTGGGCATTTTGATTGGCAAGATTGATTATTTGAGTTACATATTTGGGAAATGACGGGATTTCAATATCGAGAAGTTCGGCTATCTCGCTGTTTTTTATCTTGATTCGGTCCATTTATTTCCTTTGGGAATTTTCGCTGTACGTCTTGAATCTGTCCTTATATTTGTAGTCATAATTCTTTACTGGGCTCGCCAGGCCCGCCTTTATCAATTTTGCGTTAACGAACGTCTTATTTCTTAAATACACGTATGCAAGTAAATGTTTGTCTCCGATATATTTGACAATGTCGAATTTGAGATAAATCGGCTCATTTAATACCAGCTCTTTCAGATATTCTATGGCCTTCACCCGCTGAGACATTAATGGTTCGACACCGATCATCTTTATTACTGCCCCTGAATCAAGCTCCAGGAGGTTGACATCCAGAATATTTCTGATTCTTTGATAATCAGCGTTTGCCTTGACAGTTTTTCGAATCTTGGATCCAAATTTGAGCTTTCTGGGATCGATCTTCTTATCGATCCTGACACTATCATGGAATAAGCAGGGCAATGCAACCAATTTGTCCGAAAAATCTATACTACGTTGTTCTTGTCTGATAAATCTCTTGTTGAAAGAATCATTGAATAGCTGCAGATCGTCTGCACTAAGCTTTGATTTTATTATTGCCAAGAAATCTTGATTAATCTCATATCCAATGGAGTTCCTCTGAAGTTTGGCCGCTGCGAGGGATGTGGTTCCGCTTCCCAGGAACGGATCGAGAACAGTATCCCCGACAAAACTGAACATTTTGATTAATCGCTTGGGCAGCTCTTCCGGGAACATCGCCAGATGTTTTTGCTGTCTTACACCGTTAAAATACCAGTGTCCCGCAAAGTACTGATTCCATTCATCGATGCTCAGTCGCGAACTTTCTTTTTGTTCCCTCGTCGGCTTTGGAGACGTCCCAAGTTTCTTGAATATCAATATAAACTCATAATCGAGTTTCAATATTCCATTTCTTGGATATGGAAATGACCCCATTATTGAAGCGCCACCGGAAGTATTCGTCGTAGTGACCTTTTGCCAGATTATCGCTCCCATATAATCCAAACCAATCAATTCGCAAAATTTGATAATCTCGGTTCTAATTGGGATTACCTTATACCTGCCGTAATATACTGACCTCGCAAATTGGTCGCCTATATTTATGCACAGCCTGCAGCCTGGAGACAAAACTCTAAAACATTCACTCCATACAAGATTCAAATTGTTAATATAATCTTCATAGGAATCATCAAAGCCAATTTGGTTTTTATGCCCATAATCCTTCAATTGCCAATAAGGCGGAGATGTGATGATCAGATTCACGGCTCCGTTCGGAATTTCGGACATTTCGCGGGAGTCGCCAATTACAACCAGATGATCTGTTCTATTCATTTTAGGCATTTTAATAGTATCTTACCGCCTCCTCATCGGTATCCTCACACCTCTTTTATCGGCAACCTCGATCGCTTCGTCATAGCCGGCGTCGGCATGACGGGCCACCCCGATGCCGGGATCGTTGGTCAGCACTCGCTCGATTCGCTTGTCCATCTCCCTGGTGCCGTCAGCCACAGTCACCTGCCCGGCATGGATGGCCAGCCCCATTCCGACACCGCCGCCGTGGTGTATCGAGACCCATGTCGCCCCCGAGGCCGTATTCAGCATGGCGTTAAGAAGCGGCCAGTCGGCGATGGCATCGGAGCCGTCCTTCATCGCCTCGGTTTCTCGATTCGGCGAGGCCACCGAGCCGGTATCGAGATGGTCGCGCCCGATCACGACGGGAGCGGAGATCTTGCCGTCGCGCACGAGCCTGTTGAACTCCAATCCGAGCTTGTCGCGTTCGCCATATCCAAGCCAGCAGATTCTCGCCGGAAGTCCCTGGAATCTCACCCGCTCAGAGGCCAGCTTGATCCAGCGTGTAAGATGCTCGTTCTCGGGGAACATTTTCAAGACCGCCTGATCGGTGGCCGCGATATCTTTGGGATCGCCGGAGAGGGCGACCCAGCGGAACGGCCCCTTCCCCTCGCAAAACAGCGGTCGGATATAGGCGGGCACGAATCCGGCGTAATCGAATGCGTTGGTCACCCCCGCCTTTTGCGCCTGTCCGCGAAGGTTGTTTCCGTAATCGAAACAGATCGATCCCTTTTTCTGTAAATCAAGTATGGCCCGAGTGTGAACAGCCATCGATTCGTAGGACATCTTGATATACTTTTCAGGATCGGATTTGCGCAGATCCAACGCCTTTTCATAGGGTATTCCATGCGGCACGTAGCCGTGTAATTCGTCGTGGGCCGACGTTTGATCGGTGACCAGATCCGGCACAACGCTCCTTTTGACTAATTCCGGCAACATGTCGGCGCAATTGCCTACCAGTGCCACGGAAAGCGGCCTTTTCGCCTTGACAGCCTCGTCGATCCATTTCAAGGCCTCATCGAGAGATCTCGTTTTCTTATCGCAATACGCTTTTTCCAATCGACGGTTTATGCGGGTTTCGTCCACCTCCACGACCAGTATCACCGCGCCGTTCATGGTCCCGGCCAGAGGCTGCGCGCCGTCATGACCGGAGGCGCTTTCACCCCCGCCGACTCCAGAAACGTCGGCGCCCGTTCGGGCAGGTTC
>CAZDAH010000125.1:0-5673 GCA_964503405.1 uncultured Ignavibacteria bacterium
CTACGGCGACCTTACCGACGAACATTCCTGCCATAACTCCCTCCCAGGACTACATCGTGATTTGCACCCGGATCTTTTTTCCCCGATGATCCATCAACTGATCCACGGTATTAAACGCTACCCATAGATAAGTTCTCCGATCGATCAGGGCAACAGAAAACCACCGGATGAGCTTGGGCATCACAGTCGAAGTTCCCCCATTCTTCGCGTCGACAGTAGCCGTAGGGCTCAACCCTTCAGCGGCTGTGCCTTTAATAGCAGGCGGCAGGAACGCTAAAGACTCCTGCTCTACGAGTATGACTATAATGGATCCTGCATCGAGTGCGGTATGACAGTTAATACCGTGACCTTACTATTTTCGCATCCGCTCCGGATCCGGAAAATCGCGAAATAGGGCGGATTTCAGGTCCCTGACCATGGAGAAGACCGGCCGGTGCAGATCCTCGATCTTGCCCGATCTCGTGGCCACGAGGCTGAAGGCCTTATCGAGCTGGTCCAGGCCGGCGGCATCGACACGGATATGGAATTCCCCCAGCTCCGCCGGTCCGAATCCGAATTTGCGCCGGGCGATATGGAAATCGGAAATCAGTCCCTCCGATTTGAGATGGCCGAGATAGCTGCTCACGTTATCGCAGAATTCCAGGTCTTTGCTCGTATCCCTCAGGTTGCACCAGATATCCAGGTAATTCATACTGCCCTCCGGCGGGAGTTTGATGTCCTTCGAAATCTCATCTTGTTCATAACGGAAGGCGCGAGTATAATGTTTCAATTGGAATGAAATCGATCCTTCGAGGCTGACTCTCCAAAGCCTGGCTGATTCTTACAGCCGCCTTCGCCGTCCACGTTATCGACGAGGCGACCAACGGGTTTCTGCCGTTCTATAACCATCTTGTCGTATCGATGCGGGAATACCTCGGCTTTTTCCCCGCGCCGACTTTCACTTTCCCGATCTGGATTAGTCTATTGATCTGCGCCCTGATCATTTGCTTTCTGCTCACTCCTTCAATCGGCAAGGCGAGAGGGATATTCAAGATCCCCATCGCGATATTCACGGTCATCATGATAGCCAACGGCTGCTGGCATATTGCCGGGTCGGCTTATTTCGAAAAAATCCTTCCCGGCTTTTGGAGTTCATTCCTGCTTATTGCAGGCGGGATAAATATGATTGTCTCACTACTTAAAGAGCGGTCGAAAGCGCGGACAACTTGACCAAGAATGCCGAATCCGCATAGAACAAATAGCTGGCGGTCGGATCAAACGATCCGACAGTTCTTTCTGCTAATAATTTTTGGCAGCCGCTGATGCGCCGCCGCATCAATCAAAGATGACTTTTGCCTTAAGCGTCAGTTGGCCTGGCGTCTATGAATCAGCCGCAGCGCCATGGCCACATGCTGTTCGGCCTGCTGAGCGTTGTTGTAGGCGACACGGCACATATCGGCTTCGTAAGCCCTGTTGGCGGCCCTGATCTCGCCGACGGCGGATCTTAGCAAAGTGATCGCGCGTTCGTTGCCGGAACGCAGAATAATCGGCGAGGCTCTCTCGATCATCCCCTCGACCCTTTCGATATAAGCTCCCACTCTGGGGCAATCGTCGGCGGGATCGGCGGTTACGGTTGCTGGCAAGAGCGTGAGGCAAAGGCTCAAGGCCAGAAATGTCAAGATGGCTTTTCTCATCACATCCTCCACTTCAATGTTTGTCGCCTCTTTGGACACCTAAGCGGGTCCAAAAGTTTAATATAGAACATCTGATTTTTCCAGGCAAGGATTATTTTAGATGATTCATCGGGATTCCATCCTTAAATATTAAAGAGGGGCCGGACTGGCGTCCGGCCCCCGAGATGGATGAGATTGGCCGCGTAACTACCTTCCCATACCGCGCCTACCGCCTCTGGCGCCGCCGCCGTTTCCACCCGGCATGTCGCTGCGACGGCCCTTACGGGGCCCAAATTCATCCTTCATCTTATCGAATTCAGTTTTTTGCTTGTCGTTCAGCACGGCCTTGATCTTTTTCTCAGTTGCGTGACGTCTTTGCTCCCGTGCTTTGCGGGCTGCATCCGGATCGCGGGTTTCCCTGTATTTCTCGCGGTCGCCTTCGGCCTCCAGCCGCGCCGATTCCATGATCGCCTTTATCTCGTTGACCTGACCGTCGCTTAGCTCCAGCTTGTCCTTCATAATGGTCAGCCGCTTTTCCTGACGTTCGGCCTGTTCGTCGGCGAACACCGGCGATGCGTGTAACAGACAAAATATCGCCATCAGATAGCCCCTCTGCATCATCCTGAAAGTCATTTTGCTCATCCTACCACCCCTTCGTTTAGATTCTCTTATTCATATTGTTGGACACTATTTATCGAGAAAAGATTAAGCTTACCGAAGAAACGTGCCCGACGATCGTCAATGCCATAAGATTGCAATGTAATTGTTTGATAATTATCATCTTATGGACGTCGAAAACGCTAAGTTTATGGGCAGATTATCCGATCAATATTATGTTAACGCGGAATCTCAGCAAGGACTGATTGATAAACGACGAATGCCTGAATTCAGACAAAATATTGCCACCCGTGAATGGGTGATTGTCTCGCCCGGACGAGGCAATCCGCCGCTGGCATACAAAAGTAGACGAATCTCTCAGCAGTCGTACGACAGCGATTGCCCGTTTTGCCCCGGCAATGAGGATCGCACGCCGGGCGCTGTGCTGTGCCGGCCGGGAAACGTCAATTGGGCAGTCAGGGTAATTCCCAACAAATTCAGCCCTCTGAAAATCAGCTACTCATCTATCGATTTGTCCTCGTATTCCTTCGCGGCCGCCTCTGAAAGCTCTGGCATAGCGGAAGTGATAATCGAATCTCCGGAGCATAACAAGAGCATAGCATTCATGCGGCTGGAAGAGGCGATGGCGGTCTTAAACGTCTATCGGCAAAGATACGAGGCGATTTCCCGCTCCGACGGTATCAGCCTGGTAACCATTTTTCGCAATTACGGTCCCGGGGCGGGAACATCGATTCCACATCCCCATTCCCAGATAGTCGGGATGCCCATAATACCCGGCTCGATGCGTTATCTATTGAACGAGTCTATTCGCTATAAAGACAGCCATGACCGCTGTCTGCATTGCGATATCATCGAAAACGAGCAGAAACTCAAAGACAGAATGATCATAGAGAGCGATAATTTCGTCGTCTTCTGCCCGTTCGCGTCAGGCAGCCCCTATGAGACAGTTATCTACCCGAAACGTCACGCGGCGTCGTACGTATCGATAAACGACAGCGAGATCGAGGAACTGGGATGGGTCTTTCGGACAATAATGCTGAAGATCTATAACAGCCTGGACGATCCCGATTATAACTATATGATAAGATCGGCTCCCGTAGGCGAAGAGACGGCCGGGTATTTTCACTGGCATATTCAGATCACGCCGAGGATTTTCGACCCGGCAGGGTTCGCCATAGGATCGGGAATAGGCGTTAACGACGTCGCACCCGAGGAGGCCGCCCGGCGGCTGCGTGAAATAGGGACTGACTGTTGAACAGCGCGGCCGGCAGGCAATCGGATAATGATAGACGAGAAAACGATCGAACACAAACCGATCAAGCACATAATAAACGAGCTTGAGTTAATCCTCTCCCAAAAGAGAACCGCTCTTTCGGTTTTACGGACGGGGATCACGGTGATGCTTCTGCCGTTATCTGTTTTGACGGTGCTGCTGGCGACAAGCAGGTATTATGACATCGGCCAGGCCTGGGCGATTGCCGTTCCTCTTGGTCTCGTTTGCCTTGCCCTCTTCACCCTTGGGTTCTACCTTATTCTGAGAGCCTCGATAAGAATTAAGAGATTCGATCATGTCGCCGAGATGCTTGTCAAACACTCGAAGTATCTTCGCGAACTGATGGACTTTTAGTTATAAGTTGTTCTGCGAGCTCAGGATAGGCCATAGCAGAAGGCTTGATTTCATCTAAAAACAATTTGCCACGCAGAAACGGTTTATTTATAATAAATGGCTAATGGATGAAAGCCGGATCAAGGCAAACCTCGAACTTGTCAGGTCGAGAGTTGAAATCCGCTGTCTGTCTGCCGGGATGGATCCGTCGCGCGTAAAAATACTCGGCGTGACCAAATTCGTTCCGGCTGAGATAGCCTCGATGGGCGTGAAGTGCGGCCTGACGGATCTCGGGGAGAACCGGGTCCAGGAGGCGTCGATGAAGATTCAGAATGTGGTCCCGCGGCCGCGATGGCATCTAATCGGCCATCTGCAGAGTAACAAGATCAAGATGGCCGTGGAGATTTTCGACATTATCGAGTCGGTTGACAGCCTCGAGCTTGCCGAGTCGATTTCGCGAAGGGCGCTGGAGATTGACAAGCGGACGGAGATTCTGATTCAGGTGAACTCATCGGGAGAAAAGACCAAGCACGGTTTCGTCCCGGGAGAAATCTCCGGATATGCCGATAAGATTAACGAGTTGCCGGGTACAAGGTTGACCGGTTTGATGACCATGGGGCCTTTGACGGACAAGATCGAACCGATCAAAAGGAGTTTCGAGTCGACGCGCGGGATTTTCGACAAGTTGGCGATATCTCTCGGAAGCGAATTCGCGATATTATCAATGGGGATGTCAAACGACTATGAGTTGGCCATCGATTGCGGCGCCAATGAAATAAGAATCGGCGCCGCGATTTTCGGCGGCCGGCCTTTAGCGAAGTAAGGAGGGGGGATATGAAGATTACGCCTCTCGATATCAAGAAACAGGAGTTTGCCAGGAAATTTCGTGGATATTCCGCCGACGAGGTGGATTCTTATCTGCGCATGGTGGCCGAGGAGTTCGAGGAGACGTTGAGAAAAAATCTCGAGCTCGAAGAGAAGATTTCGTCGCTGGAAACACGGCTCTCCAGTTACACCAAGCTGGAAAACGTGCTGCAGGACACGCTGGTAACCTCGCAAAAATCGGCCGACGACCTCAGGGCGACGGCCGAACTGAGAGCCAGGGCTATCACCGACGAGGCTAGAGTGTCGGCGGAGAGGGTGATGTCCGATGCCAGATCGAAGCTGGTTGACGTCAGACGAGAAATAGAGGATTTGAAGCATCAAAGGGACGCGTTTGTCGTCAACTTCAAATCCCTGCTGGAAACCCAGCACGCAATGCTGGAGATAATCCGCAAAAAAGGGGAAAAGGGCGTAGAGTTCTCGCCCGTAAAAATGCGCTCGGATTTGAGCGACGAGGATATGAGCCGGGTAGCGAGCGAATTTGAAAAGGAACTGACCGCCAAGGATGCCGAAAGCGACAATATCAATAACGTTCCTGGCGCGGAAGGGAATTGATGGGGCTCAGGGACGATATAGACGAAGCGATAAGATTCATAAGAACGAAAACCTCAGCCGAGCCGGCCCTGGGAATAATCCTCGGCACCGGACTGGGAGCCTTGGCCGAAGAGATAGAACATGACCACGATATCGAATACGCCGATATACCTCATTTCCCCACTAGCACAGTCGAATCGCACAGGGGCCGCCTGATTTTCGGAAAACTCGGAGGCAAAAGCGTCGTCGCCATGCAGGGCAGGTTTCATTATTATGAAGGTTATACCCCTCAACAGGTAACATTTCCTGTCAGGGTAATGAAATATCTCGGAATTCATCACCTGTTCGTTTCAAATGCCAGCGGGGGAGTAAATCCGGATT
>CAZDAH010000125.1:5683-6914 GCA_964503405.1 uncultured Ignavibacteria bacterium
GCTGAAGGGACTTGGGGTTAAAATTCTGATTGTCTCCAACGCCGCAGGCGGAGTGAATCCGCAATACGAAATCGGCGACCTGGTGATGATAACCGATCATATTAACATGCTTGGCGGAAATCCACTGACAGGTCCTAATCATGATGATCTCGGGCCCCGTTTTCCGGATATGTATAACGTTTACGACCGGGAACTGCGCGCTTTGGCTGAAGTAACGGCTCTCGATATCAGGGTGCCCTTGAGAAAAGGTGTTTACGTGGCTGTTACCGGCCCCAATCTCGAGACCGGGGCCGAATACCGAATGGTGCGCATTTTAGGCGGAGACCTGGTCGGGATGTCGACCGTGCCCGAGGTCATCGTGGCCCGTCACCAGGGCACGAGGGTCCTGGGGTTTTCGCTGGTGACGGATATGGGTCTTCCGGACGCGATGGAGGCGTGCACAATCGAGAGCGTGCTGGCGGCGGCGGCCCGGGCGGAGCCGAAATTGACCGCCCTTGTAGGCGAGATCATAAAGAGGATTACATTTTGACAGCGAAGAATGATCGTTACAGACAACTGGCCAGCGATTTCAGATTCGCCGAGCGCGAGGCAGAGATCAACAAATTCTGGGATCGAGAATTAATTTTCGAAAAAAGCGTTCAGTCAAGGGAATCGTCGCCTAGGCATATCTTTTACGAAGGTCCTCCCACGGCCAACGGGCTGCCGCATATCGGTCATGCCCTGGCCCGCACCATCAAAGCCGCGATCTGCCGTTACAAGAGTATGAAGGGATTCCTGGTGGAACGGAAAGCTGGCTGGGATACTCATGGTTTGCCGGTAGAACTCGAGGTCGAAAAGCAGCTGGGCATTTCCACCAAGGATGAGATCGAGGAACTGGGAATCGAAAAGTTCAATGCCGAATGCAAAAAATCGGTTTTCAAATACAAGACCGAATGGGACGAATTCACCCGTAAACTCGGTTACTGGGTCGATCTCTCCAACCCCTATATCACTTATACCAACGATTACATCGAAACTGTCTGGTGGCTGTTAAGGCAATTCTGGAACGAAGAACTGCTTTACAAAGGTTACAAGATCCTTCCCTGGTGCCCTCGATGCCAGACCGCGCTTTCGTCGCACGAAACGGCCCAGGGATATAAAGAGGTGACAGACCCGTCGCTTTTCCTATTGATGAAATTATCGGGAACCGACGATACTTATTTCCTTGTCTGGACCACGACCCCCTGGACAT
>CAZDAH010000126.1:0-2110 GCA_964503405.1 uncultured Ignavibacteria bacterium
GCAGAATATCCAGTTTATATTGCACCCGGCGGTGGCGATGGAGAAGGCCGCGCTTCCGGGATGAAAATGGAAAAACGGTTTTTTCTCGATGGGATCGACGTTGGCCGAGCAGGGAGTCCCGTATACGAGAGTGTAATAGGAGCCGTCAATATTCTCCCGCACCCCGCAGTACCCCCTTTCCCTGTCGCCCACGAGGCATTTGCGGGGGCAAAGCTCGCATTCGATTTCCTTGTCGAGATGTTTCTTGTAAAACTCGGCTTCTTTATAGGAAGGACGCGCCGATTCACCGTCAACGGCGACGGCGAGTGAGATTTCCGACGGCAGAATCGCAGCCGGGGAATACGGCAGCAAAGCGCAACCCGCGCAGAAACCGGAGACGCGCAGGAATTCTCGTCGATTGTATGCCTGGACGGCATTAACGGGCAAGAGCCACCTCCGAATAACGACAAACGACTATACTATATTTTACGGCGTCAAATTTTTCGTTTCAAGATATTTTTGATTTCCGCCGGCTTGTAAAGGCGGGATCCGCAGATATAATTGAATCTGCCTGACGGTATTATCTTTTCGAAATATCGGTTTTCCACTCTCAAACGTTTGTCTCGCAATCGGACGATCTCGAGGGACGGATTAGAATCGGGGACGAATTCATAGTCTTTATTCGATATTAACTTCCCCCGATCGCCCGCGACATAGACCGGTTTGCCGAGACGGTCGGCGAATTCAACGGCGATTCTCGATCCGATCTTATTCACGAAATATGACGGGGTGACGGCGTCGGCGCCAAGAAAAACTGCTTTGGATCTTTCGATTAATTCCGGAATAAGGGTATCTACGCTTAGGGTAACCGGCAATCCCGCTTTGGCCAGGGCTCCGGCCAGAATGGCTCCCTCGTTGCGGGGACGAGATTCGGCCAGAAAAACGCGGCCGTTCCAACCTCTTTTTTTGGCCTCCATTATCGCCCGCCTGATCGTTTCCGAATTGGATAAAGTGAGAATGGATTGATACCGGGCGATTTTTCGAGCGGCGGTTATTATAGTATCCTCTCTGTTTTGGCTGATGAAATGTCGATAACGATCCAGCGAATCGAGCATGGCAATTATTCCACTTCCCGTCGCAAGGCTGCTCAACAGATTCTGGATATTAGCCATGGAACAGAAGCGGCTTCTCAATTTCCCGCTAATTTCCCGTAGTCTCACGGAAGGCAGAGGCCTTTTCGAATGCGCAATAGAGCCGAAAAGGCTGAATATGTCGGATTCGATAACCGAAGCGCCGTCGGTTCGATTGGAGAGGATAGCCTCGAGATCAGAGCGAACCGATGATTTTCCTGGTGTTTTTGAAGTGGATCTTGGCAACCTTGCCCAGCTCTTTCTCCCCTTCTTTGGCGACAAACTCGCGACCGGCATTGTCGGTCGGAGGCCCGGCACCTTTATGGAGAGATACGGAGTATAGTTTCGAGAGCCTTTCCAGCCTTCGCAGATACTCTGCCCTGGCCAGTATGGAAGCGGCAGCCACCGCGGGCACCGACTCGGCGCCGGTTTGCTGGCTCAGTTCAACATCCCGCCCTTTTTTCATCAGAGCGTTCTCGATCAGTTTTTTATCGCCGAACTGATCGGCGACGACTTGCCTGGGGTTGACCTTTTCCAGAATATTCTCCAGGGCGCGGGCGTGCCCCCAAGCCAGCAGCTTGTTCAGATTGCGAATTTTGGAATGAAGCTCGTTGTATTTCTCCGGGCCGATGGCAATTACCTCGAAGGGGGCGATCTGCTTAATTTTCGATTCGAGGGCGAAGGCACGTTTATCGGAGACTTTCTTGCTCTCCCGCAACCCCATAGCCAAAAAAGCGTCCTCGATCCGGCGGTCGGCGTAACAGGCGGCAATGACCAGGGGCCCGAAATAATCGCCCTTGCCGGCTTCGTCGATACCGACAACGCCCGAGGCCCGGCCGGATTTCTCCTCCGATATCAGCATTTCCCCCAGGATAAAACCGAGCCGACTTTAGTTAACCCGTTCCAGATACTTGCCGGTGGACGTTTCTATCTTGATGGTCTCCCCCACTTTTATGAAAAGCGGCACTTTAACCTGCAGTCCGGTTTCCACGACCGCGTTC
>CAZDAH010000126.1:2120-6911 GCA_964503405.1 uncultured Ignavibacteria bacterium
GGCGGCATATCTATGGAGATGGGAATTCCCTGAAAAAATAGAATTTTGTATTCGACGTTTTCCTGCAGGTACGGGCGAGCGTCGCCGACCTGGTCGTCGGTCAGGGCGACCTGCTCGTAGGAGCGGGAATTCATGAAATGAAACGATTCGCCGTCGTTATAAAGGTACTGCATTGCCTGGTCGCTGAAATCGGGCTGATCGAAATTTTCGCCGGCGGAAAAGGTTCGTTCTATCACCTGGCCGGTTTTCAGGTTTTTCAGCTTGGTCCAGACGTTGGCCCGACGCTGAGCGGTCCGGGCATGCTGGAAATCGACGATTACGAACAGATCTCCTTCAAGAGCCAGTTTCATTCCTTTTCTAAAATCGCTGGTGCTGAACATCAATCCTCCGGTAAAATTACGCAGGGGATTATAAACGATATACGACAATCGCGCAAGGAGTAAAACGAGACGGGAAAACCTCTGATTCAGGAACTTAAGGGCGTCTTCGGGGCTTATTGGCGTCGACGTTGAGGTGTTGACTTCGGGCGGCGGCTGTATTAAATTGCCGCAACTTTTCCGAATATCGGGAGTAGATAGGATGAAATCATCCGAGTTCGGAGAGACGGGGAAAAAGGAGAAATCGATGCTTTCGACTGCCTGGGATTATACCAAGTCGCTGGGGATCGCGCTGATCATGGCGCTGATGATAAAAACGTCGGTGGTGGAGGCCTATAAGATACCGTCGAGCTCCATGGAGGAGACCCTGCTGGTGGGAGATTTTCTCCTGGCCAACAAGTTTATCTACGGCATGCGCTTGCCCATACCGTTCGTGGATATCAAGCTGCCTGCCCTGGCCGATCCCGCACCCGGAGAAATAGTCATTTTCAAATTCCCCAAAGATCCCACTCAGAATTACATCAAGCGCTGTATCGCCGTGGAAGGGCAGAGAGTGAAGATTGTCGACAAGCAGGTTTATGTGGACGGCAAAGCGCTGCCGATGCCCGCGCACGGGCAATTTCTCGATAACCGAATTTTGCCTTATGTGAAGCAACGCGATCCGTGGGGCTCGCAAATCCGCGACAACATGCCCGAAGAGATAGTTCCGCAGGGAATGCTCTTCATGATGGGGGATAACCGCGACAACTCGTCCGACTCCCGTTTCTGGGGATTCCTTGATCGCAAGCTGGTGGTGGGCAAAGCAATGGTGATTCACTGGTCCTGGGCTGACGATCCGGACGCCCCATCGATCAGGCCGACCGACCCGTTCTCTTATTTGAAGTCGATCGCTTACAATATATATCATCTCCCGGACAGGGTCCGGTGGCGCAGGTTGGGCAATATCATCAAATAGCCTGATCCAGCGGCTTCGAATTTCCCCAACTGCACAACCTATTAGGCATAATTTACCGGAAAACCAGTTTTCCCGATAATAAATATTGACGGATCCTGGCCATTGTCATAGATATTTGCCAAACGCGGGAGGGATTTTGAAAAATAATGTGACGGGGCTGATAATTGGGGTTGCTCTGGCGGGGATGGCCGACTATGGGGCTGCGGCCAGGTTATCGGGCAACCTTTACACCGAGTTTTATTCCTACCAGACGAAGATCCCCGAGGCGAACTCATACCTGCGCTCGTACCAGGGATACCGGGTAAACGTCTCTGACGCGTTCGTCCCCGGCTTGACGGTATTCGCCAGCGGCCGTGTAGCCTCGGATATCTCCACCAAGCTGCCTACCGATCCGGATTATCGAGGATTCAGCGCCTACATGCAATACCAGCCGAAATCGGGAAAATACGCCCTTAGGGCGGGACGTCAATTCGTATACGAGGGGCTTGACGGTTTCATTCTCGACGGCGGCAAATTGCGGGCGAAAATCGGCAAGCGGCTGTCGGCTACGGTTTATGCCGGGAGCATGCCGGGACCGTCGTTTTTCATCTACAACCAGGTCAACAAGTGGGATAGAAGAAACGCTGTCGGGGGGCGGGTTAATGTTAAGACGGGCGAAAGTTATTCGTTCAACTTCTCCTATTTACAAAAGAGCAAGGACGATCTGCTCGATTCGCGGCTGATCGGATTCGACCATCTATTCAGCAGGGGGAAATACACGAACAGATTGAGAGTAGATTACGACATCCTGTTCGAGCGGCTCAAATACTTAAGCCTGAGCCCGCGGATAAGGTATTCCAGGGGACATACGTTACGCGCGGAATACGCCTATCGCAAACCGTCATTCGGCCGAAACGACTTTCTCTCCGTGATCGAGTCCAATTCGATTAACCAGGCGAGGCTGAGCGGGACATACAAGCTGGATGAGAATGTTCACGGTATCGGAGGGGTATCATATACGAAATTCAGCGACGCGAGCAGTATCAGCCTGCGGGTCGGGGCCAATAACAAGGCTCACAATGGCGGCATAGTATATTCCAGCGGGTATGGCGGCTCGAAGATCGGGCTTTTCGGCGGACTGAGATTCGGCCTCACTGCCGATTTCACGGTATACGGCAATATAGATATGTATAATTACAAGCTTGACACCGACGAGGACGAGTCGGAATCGACAGTCGCGGCGGCGCTGGGCGGGTGGTACCGGATATCGGGAAGTTTCAGCGCCCGGGCGGAATTGCAGGCGCTGACCAACCCGCGGTATGATTACGATACCCGCGGTTACCTGCGGGTAGACTACAGCATTTCAAAAGAGATCAGGGGACTGGGTCAGGAAGGAGGTGAGGGGCGATGAATATGATGATAATCAGCGTTCTGCTGGCTCTAAGGGGCATTCTCGGCCCGACTGAAAACGGGCTGAAGTTCGATCACAAGGCGCATGTCACCGAGCGGGAGATGGATTGCGCGGGCTGCCATAGCGTGACCGGCAGCGAGGCATCGTCCGACAGAAACATTCCCGGCCACGATAACTGCGCCGACTGTCATTCGATAGACAAAGACCCCGAGGACTGCGCGTATTGCCACGTCAACGCGGCCGACCCCACAGGGATAATTCTGGCGGAGAACGACCTAATTTTCTCTCACAAAAAGCATTTGTCGGGCGGTTCGGAAAACGAGCAATGTCTTACATGTCACAGCGGAATGGATAAGCTCTCTTCCGGGAGTTTCCCGTCGCATCCGGTTATGCAGGACTGCTTTTCCTGTCACGACGGCTCGGGTGCGTCGGCGGACTGCGCCGCTTGCCATTCCCGGGCCGACCAGATGACAGCGCTGGTGCACGAGCCCGACTGGAAGCATGAACATAGATTCTCGACCGATCTCGCCGGCCAGGACTGCATGCCCTGCCACGAGCCGCAATCATTCTGTGCCTCGTGCCACGCCGGAGATAACCTGGTGGAGACGGTGCACGAGCTCAATTATCGTTTTACGCACGGCATCGACGCCAAAAACGATGAGTTGCAGTGCCAAACTTGCCATGAGACGGAGACGTTTTGCGCGACATGCCATACGGGCGCGGGCCCGGCGCCTTTGAACCATACATTTTTCGACTGGGCTCAACCTCCTGATGAGCATGCCGCCGCCGCGCGCCAGGACGTGGAGTCATGCGCGTCGTGCCACTCCGCTGAATCCCCGGTTTGCGCCAATTGTCATTTTGATTCCGACGGCATTATCGGAACCAACCCGCCGATTCATCCGGCCTCTATGGATTATCTCGGCGAGGGAGCGTGGCATGACGAGCCCGGGTTCCAGTGCTTCACCTGCCACGTGGATACGCGGCAGGCGGGAACGGGATTCTGCGGGTATTGCCACGGGGCGGTGGAATGAACGGCGGAAATCGCTTGTGCAATAGGTGACGGGTGAGTTAATTCACAATCGATGGATTTGAAGCTGATTTTAAGCGGGCTGACCAAGTCTTACCCGGGTCGGCCCGTTTTCGCGGGGATCAACGCCGAGGTCGCGGCGGGAAACAGGCTGGTGATCACCGGACCCAACGGTTCCGGGAAATCGACCATGATCAAGATCATCTGCGGCTTTATTCGACCGACCAGAGGTTCGGCAACGCTGGCTGTCGAGGGATGCGAACTTTCGCGTCTGGATATCAGGCCGCATATAGGGCTGGTATCTCCCGATCTGGTCCTTTACGATGAGCTGACGGCGCTGGAGAATCTGAACTTTTTCTCCGAGGTCGCGGGCATCCGTTTCGAACGATCTGAATTGAGCTCGAGGCTAACGGCCGTCGGTCTCGAGGGGCGCGGGGACGATCTCGTGGGATCCTACTCGTCGGGGATGAAGCAGCGGCTTAAATATTGTCTGGCATTACTGCGGGAACCGCCGCTGCTTTTGCTTGACGAGCCTTCGGCGAATCTCGACGAGAAGGGCAAGGAGTTGGTCGAAGGAATTATCGATTTTCATAAAGGGATCTCAGTAATTGCCACCAATGAAAGCTCGGAATTGAGATATGGAGATCAGATTGTCAGGCTCGGTTAAACGGGCGTTGGCGGTATTCTCGAAGGATATCAGAAGCGAGCTGCGCACGCGTTACGCAATCAACGCCATCTTGCTGTTCGCGGTGGTCACGGTGTTCGCGGTCTCGTTCGCCATGGCCAAAAGCGGCGGGATTATCTCCCCCGTGCTGCAGGCGTCGTTGTTGTGGATAGTGATCTATTTCTCGTCGCTTTCGGGGCTGGCGCAGAGTTTTGTCAAGGAGGAGGAATCGAGGACCGCGGCGGCCTTGCGGCTCTACGCGCCGGCCGAGGCCGTTTTCGGGGGCAAGCTCATTTTCAACCTGGCGCTGCTTGTGGTCATGAGTTTAATAACAATACCCCTGTTCTCGATCTTCCTGAATTTACAAATCGCCCATTA
>CAZDAH010000127.1:0-1850 GCA_964503405.1 uncultured Ignavibacteria bacterium
GTGGTCGCGCCGCTTCGGCGCCGATCCGGGCGCGATCGGCCGCACGATCTGGCTCGACGACCAGCTGGGTACCGCGACGGTCACCGTGGCCGGGTTCATCAACGCCGTCAGAATCGTTAACAAGAAGATCAACGAGGTCAAGGTGGCTATGGTCGGCGCGGGCGCGTCGAACTACCGCATTTGTAAGCTGCTCATCACTGCCGGCGTCAATCCGGAACATATCGTCATGACCGATTCCAAGGGCACATTGCACAAGGGGCGTACTGAACTGGCTGAGAAATACAAGGAGAAATGGGAGATCTGCCAGATAACAAACAAGGAAAATATCCAGGGCGGCATTCCCGAGGCGATGAAGGGGGCCGACGCGGTGATCGCCCTCTCGACCCCCGGGCCGGGCGTGATCAAGAAGGAATGGGTGCAGAAGATGGCCAGGAACGCCATCGTCTTCGCCTGCGCCAACCCCACGCCGGAGATCTGGCCTTGGGAGGCCAAGGAGGCGGGGGCCAGGGTGGTGGCCACGGGCCGCTCCGATTTCCCCAACCAGGTCAACAACTCGTTAGGATTCCCCGGCATCTTCCGCGGCACTCTCGACGTGCAGGCGACCACCATCACCGACGAGATGTGTATCGCCGCCGCTAATGAGCTGGCTCAACTGGCGGTCGACAAGGGTCTAAGCGAAAACTACCTGCTTCCCACGATGGACGATTGGGAAGTCTTCCCGCGCGAAGCCGCGGCGGTGGGTTTGAAGGCGATCGAGCAGGGGGTAGCCAGGAAGATCCTCTCCCGCGAGGAATTGCTGAAGATGGCGGCGGACAAGATCACCCGTGCCCGCGGCCTGACCCGCACCATGATGGACACCGGCTTCATCGAAATCCCCCATCGCTACGTGATGACCGGGGATTGACGCCCGACACCATTGATATATCAGGATGGAGTCGATACGACATCCTGACACCCCGAACGCTTTTCCTGCGTGTCACAACTTGTCCATACGGATCTGTAAGTTAGTGACCGCAAACCGGCATGATGCGGTCATAATAAATTATGACACGCATCCTGCTTATCGCGCAAAACGCCTTGACAAAAACGTCTTGCCAACGGATAAACCTGCAAAAAGGATGGTATCATGGAATTCCTGATTCTCTTAATCGTGACCCTGGCCATCGCCATAGTCGTCTCGGCGTTGGTGGTTTTTGCCTTTCGCAAACCGGTCGATTCGATTTTCGCCCGGATAATCGGCGAGGATATCTCCTCGGCCTGGCGCAAATTCCTCATGTTCGCCCTGTTCGTGGTGGGGATCGCCTCCGGGGTGCAGGTCTGGAAGCTGGAGCGATTCATCGAGCCGGAGACCGCGGAGCATGCTCGTCCGGTATTGACCCCGGAATTCTGGGGGCTGGAAATCTATCGCACGATAATCGGCACGCTCGGCGGCCTGGCCTGGGCGCTGTTGATCTTCTTCGTGGTGGGCTTAATAGCCTTCGCCATGGTCAGGCGGCGGGAGCCTATAGCTAAGGGCTGAACTCAGTCGCTCACCGCAGGGACTTCATAGCCGAGCCGGTTTTTCGCGGGAACCTTGGTGCAGGTTCCGGGGTCTTTTCAAGGCCCCGGCTACGCTTGATCGATTCGGAACTGGTTATTAGATTTTGTTCTGGTAACCAAATCCCGATTGATTGCCGCCATGGCCAAAATAATTCTCGACGCCGGCGCAATCCGTTATTATCATATTATCGGAAATTTCAATAACGAGGATTTTAAGTGAATTTCATTTCCAGTGGTTACCACCTCGCGTTATCGGCTTTGCTTGCGTTAATCGCCGTTCTCATAAACCCGGCCTGCGGGGATTCCACTGG
>CAZDAH010000127.1:1860-3941 GCA_964503405.1 uncultured Ignavibacteria bacterium
TTTAATCGCCTATGCGCAGATTCGGCCGCCGGATTCAAGCGGAACCGACACGCTCGGCATATACGTGGTAAGGCCGGACGGCAGCGAAAAGTGGATGATTTATGAGTATAGTAACGGTTTCGTGGCCGGCCTCGACTGGTCCAAAGATGGTAATTGGCTGATTCCTAATGCGGGAAATATGATCGTCAGAATATCCTTCGCAACAGGGGTGGCTGATACTTTGACCGAGCCAGGAGAATACTGGTTCCCGGTGTTCTCCCATGACGGTAATTCCATAGCGTTTGCAATCCATTCAGGGGATACCAGAGGGATATACATTAAGAGCCTTCAGAGCGAGTATATGCGGCCGGTCATACCCTATGGATTGTTTGTGGATTGGCCTTATCCCGATTCCCTTGTATACCTGAATTTCGATCAGGGGCTGCCCATAGGCGCAATATGCATAGCAGACACCACCGGGAATGTTAGGCGTCCTATTCTTGCAACCAGGCAAACCTTCGACTATTCCACACCCACTCCAAGATTACATTCTGCGACAGGGAGACTTGTATTCCACGCGCAAATACCAGGAGAAGCAGAAAGCATCTGGAAATTGGAGCCGCAATCCGAACAGCCAATTCAACTGATGGCCTATGGCAAGTACCCGAACTTTTCACCCGACGGGAATAAAATCGTGTTCACGAACATAGAACTTGGTAACGGAAAGTTATGTCTTATTAGCTGGGATGGCAGCGGGTTTGTTCAGTTGACTCATTAGGCCATAATATCAAAATATGAGGAGAGCGTGAGAATTTTATTCATCTATTCGATATTACATATAAGGCGGACCGGTAGATTTGAATAAATATGAAAATAATGCTTGACGAGGTACGGAATTCGAGGCTAAATTGTATCAGGTGATTGATGAGAATATATTTAGGAACGGCAGGACAATAGAATTTATGAAAAGAATAATCGCTTATTTGGTGGGAATTGCCGGACTGATAAACCTCGCTTGCGGTGACAATGGCTCGGAACCGAACGAATTCCCGAAAACGATAGCCTTAGATTACCATGCTGTCTGGTCGGGGCAGCACGACCTTATCGCCTATATCCATGATCGAATTCCGTTTTCTGACGACCCGGATTCGTCGGGAATATATATCATCAAGCCCGATGGAACCGAGAAGAGGCTGTTTTACCGAAGCAGGCTTACGTTCGGAATAGACTGGACCCGAGACGGCCGATGGATAATAGCTAATAGCGGCGGCAGGCTGGTAAAAATCTCATACCCGGAAGGACAGCCGGATACCCTCACCCCCAGCGGTAAGTATTTCGACCCGGTTTGGTCCCCGGATGCGAACAAGATCGCCTATTCCGTGCATGCAGGAGATTCCACGGGTATATATTTATTGGATTTTGTAGGCGAAAAGAGACTCGTTATACCCCATGGAAAGGCCGTCGATTGGACATTTACAGATAGCTTGGTGTACACCAACTTGGATTGGGCGCTACCACTTGGCGCTATCTGTATGGCGGATACAGCAGGGAGTTTTAAGCGGGTAATCTATACTCTGCCTGAAAATATAGTATACGTTACTCCGGTTCCCAGAAGGAACTTGTTAACAGGCAGAATCGTCTTCCATGCTCAAGAACCGGGCGAAGCCGAGAGTATCTGGACTCTTGAACCAGGCAGTGAGCAGGCGGCCCAACTTAAGGAATTTGGCCTGCGTCCGAATTTCTCACCGGACGGACAGAGGATCGTCTTTACGGACATACACAAGGATAATGGTAGATTATGGATAATAAACTGGGACGGGACGGGTTTAAGGCCGTTAACGTTTTAAAGTAACTTAAAAAAAGGAGGTAATATGAGGGGAAGAGCTATAATAATAACGATGCTTCTGCTTGTATTTGGTTTTTCTTTACCTAAAGCAAGCGATTTTGATCACGAAGTGATCGCCATGTTCGCAGAGGGTGCTGTGGAAATGCCGAATGGTGTTTTATCAGCGCAAGTAAGTCAAATGACTTTTACCCCGGATTCATTAAAGACAACACTTCTTAGTTATGGCGCCGAAAGCATATCTGTCGCCTTCCCGGAC
>CAZDAH010000127.1:3951-4700 GCA_964503405.1 uncultured Ignavibacteria bacterium
ACTCGCCGATACTATAATTGAATCGAGTAGATTTCCGGGATTGTATGCAAAACAGTCTCGTCTTGATAGAGTTTATAGAATCTTTCTGGCTGATCCAGCAAAGATAGATTCGCTTAATGAAAAGCTCGGTGATTTCCCCGAAGTCTATTTTTCGGATAAAAACGCGACCGTTCAACTAAATCAAGTAATACCTGATGATGATTATTTTCCATTACAGTGGGGATTGCATAACGCGGGGCAAAATCAGGGGAGTATTCCGGACGCTGATATTGACGCGCCGGAAGCCTGGGATTTGGAACAGGGAAATGATTCGACAGTTATCGCAATTATGGACAATGGTGTGCAGGATATCATTGAGTTTCAAGGCCGGTTGTCAGGCGACGGGCCGGGAGACTACTTTGATGACCACGGTACCTTCGTTGCCGGAATTGCGGCGGCCAGGGGTAATAATAATGAAGGCATAGCGGGCGTTACCTGGAATTCGCAGATTTATTCAAAAGACATTCACACTTACGATTAGGTTCTTATCTATAATTCAGTCATCGATGCTATTCAAAATGGAGGCGCCGATGTACTTAGCAATAGCTGGGGCGGGTTCGAATTTCAAAGTTTGGTGCATCAGGCATTCGGCATCGCCCATGATTTAGGGCATTTGGTAGTTTTCTCCCGCGGGAATCAGGGCGACGACGTTCCCCGTTATCCGGGCTCCTCTCCTGGCGACTGGATCCTGACCGTCGGCGCCTCCACGG
>CAZDAH010000127.1:4710-6904 GCA_964503405.1 uncultured Ignavibacteria bacterium
CCACGGATCAGGACGAAAAAAGCACTTACTCCAGTTATGGAAATGGTCTTGATGTAGTAGCGCCGGGCGGCACCTTTCTTGACGGAAGAACGGAACATGAAATTTACTCCACCAGCTTCGGAAACACTTATCACTATGACGGCGGTACCTCATTTGCTGCCCTCTTGGTAAGCGGTTTAGTCGGCTTGCTCGATTTTTACAACCAACTTCCCGCTTTTGGCAGCAATTTCAGATATGTAATTCTCAATACCGCCGACGATATTGATCCCCAGGGATTCGACGAGCAAACAGGCTACGGTAGAATTAACGCCAGGGCTGCAATCGATTTCATTAGTCCTCCTAATAGAATCTATACTTGCGATGCCGCTGGGTCCGTTCCGTACCCTGTCGATCCGGATCCGCCAGGGCAGGAATGGCGGTTCAAGGGAACAAGGGTACTGCCTGATCATTGGACTTACATCGCGAAACAGTACGAAGTTCGGTACAATCTTAACTACATGGGTTGTGATTGCCAGCCTCCATTGCTGGATCCCATGATACAAACGCCAGTCGTATGGGGGATAGACTGCCTTACCGAGGGATGGTCCGGATCAGAACCGAATGGGGGAATTCGCAAATGCGAAGTCGTTTCGTCGGATCAGAACAGCGCAATTTTACGAACTTATGTATATGAGGTTTGGCGCGTTCAAGCATGGCCGCCTTTGACTTACCTGGGTTGGTATCCCAACCACTGGCAGGACTGTGTTTTTGGTTTCACAATCCTAGCCGATGGCACCCCGCTTCCCCCTTCCAACCTTTCGGTAACTGCTTCGCCCACTTATCACCCATTGATAAGCTGGGACCGCAGCCCCACCAGCAATATCTATGCTCATAAGGTCTACCGCATGGTTCATGGAATAGAGCAAGACTGGGTTCTTATTGCGACGGTTCCCGTTGGGACTAGTCAGTATGAGGATTTAGAGTACGCTACTCCGCATGATGGACCGGTTGCTTATTGGACGGATGACGCCGATTATACAGTAACCGCCGTGAATCCATACGCAGAATCCTCGATGCCCCCATTTGTCACCATTACGGTCGTTGTTCCCGCACAGCCGAAGCCCAAGCCCTATAAACAGTCGTCCCCAACCACTGAAATTCCCGATCATTTCGCGCTTTATGCGGCTTACCCGAATCCATTCAATTCCCAGACCTTAATAAAATACGCCTTGCCGGTAGAGTCATATGTGATTATTGAGATATTCAACATTTCTGGCCAAAAGATAGAAACATTGAGTAGTGGAACCGAGCAGGCAGGCTATCATGAGGTTGTTTGGGACGCCTCGATTGTGGCCTCCGGCACCTATCTCTACAAAATGGCAGCAGGTGATTTTTCCGAATCGAAATTGATCAGTCTGATAAAATAGACAACAAGTAGTCTCCACGAAGGCCCGGATATCTGAAATTTCGGGGCTTTTCGATGCCGCCAAGCCGCCCGGGGCGAATCTTTCTTGTTTTCATTACTGCCCGTTAGAATCAGACCGAGTTTCCATAACTATCTAATCGCTAAAGAGTTAATTCCCCATAAAAAAGTGGACCAGGTCGGGGCCGGATTCGACATCCATCAAAACTTCAAAACTTGCCAGCATCGGAACCTCATACTATATTAACACGTTATTATTAGGCCGTTTTATTGCGGCGCAGAGCAAATGGAAAAGAGAAACGAAAAGAAAGGGCTGGTGATTGTTTACACCGGCAACGGCAAGGGTAAGACCACAGCCGCGCTGGGGTTATGCATTCGTGCGGTCGGCTACAATGAGAAGGTCTGCATCGTCCAGTTCATCAAAGGAAGCTGGAAATACGGCGAACTCGACGGCATCAAGAAGCTGGCCCCGAACGTGGAGCTCTACCAGAAAGGACTCGGATTCGTCGGCATTATCGACGATAAGCTGGATAAAACGGAGCATATTCGGGCGGCCGGGGAAGCGGTGAAATTCGCCCGGGAGATGGTCGAAAGCGGTAAATACGACATAGTCATCCTGGACGAGATCAACGTGGCTATTCATTTGGGGCTGATCCCGGTCGAGGAGCTTCTGAAAATAATCGACGACAAACCTGAGCTTCTGGACCTTGTCATTACCGGCCGCAACGCCAGGGAAGCGGTCATCGAAAAGGCGGATTTGGTCACCGAGATGCGAGAGATAAAACATCCCTT
>CAZDAH010000128.1:0-3197 GCA_964503405.1 uncultured Ignavibacteria bacterium
AGCCTATCTTCAGGGAAAGCTGCGAGAGAATCGGGTTCAATCCATATCTTTTCGAAATGGCCAATGTCCGCGATCAATGCTCCTGGGTGCACAGCAGAGTCCCCGAGCCAGCCACAGAAAAGGCCAGGGACCTGATCCGGATGGGTGTCACGAAAGCCAGACATCTTCGACCGCTATACCGATCGACCGTTCCGATTAAGCAAAGCGTGCTCGTTGTGGGCGGCGGTGTGGCTGGCATGAAGGCCGCGCGGCATCTCGAAGCGCAGGGATTCAAAGTCTATCTCATTGAAAAGGAAAGCCGCCT
This sequence comes from uncultured Ignavibacteria bacterium, assembly GCA_964503405.1. Lineage (GTDB taxonomy): Bacteria > Zixibacteria > MSB-5A5 > UBA10806 > UBA10806 > JAZGHS01. Next base: position 305 of record CAZDAH010000128.1, read on the forward strand.
GGGCGGACGTCTCAATCAGCTGACCAAAGTTTATCCTGCAGATCTTTCTGCCGTGGAATTGGCCCGGGCAATGTTCGAGAAACTCAACAACAGCCGGGTGGAGGTGATGGCCTCGACCACGATTAATTCCATCAACGGTTATTTCGGGAATTTCGATATCTCCAGCTCCAATGGCGATTTCAAGGTGGGGGCGATTGTGATCGCCACAGGCGCGGATATTTATGCCCCGAAAGACGAGTTCGGCTACGATCATTTTAAAAACGTAATCACCAACCAGGAATTAGAGGATATTCTGCACGACGGCAAAAAGTCTATCGGGATCCACGGCCGGGTCCCGAATACGGTCGTCTTCATTCAATGCGTAGGATCGAGGGACCCTCGCACAAACTCCGCATGTTCGAGATTCTGCTGTCCGACCACCATTAAGCAGGCGGTCAGGCTTCGCGAGAGCGGCATGAACGTGGTGGTTTTCCAGCGCGATATGCGCACAGTCGGAAGCCTGGCCGAGGAGCAATACCGTCACGCCAGGGCGCTCGGAGTCAAATTCATCAAATACACTTCGGATAGAGTTCCTGCCGTTGGAAGCGACGGCGATACGGTGACCTCGGTGAGGATTTTCGAGTCGGCGCTGAACAGGACACTCGAGATCGATACCGATTATGTCGTGTTGGCGGCCGGCATGGTTCCCAACAAAAAAAGCAATCATTCTGTGCATGAGATGCTCAAGATCCCCATCGGCACCGACGGTTTCTTCATGGAACGTCACGCCAAGCTCGGTCCGGTGGAGACGACCTCGGAGGGAGTATTCCTGGCCGGATGCGCCAGCGGCCCCAAAGATATTGCCGACTCCGTCGCCCAGGGCTCGGCGGCGGCGGCCAAAGTGGCCTCGATCATATCCAAAGACAATGCCTTGGTGGAGCCGACAATTTGCACCGTGGTCGACGATTCGCTCTGCAGGGCCTGCGGGGAGTGCGTTAAGATCTGCGAATATCACGCCCCGTCGCTGGTCGAGATCGCGCCCGGGAGGAAAGCGGCGAAAATCAACGCGGCATTGTGCAAGGGATGCGGGACCTGTGCCTGCTGGTGTCCCACCGGGGCAATCGAGGCCCTTCAGTTCACTAATCAGCAGATCGATTCCATGATGGAAGCGTTGCTGGCGGGGGCATAGATGACCGCGAAATCGACTAAGAAGAAAGTGTCGACAAAGAAAACTGAGAATTCGGAATTCGTGCCGAAAATTGTTGCCTTTGCCTGTAACTGGTGCAGCTACGCCGGCGCGGATAACGCCGGAGTAAACCGTTTCCAGCATAACCCGAATTTCAGGATCATCCGGACAATGTGCTCCGGACGAGTCACGCCGGGATTCGTACTTAAGGCGCTCAAGCTTGGAGCTGATGGCGTGCTGGTTTCAGGTTGTCACTTCGGTGATTGCCATTACATCTTCGGTAATCATCGTGCAGTTGATCAATTTGAGAAAACCAAAGCCCTGGTGAAGACTATGGGATTGGAGGAGGGTCGTATCAGGCTGGAGTGGGTATCCGCGGCCGAGGGTCCCCGCTGGGCCGAACTTATGAACGAGTTTGTCGATCAAATAACCAAGATGGGGCCGAGTCCACTTAATCATAAGAAATGAAGCGATCGTAATGAAGACAACGGAAAGGGCAATCGACAATCTGAAAAAGAACCGTGTTTTTCTATGCCTGGAATGCGGCAAATGCACGGCCGTCTGCCCGATATCGAGATTCAATAATTCGTATTCGCCGCGCAAAATGCTTGCCGACGGCCTTTTCTATAACGCCGATGATTTGCTGACCGACAGGCTGTTATGGTCGTGTTTGACCTGTCAGCTTTGCTCGTCGCGATGCCCCGTGGACGTGCGATTTTCGGAGTATATGCGGGATGTCAGGGCCGAGGCCCAGAGCCGGGGCGGGCACGGTAATCCGTCGCATGGAGGCGCTCTGCACGAGATTATGGAGATGATGGCCTCGCCGAAACTGAAACAGAACAGGATCGGGTGGATAGATAACGATTTGAAAACGAAGAAAAAGGGGGACGTTCTTTATTTTGTGGGATGTCTTCCATATTACGAGGATTTCTTCAGCAATGACCTCAATTTTCATCCTGTCTCGATGGCGAAAGATACGGTCAGGATCTTGAATAAGCTCGGAATCGAACCTGCCATTGCCTCAAACGAACGTTGCTGCGGACATGATCTTTACTGGCTCGGCCGGCTTGGGGCCTTTGACGCGCTGGCGAAGCTCAACTTAAGAGAGATTGCCGACAGCGGGGCCAAGACAATAGTCACATCCTGCCCCGAATGCGCTTATACGCTGAAAGAACTATATGCGCGGCGATTCGGAAAACAGGATTTCAACGTAAAGCATATCACCGAGGTGGTTTCGGAAAAAGTCAAAGATTTGAAGTTTAAGAGCATCGATAACGACATCACTTTTCACGATCCCTGCCGTCTGGGAAGATATATGCGTTTGTATGATGAGCCGCGGAATTCGCTGGCGTCGATACCGGGAATTACAATAAGGGAGATGCCCCGCAATCGAGCCGGGGCGATCTGTTGCGGGACGACCAACTGGACAAACTGCGACGCCACATCGAAACAAATTCAAAAAAGCAGGCTGCTGGAAGCCAAAAATACGGGGGCCTGGACCATAGTTACCGCCTGTCCGAAATGCCAGATTCATTTTCGCTGCGCCGGTTGCGGCGATGAATCCGAAAGAGTCGATATCGAAATAACCGATTACGTCAGTTTGATAGCCTCGGCATTGGATGGCTGAGGAGCAATAAGGCATCAATAGATGACTGATACAGGCAAGTCTGGGGAGTTAAAATGGGAGTTGACGTGGGAAAACCTGAGCAGATGCGCATCGGTGTATTC
>CAZDAH010000128.1:3207-6839 GCA_964503405.1 uncultured Ignavibacteria bacterium
GAATGCGGCCTGAACATCCAGGGAACGGTTGACTGCGCGTCGGTCAGCCGATACGCCGAAACGTTGCCGGACGTCGTGGCCGTAGTCCAGAATAAATACACTTGCGCCGATCCCGGGCAAAACGAGATCAAAAGGGCGATAAGGGAGCACAGCCTTAACAGGGTCGTGGTAGCTTCCTGCACGCCCAAGATTCACGAGCCGACATTCAGGGCTTGCGTGGCCGAAGCGGGGTTGAATCCATACTTGTTCGAGATGGTCAACATCAGAGAGCAGGTAAGCTGGGTGCACCAGGGGGAGAAAGCCGCCGCGACCGAGAAAGCGAAGGATCTCGTCAGAAGCGGAGTGGCCAGGGCTCACTTCCTCGAACCGCAGGACGAGTCCGAGGTGCCGGTGACCAAAGCGGCGCTGGTGATCGGCGGAGGCGTAGCCGGTATCCAGGCGGCGCTGGATTTGGCCGACGGAGGGCACCAGGTTTATCTTGTCGAGAAGGAGGCGACTCTTGGCGGCATTATGGCCGCGCTCGACAAAACCTATCCGACGATGGATTGCTCGATATGAATACTCGGGCCCAAGATGATGGATGTCGGTCGACATCCGAAAATTGAACTCCTGAGCTACAGCGAGATCGAGTCGGTCGCCGGGTTCGTCGGCAATTTCAACGTCACTATTCGCCGCAAAGCGCGCTATGTGAACGAGAAGGAATGCACTTCCTGCGGCAAGTGCGCCGAGGTATGCCCCGTGGCGGTTCCTGACGAGTACCAGCAGGGTTTTTCGTCGCGCAAAGCGATCTACCTGCCTTTTCCCCAGGCGGTGCCGTCGTCTTATGTGCTGGATATGAGTAATTGTCTCGGCAACAACCCCATCGCCTGCGGCAAATGCGCCGAAGTTTGCGAAAAATCCTGCATCGATTACGACGATCAGGACAGTGTCATCAATATCGAGGTCGGGGTTATCATTGCCGCCACGGGCATGGACGTTTACGATCCGACCGAATACGATGAATACGGTTACACGCGATACGAGAACGTCATCACCAGTATGGAGTTCGAACGGCTCATCTGCGCCGGCGGCCCGACCGGCGGGCATTTCATTCGTCCGACCGACAGGGAAACGCCAAGGAGTATCGGATTTATTCAGTGTGTCGGGTCGCGAACGCAGAACGGCAGGGGAAACCCGTATTGCAGCAATATCTGCTGTATGAACACGGTCAAGGATACCCTGCTTCTATGCGATCACTATCCGGGTATCGAGGCCAAGGTCTTCTACATGGATATCCGGGCGTTCGGCAAAGGGTTCGAAGATCTGTACATCCGAAGCAAAGAGGAGGGCGTGAAGTACATCAGGGGCATCCCCGGTGAGGTGGTCGAGGATCCTGACTCAAGAAATCTCATACTGACAGTGGAGAATACTACAACAGGCAGGCTGGAGAAACACGAGATCGAACTTCTTGTCCTGTCGCAGGGCGTAATCCCGAGAAAGGATACTAACCAGATTAAAAAGCTGCTCACTCTTTCCAGCACTTCCGACGGTTTCATTATGGAGTCGCATCCCAAACTCAAACCGGTCGACGCGCCCACCAAAGGGGTATTCATAGCCGGCTGCATGGAATCACCCAAGGATGTCAAGGACAGCGTAACTCAGGCCAGCGCGGCCGCCGCCAGGGCGAGCATCCTGCTCAATGCCGGAAAGACGAAGATCGAGGCGATAACGTCGAGAATCGACGGCGACAAATGCAACTACTGCGGCCTCTGTTCGAAAGTTTGTCCTTATAATGCCATTCTATCGGCGGATAAGAAAACACAGAAATTGCCGGTGGTCATCCAGGCGGCCTGCGCCGGATGCGGGGCCTGCGCCGCGGAGTGCCCGCAGGATGCCATCATCATGCGTCACTTCACCGACCGGCAGATCTTAGCCCAGGTAGAGGCGATCCTGGAGGTGGAGCCTCACAGGCACCTGGTGACTTTTGCCTGCAACTGGTGCAGCTACGCAGGGGGCGATATGGCGGGAACGTCAAGATTGCAATACCCGGCTACGTGCAGGCTGATTCGGACGATGTGTTCCGGGCGGGTCGACGAGAAGTTTGTTTTGCACGCGTTCAAGCTGGGCGCTCCGATGGTTCTGGTGTCCGGATGTCATTTCGCCGATTGCCACTATATAAACGCGGTCCACTGGACACAGAAACGGATGGATAAGCTCTGGAGCAAACTGGACAGGCTGGGTATCCGTGCTGAAAGGCTGCAGCTGGAGTGGATTTCGGCGGCGGAAGGGCAGAAGTTCGCCAGGGTAATGCGCAATATGGAAAATAAAATCAAGGCGGTGACCTTGGAAGAAATAAAATACACGATGAAAGTCCTCTCCGAGGAGGAGGAACAGAAATCATCGAAAATGGCGGGGGAGGTGACGGTATAATGACGGCGCGCCCCGCCCTTTTCAAGTGCCTGGCCTGCGGCCACGAATACGAAGGAACATACGATCCCGATAACGTCGCCGAGAGAACCTGTCCCAAGTGCCGTTCAAACGGCGTGCGCAGGCTGTCGCCGGTAAAGAAGAAATAGGTTCGCTCGCGTCAGGCGAGCTTCTGTCGGCCGAATCACCGCGATGGCGTTTTTAATCGCTACCCGATCCGGATATTGTCGATTATAATAAGACCCGTGGATAATTTCGGAGCGGCAAGTTTGAATTCGATGACCGGTTTTCCCGAATCGGGTTTCGCGATCGGCTATGACTATTTCGGTAAGCTGCGCGAAATTATCGATATCGATTCGTATAGATCGTCATTCCTGCTTGCCGACGAAAAGGTATTCAAACTCTATTCGAAGAGAATCGGCCGCGTTTTCGACCGGGAAATTTCGAATAATAGACTTTTCACATTCCCGGCCGATGAAAAATCGAAAACACTTGTAGCGGTCGGCGATATTTGCGGGCAGATGCTCGAGCGCGGTGTGAGTGAAGATGCCATTCTCATTGCTATTGGCGGTGGAGCAATAACCGATCTCGCCGGCCTGGCCGCAGCGATCTATAGAGGGGGTATCGACTACTTAAACGTTCCGACAACCCTGAGCGGTCAGATCGATGTTTCAGTCGGCGGTAAATGCGCGGTTAATATCGAGAAATTGAAAAATGTAGTGGGCCTATTCAATCCCCCAGGATCGGTACTGATTGACCCGTCTTTTCTGGATACGCTGCCCCGCGAGAGAATAGAGGAAGGAACGCTGAGGCTTTTGAGAATCGCGGCGATTGCCGATTCCGACTTACTGACGGCCTTGGAATCGATCAGATTCGATTTCATCGGCGCCGATGATTCGATGAAATTGAAATTGATCGAAAGGGCGGCGCGGCTGAAAGCGGCGATCTCCGCCAGGGAAAAGGGCGGATCCTGGCAGGGAGGGATAATGGGGTTAGGGCTGATAACCGCCGATGCCATCTGCGCGATCATGGACATAGCCGAGTTCTCCCGGGGAAGAGCGCTTGCCGTGGGCGTATTGACAGCCTTGGAATTGTCCGAACAAATGTGCGGGTTCGGCCGGGATTCAAAAAAGAGGCTGTTCGAGAATATCAGGCTGATCTACGGCAATTCGCTGAAAATATCAGTGGATGGAGATCGTCTCTGGACATCGATAAAATACGATAAG
>CAZDAH010000129.1:0-6704 GCA_964503405.1 uncultured Ignavibacteria bacterium
CGGTCTTGGCCAGCCATCCCTGTTTGACGCAATATTCCAGGTAGGCGGCCCCCAGCTCCAGCGAATCGATCCGTCGATTCTCGCCTTTGACCTTTTTCATTACTCCCCCTCATATTTGGTGATTTCCAATTATCTTTCCCATGAAATTCCCTTCGTCTATATCCCCAATCTTTATCAGATTCACCTTGGCAGAGAGCCCAGTCTTCGTGTTCGCAGGGGTATAAAGTTCGCTATGGGCTTGGGCAAAATCCTCCGGCCTAACAAGGATGCTAAGCGTAATTCTAAGATTAGGAACAATAGTAATAAGATTCCTGAATCTGTCATTTACAGCCTTGTTGAACGTGGAGATTGAAGTCGCAACTTCGACGGCAGCCAACATGGTAGACTCTTTCAGGATGATAAGATCTATTTCCTTAATCGCCCGATATGCTTTAAGCGGTAGACCAAGTTCCAAACCGGATAGTGCAACGCTTACTGCTGCCAGCAGTGGCGATTTTCGCTGCTCCGTTTCGCCCACATGGACTGTTAGACCCCTATTTGTCGCCATTTGGCAGATAGTGGCAATAATTGTATTATGGTCACTTGGCGCAGAGAGATCGAGCGACAAAGGTAACTGGGACTCCAAGATTCTTTTAATCTCGTCGGGCGTTTTCTTCTTATGGTCCCATACGTATAATTCTCTCTTTTGCCCTTTACGTTTCACCTTCTTGCAGTATCTTGTCAGGACTTTGTCAATAGTAGACATTTGCGGGCGATATGAATTTACCAATTGGGAATAAATAACAACAAGAAGATCATCTATGGTTGCTTGTTTCTCTTCCGCGAGATAGCTATATATTAATCGCTCGGTTGCTTCCTCGGCGGGAATCATAGCCATCGCAGTCAATGGAACACCTTCGCGAATCATATTGCTCAAATACCATTTTTTATCGGCCTTATTGTATACAAAATAGTCAATTGTAAGCAGGCTTCTAAGATCGAATCTGGCGACACGCGCCAATAGACCACTTTGGGAAAGATACGGAATTAGACCTGTCATCAAAGTTGTCTCGTCTGCGCCACCGTGGTATTTTATTATCTCTTCAGCTTTTGCCCTCAAACCTCTTTCTTCTTCTATGGACAGTTGCGATTTAATTGCTTCAAGTCGAACTAGGGCTTCTGAGGGCTTGAAGGAGAGAACAAAGTCCCCGAGCATAGAACCCGCGGCGCGCTGATGTATTGTCTGCGTATAATTTTGAACAGGAGGCTGATAAACCATGCCCCGGTTGGCGCTTTCTGCTTCAGACGGAAGTCTAAAACCTGCCCTTAATGCGGCTCTATGTAAAGACATCCAAACACCAACATCTCTATTATGAAATGTCATTACCATCCAGCCGTCTGGCTTTAAAACCCGCCTGCATTCTTTAAATATTCTATAGAGCATTCCCTCATAAAAGTCTCTATCTTTAGCTCCCTCAAATCCCTGATGTCGTGTCTCAAGAGCCTCCATCGATTTATCTGAAAGCCCCTTTAATCCTAAATAACCTCTGAGCCATACCAGATAAAAGTCCGAAAGTTCACCATATTGAACGTTTCCCCCAAAGGGGGGATCGGTTATAACTGTATCGACGCTGTTATCGGGAATTCCAAGTTCGTGGCTGGATTGCGTTAACAGCCAGCAAGTCGCCCCATCGTTTAATTCATTCCATTGATTAGCAGTATTCGGAAATTTACAATAATCACCTATTGATTTAGCCTGTTCATTCTTGCCCGCTCTAATCGCCCTGAACCTTCTCAAAAGTGGTGGTAAAGGATTCAGTTCGAAATAAGAAAAAGGTAACCAGTAATTATGTCCAGCCCATTCTATAGGTTTCCCGCTTTGCCAATTTGGACTTTGGAATACGAATTTGTTGATACTTCTTAATGTACCTGAAAAAATATGATAAAGCGCGTCGATTTCAGGAGTCGCTTTGCTCTTTGTCGTGAGCCCCTTCATTAGTATCGCTACTGAAATTCTCTGTCTTGCCGTCATCAAGTCGCAAAAACGTCTTATCCCTTTACCAAATATATTATCATCTCTGGCCCTATCCATATCTGGAAAATAGTCAGCGGGAATTTTGAGCCTGTTTTTCTTCAAGTAAGCTCTTTCATCTCGCAATATTTTGTTATACTTTCTCCTGTCATCTGGTAGCGCTTGTCTGCGGGTTGATTCGTCACATTCGGGGCAGTATGCGAACACGGATATCAATTTATCAGGTCTTAACTCGCAATTGCTCGGTTGGATATTACTCCTGCATTCCTTATTCTGACATTGGAACAATCCGGACTTGAGCTTCTTTGCCTCCCCCAGTACCACATCTCTTTCACAATTTGGGCACACTACAACGTTTGACCACTCAAACCACTCGGCAACTCCCATTTTCCCGCATCTTGAGCATTTTGCTTTGTAAAGGGCACCAACGATTTCTTCAACCCATTGCTGCCAGTCGGCGAAAACGATTGCCAGCTTATCAAGATCAACGGGCTCAACTTCAACTCTCGTAATCCATGTGGCCAAAGGATTAATATCTACCCCAATAACTCTTCGTCTCAACTTCAATGCTTCTACAACTGTGACCCCACCCCCGCAGAATGGATCAAGGATAATATCTCCAGGATTGGTGTAGTGCTCAATAAGCTTCGCAAAAACGTTATGAGGCCTTCTGGCGTAGTATCGATGCATCTTATATATCGCCGTATGCGGTTGTGCCAAGACGGGGGCTTCGAGAGGCTTAACCGGCTTACGTTTGATCCCCTCCCGCTTGGCCTGGGCCTCTATGGCTTCGTGAACGCTTTGAGCGTTAAGGTCAAGTTCTCTGTTCATCGATTCTTTTTCGCCAATTCAACCACGGAACAATCTATTAACGATATTGTTCCTATCTCCCCCTAAACTCCGCTTTTCGTTTCTCCAGAAATGCGTTGGTTCCTTCGGTTTTGTCCTCCGACGCGCAAATTGCGGCGAACAATACCGCCTCATGCTCGCAGCCGGAGGCGAGGTCGACGTCGAGCCCGAGGTTGACCGCCTCCTTGGCCGCCTTAATGGCCAGCGGTCCTTTGGACGCAATCTTCTTTGCAATTTCCTTCGCCTTCGGCAGCAGCTCTTCCTGCGGGTAAACTTCGTCGACCAGCCCAATACGATGCGCCTCTTCCGCGCCGATATGATCGCCGGTGAGGATCATCTGCTTGGCCTTGCCTCGTCCAACCAATCGGGCCAGCCTCTGGGTGCCGCCGTAGCCGGGGATGATGCCCAGGCTGACTTCAGGCTGCCCGATCTTGGCCTTCTCCGACGCCAGCCTGATATCGCAGGCCATGGCCATCTCACAACCGCCGCCGAGGGCAAAACCGTTGACGGCCGCTATAACCGGCTGAGGGAGACTCTCGATCTTGAATAACAACGATTGCCCGCGATCGCATTTGGCCCGCCCGGCGACGACGTCGCAAATCGCCAGCTCGCCTATATCGGCGCCGGCCACGAACGATTTCTCCCCGCCGCCGGTTAATATCACGCAGAGAACGCTCGAATCGGCGGCGATGGCGGTGAAGCAGTGATCGAGCTCGGCCACGGTCTCGTCGTTGAGAGCGTTGAGCACTTTAGGACGGTCGATCGTCACAACCGCGACACCGTCCTCTTTTTCCAGCTTGATATTCTTGTATTCCATGGCTCCTACTTCTTTGAGTAATCGTAAAATCCGCGTCCGCTCTTGCGTCCGTAATAACCAGCCTTGACCATGGCCTTCAAGAGCGGCGGAGACGCATAATGATGATCCTTGAACTCGTCGAAAAGTATCTCGGCGATATAGTAAGTTGTGTCCAGTCCCACGAAATCGGTCAGCTCCAGCGGCCCCATCGGGTACCCGCAGCCGAATTTCATTGCGGTATCGATATCCTCTTTCGAGGCCACTCCGCTCTCCAGCGCGCGGATAGCGTCGAGCATGTAGGGTACCAGCAGCCGGTTGACAACGAATCCGGGAGTGTCATTACACGACACGACCACTTTCCCCAACTTTTCGCCGAACTCTTTGGCTGTCGCGAATGTGGAGTCTGAGGTTGCCACAGTCCTGACGACCTCCACCAGCTTCATCACCGGAACCGGGTTAAAGAAGTGCAATCCGCAGAAATGATCGGCTCTCCGGGTAACGGCGCCCATCTCGGTGATGGAGAGCGACGACGTGTTCGACGCGAAAATGGCCTCCTTCTTGACCACCTTATCGAGTTCTTTGTAAAGCTCGAGCTTCTCATCGATATTCTCGATAATCGCCTCGCAGACGATATCACAACCTTCGAGATCATCAAGCTTGGTCGTGCCCGAGATTTTATCCAGCACCGCTTTTTTCGCGGTCTCGTCGAGTTTACCTTTTTCCACGGCCCTGGCCAATGATTTTTCGATACGGCCGAGACCCTTTTTCAATAAATCGTCGTTGACCTCACGGATCACCACGGTCATCCCGGCCTTTGAGGCCGTCTCGGCAATACCCGAACCCATCAAACCGCAACCGCAAATACCGACCTTTTTAATTTCCATCCAAACTCCTCATCAACTATCACGTTAACATCGATCGAAAATAATCGTCCTTCCGCCAGATCCCTCCTCTATTCCAGTCAGGCAGGAAAATACAATATTATCGAACAAATCTCAAGCCGCATTCGACGGCGGCCTCATTTCTTCTCAAGCATCAGACTCGAAGTGGAAAAACCGCATCGCTTTAGCAGCTTGATGGCGGCCCGGTTGTCGGGGTCCATCCAGCCGTAGAACTTGTTGATATTGAGTTCGTTGCCAAGTTCCATGGTGGCGTCGAGAAGCATCCTGCCAACACCGCGGCTGCGATATTTACCGGAAACGTAGCAATCGAGAACGATACCGAGATATTGGCCGTCGACAAGGTCGGGGAGATTCCATAGGTTTAAATAACCGATTATTTTGCCATCGGTTACCGCTATGAGAAAATGGGAGAAGCCGGATTTTAGGGCCTCTTTGAAACGGTCGTCCCGATTAGCCATGTCGCACCCCTGGATCTCATCTAAGATATCGTGGATTTTGTCGATATCCCCTTTTCCCGCCAGGCGAACTTCGATATCCATACTCGTCCCTCTTTTATGCTATTTTGTCGATAAAGGTTTTCGGATTGTCTGAGATTATGCGTCAATATCATAAGCCAAAGGCAAGGAAAGATAATAGTGGGTCGCTGTCAAGGGAATTGTGGAGCATGGCGGGAAATGAGGTTAAGCCATAGCTGAGGTCTTGTTGCGACCGTGGCTGCGGCCTATGATAGTTTTGTCGGCTTTGTTCCATTTTCTCTTCGCCACGACGGCATATCTGTCAGTGATACGGGCGCCTCGCTTCTCGAAATCAGCAACCGCTGTCCCTTACCCTCTCATCCTACTCCAGCGCCTCGAAAAGGACCTTCACTTCATCAATATCAAATTCGAAACCATCGGGCAAACGGTAATCCCGATACTCATACCACCCCGATCCTGCCGCCACCGAGCCAGCCAGTATGGCCGGCGGACCGAGGAGCTTGGCCGCGGCTTCCGTCCAAGACGCGCTGGAAAGATCATGGCTCCGGGCGATGCCGGCGTAGGCCAAGGCGGCTATCGCCCCGATTGTGAACGCCCGCCAGACCCTGGTACCGGTCTCCACTCCAAGCCAGCTTATCCCGGCCGCCGGTATTTTCACCGGGAGATCGGTTTTCCTTGGCTGAACCAAGAGGGAATCGGCTTTCCAGCGAAGCAGTAATCCCTCTCTAACTGAGCCGTTGTCGTAATGAAAATAGACGTAGCGCACGTCGCGATGAATTCGCCACAACTCCCGTTCGGTCAGTTCCGCCGCATTTTCCGATAAGTCCTTTTTTACCGCCGATCCGCAGGCCAAAATCAGCGTCGCTGATATAACCCAGATCATCTTTTTCACACTATCCTCAATTGCCAAATATCATTTATCACTTAAACCTCATTCTCGGGAATGTTAACTTAAAAGCGCTTGGAAGTCAATAAACTGGTGTTTACAATATATCGAGATGGAAGCGGCTTGATGATCGCGGAAGGGCGTATGTCGCGCAGACCATCGGTATTTATGACCTCAAAAACTCCACCTCACCCCGAACTGGTTGATCGGATCGCTTATGAAAGTCCCGTGAATGCGCTGGTAGTTGGCGGAAAGCTTTTTCCAGACCGGCTTGACAATTCCAACCTCGATATAATAGTCGTCGTCTTCACCAGGGGTCGATTTGCGGTTGAAATCGGCGGTGAATTCCAGGTTGAAGGTCGTTACGAGTTTGAATTCGTTTATCGAGATGATTTGAAGCGTCTGCCCCAGATTTTTTCCGTCATCGGAACCGTTCTGATAAACCGAAACCTCGTTGACTATCGGCTGAAACCCGAGTGAATCGTCGCCGGCCGAAACCGAAGTGGCAAAACAAACGACGGATAAGATAATAGCGATCGTTTGGCTCATTCTCTCCTCCGTGAATTGACGTAATTGATAAGTGCGGTCGGGTTAGCCGACCCGACCGCACTGATAACGACAAGCATCCTGACAAAATCAAATCTTCTCGAAGGCCGCGGCTATTCCCTGCCCGCCGCCGATACAAAGCGAGGCCACGCCGGTTTTGGCGCCGCGTCGATGCATTTCATATATCAAAGTCAGCGCCAGACGCGCGCCGGACGCTCCCAGCGGATGGCCGATGGCT
>CAZDAH010000130.1:0-1303 GCA_964503405.1 uncultured Ignavibacteria bacterium
GCGGATTCGGAGGCGGAGGTTTTGGAGGTTTCGGCGGCGGCGGCGGCGGTGGAGGCGGCGCCGGCGGCAGCTGGTAAAGCATCCGTCTTGCCGCCGAAATGCGATTAAGATCCATTCGACCTCATGTCGGATACGATATCGGTTGGAGATCGCTGAAAAGGAGGAATACCATGGATATATTCAAGAAATTGACTCTGGCATCGATCGGCGCCATCGAAATGACCCGAGAAAAACTCGAGGAGATGTTCGACGAGATGGTCAAACGGGGAGAGATCACCGAAGACGAACGTGCTGCGGCGGTCAAATCCTTCGTGGAAAAAACCTCCGACGGCGCAGATAAGATCAAGGACAAGATCGAGGATATTTTTGCCAGGTGCGCTGAAAAATGCGCCTCCGGGGTATCCGACCAGATTTCCGCCCTTGGTCGACGCGTGGAGGAATTGGCCGGCCGCATCGGCGAGCTGGAAAAGAAGCTGTCCAAAAAGTAGATCCCGGATCAGAACAAACAACAATTTTTCGAATGCGGAATCGTTTTCGGGGAGTCGTTTCCTATGGGAATACCCAGGCCCGACCTGACTCTGAAGAATATCAGACGATATAGAACCATAGCCCGCGTATTCATCAAATATGGTTTCGGCGAGATTTTCGACCGCCTGAACCTGACATTCGCTCTTAAGGTCGGACGCAAGATATTCAGAAGAAAGCAGGCGCGGGATATTTCGGCAGCTGCGAGGGTACGGCTGGCCCTCGAGGAACTCGGACCGACATTCGTCAAGCTCGGCCAGGTATTATCGATGCGCCCCTTCCTGATACCGTTCGACCTTGTGGTAGAACTGACCAAGCTTCATGATCAGGTCTCGCCCATGAGTTGGAACACAGCCAAAGAGGCCATCGAAAAGAACCTCGGGCGTCCGATCAGTGAAGCCTTTCTTTCCGTGCATCCGGAACCGATAGCCGCGGCCTCGCTTTCCCAGGTGCACGCGGCCACTCTCCTTGACGGCTCCGATGTGGTCATCAAGATTCAGCGCCCTGGAATTAAGAAGATCATCGATTCGGATATGATAATCCTGAGGGATATCGCCCAGCTGCTTGAAAAATATGTGCCCGAGAGCAGGCCATACGAGCCGGTGGGTGTCATCGACGAGCTGGCCCGATCGACTATGAAAGAGATCAACTTCCTTTACGAGGCGCGAAATATCGAGATTTTCGCCCGGAATTTCAAGAATGATACTGCCATATTCATTCCCAGGGTATACTGGGAGTATTCCGGCAGGCAGATGATTACCATGGAGCGAATCGACGG
>CAZDAH010000130.1:1313-6617 GCA_964503405.1 uncultured Ignavibacteria bacterium
GACGGCGGCAAGATTACAGATTTTGAGAAATTGAGCCGGTTGGGAATAGACCGCAAGGGCATCTGCAAGAAAGGCGGCGACATAGTATTCACCATGGTTTTCGAGCACGGGTTCTTCCATGCCGATCCCCATCCGGGTAACCTCTTCGTCACCAAAGACGGCCGTCTGGCACCGGTCGATTATGGCATGATGGGGGTTCTATCGGAATCGCAGCTTGACGAGTTGGGGGAAATATTGACATCGTTCGTCGACAACGACCCGAAATCGGTAGTGGCCGCGTTCTCCCGTGCCGACGTTCTATCGGAAAAGACCAACCTCCAATCTCTCGAGGCCGATATCAGCGAACTTCTCATACGATATCATAAGATTCCCTTATCCGGGATCGACATGGCCTCGCTCTTCGACGAATTCTTCGAGATAGTCCATCGCCACGAGATCCGGCTCAAATCGGAATTCATGGTATTCGGCAAGGCGCTGGTTACCTACGAAGAAGTCGCCCGCCAGCTCGATCCCGAATACGACCTGATTCGGAGCGCCGCGCCTTATGTCAAGAAACTGGCTTTGCGCAGGCTGGGGACCTCTCGAATTCTGAAGGATCTCAGATATGCCGCAACGGAATTCAGGGAGCTTCTGATCAAGTTTCCGTCCGATCTCAGATCGTTCGCGTCGAAACTCAATAAGGGAAATGCTACCATAAAGCTGGAGTTGAAAGGCCTCGAGAAACTGATTGTGGAACTTGACAGATCGACCAACCGGCTCGCATTCGCCCTGGTTATCGCCGCCATTATCGTCGGATCGTCGTTGGTTCTCTCGCTGGATATCGGTGTTAAGGTCTACGGTCTCTCCCTTTTAGGCCTTGCCGGATATCTGTTCGCCGGAATTCTGGGGGCCGGCCTCGTGATATCAATATTGCGGTCGGGGAAATTATGACCGATGAGCGAATGAATATCGCGCAATTTTCAGGTCTCGGCGTGGAACCTCTAATGCCTTGACTGGTTTATTAGTTTGGTTATATTGACAGCGAGGCGCGGAAATCATGTCGTTTAGCAATCTGACAGACAGAGAAAAACAGATACTGAAGGTCCTGATTGACCATTATATCTCCACCGCCGAACCGGTGGCGTCCAGAACCATCGCCAGGCAATACGGTTTGAATCTCTCGTCTGCTTCGATCAGGAACACTATCAAGGATCTCGAAGAAATCGGGCTGCTCAGACAGCCTCACACGTCGGCCGGCCGTATTCCGACTATCGAGGGTTACCGCCTGTATGTGGATTTCCTCCTCAATCCCGAGGAACTCTCGGATGAGGAAAAAAACCGGATCCGGAATAATATAACAAGGGAATACAAAGGTATCGATCAACTGCTCGAGCAGACGTCGCGGGTGCTGGGCGACGTTTCCCATCAGCTGGGCCTGGCCATATCACCGAGGTTTGATTCGGGGGTCATAACCAGGCTCGAATTGATCCCCGTTGCCGACCGCAGGGTCCTTGTGGTAATGGCCATGAAATCGGGCCTGGCCAGAACCATTTTGCTCGAAGTCGAGACCGATCTGAAAGATTACGCCCTGCTGGAAACGGCTTCGGTGCTGAACGAACGGCTCTGCGGCTTGACCGTCGGCGACGTCCGCTCAACGTTGAAAAAACGCCTCGCGCAAACATCGAAAGGCGATCCTCGTTTGATCAGAATGTTTATCGAATCTACCGAAGAGCTGCTGGACAATTCGCCTCAGACGGAAATTCACATCGGGGGCACAAGGCATATACTTGGTCAGCCGGAATTCAAGGACTCCACGAAGATACGGGAATTTATCGACCTTGTGGAAGAGCGCAAGACCGTGGCCGAACTGGTATCGCGGATCGGCATTGTGGAAGGCATAACCGTGACCATCGGCGTCAACGGCGGCGAGGAAGGACAACCCGAGGGCAAGGAGCTCTCCCTGATGTCATCCTCGTATTCGGCCGGCAAATTCAAAGGAATATTGGGAATTATAGGTCCTACCAGGATGCCCTATTCCAAATTGGTCAGCGTGGTCGATTATACGGCCAGAAGGCTTTCCGAAATATTATCCGAATAGATGCTTGACACGTTCATATTGTAACCCATAAAATGCCGAACTTTGACGGGTTGGAGGATCGAAAATGTCGAAAAAAGCGCATCGGGCGGCCGAACTTGCCGCCTTAAAAATCGGCGCGAAGGAATCCGGGGTAACAGACGCAGTTGACGAACGTGATCGCTATCTGCGCTTGGCGGCGGAATTCGACAACTACAAGAAAAGGACGGTGCGGCAGTTCGGCGAAATTGTTGAAAAGGCCAATGAGGGATTGATAATCGATCTTCTCGACGTTATCGATGATTTCGAAAGGGCGTTGAACGCTGTGGCCGTCGAAGAAATGACGCGCGACGATCATGGGCAAAATCTATTTACCGGGACGAAGATGATCTGCGAAAAACTGACAAGTGTCCTCAGGAGCAAAGGAGTGGGAAAAATGGAGGTTCTCGGCCGGCCGTTCGACCCGGTATTTCACGAGGCTGTCATGAAGGTCCCTTCGGAAAAAGCGGAAGGCACGATAATCGATGTAGTTTCGCCCGGGTATACCCGCGACAAGAGAGTGATCAGACATGCCAAAGTGGTAGTGGCCGCGCCTGAGGCGCGGTCGAATAACCAATAATAATCCTCAAACGGTTTTTTCAGCGTAGAAAGGTGAGTTTCATGTCCAAAGCTATTGCCGTAATGAATCAGAAAGGCGGAGTGGGCAAGACCACGACAACCGTCAATCTCGGAGCCGCATTATCGGAAAAATCTTACAAGGTTCTCCTGATCGATCTCGATCCGGCGGGCAACATGACCCAATGGCTGGCCGGGGAATACTCAAAGGACCAGGCCGGGCTGGCCGAGTTGCTGGGAGGCAAAAGCTCATTCAGCGAAATAGTAAAATCGTCGGATATGCTCGGTCTCGATTTTATTCCTTCCGGCAATAACCTTGGCGCCATGACCACCGAGATCAACGTGAGCGTCTATCTGTTGAAAGACAAACTCGAGCATTTCAGCGTCGACTACGATTTCATTCTCATCGACTGCCCGCCGTCGTCGGATATCCTGATTGGCAACGCGCTCATGGCGGCCGAATCCCTGATCATCCCCATCCAGACCGAGACCCTCCCCCTGCAAGCCGGAATCAGGTTTCTGGACTGGCTTGAGGACTTTACCAGGAGAAACGGCAATTCCATTAATATTTTGGGAATACTGCCATGCATGTTCGACGTGAGGACGAGATTGTCCAGGGTTATCCTGGAAACCATGAAAGAAAGCCGGCATATCGGCCCTTTGGTCTTCGATACCATTATCAGGAAAAATGTACGCCTGGCAGAGTTATCTGGTCAGGAGAAATCGATTTTCAAATCGGCCTCGACAAGCCATGGCGCCAACGACTACGCCGATCTGGCCGATGAGGTGATCGAACGGACAGGCGCGGGAGCGCCCATCGCAGCTCGTCAAGGCATTGAACCGTTGTCCGACGAGGTTCTGGACGGCGACTCCGCAACAGTGGATTCGACAGACGGGACTGGTGAGGAACTGGTTTATCAGGAATCCGGTTCTGTCGATTGCGGAACCGTGGAGAAAGAGGAGAACGACTGATGAATATCACCATAGAATATTGCGTGGTATGAAATTACGAACCCAGGGCCGTCAGTTTGGCGGACTCCATCGAGGATAAATTCTCGATCAAACCTAAACTGAAAAAATCGGGCGGCGGAGTATTCGAAATCGAAATCGACGGCAAACTGGTCTTTTCGAAAAAAGAGACTGGACGTTTCCCCGATGCCAGGGAGATTTTCGAGGCCATAAAGAAGCATTAATGCTCTCAGCAAGCCCTCGCCCTCGATCCGGGCAATTCGGCAGATACTCGAAATGAGGCTCTTGCCTGCCCCGGCGCACGAGCACGACTCAGGAATTTGAGCTCGGGAGGCACTGGCCCGGATAATTCGCCATTTAGCGTCTTGAGTTTCGAGGCACAATTGCTTATGATAAACCGATTGAAAGGCAGCTTATACGATGACGGGGGAATACGGAGCTGATTGGAGGCTTTCTTGATTACGATTCTGCGTTATGCTGTTAGTTTGGTGATCTGGGGCCTTGTCGCCGCGTTCTTTCTGCTGACCGGGAAAATCGTT
Source organism: uncultured Ignavibacteria bacterium (assembly GCA_964503405.1). Lineage (GTDB taxonomy): Bacteria > Zixibacteria > MSB-5A5 > UBA10806 > UBA10806 > JAZGHS01. The sequence continues at coordinate 5,490 of CAZDAH010000130.1, forward strand.
TATCTGACCTTCTGGTCGATCCTTGGAGCAATCTTAATTCTCTTTTGGCTGGGGCATATGCTCTATCATGTCTTCTATCTGTTCAATCCCGATTTCAAACCGATCAAGGTCGTTTTGATAATGGCGATCGTACTCGGCCTGGCCGCCGTCTATTTTAAAGTGTTTATGGCTCCCCGTTGGAATAAGTGGGGTTCAACTCCCGAGGAGATCGAATCCGAATACAAGGTCGACAAGTATTGCCAGCAGGCCGATCTCAGAACCGTGCGCACCATCGAGGTCAATGTCCCCCGCGATAATATCTTTCGCTGGGTGAGACAGCTTCCGGAAGCGGCGTCGTATGGAGACAATCTCATCGATTTCAAAGGGAAAGATCAATTCGAAAAACTGCTCGATGATCTGCCGGAGCTCGAAGAGGGCGACCGTTTCCTAATTGGCAGGGTAGTCGAATATGAAGAGGGCGAGAGTATCACATTCGATATCGGCGCCGACCCGAAATTCCCAAAGATAGGCATAAATTGTATGTACGGCGGGTATTATTTCAGGGACGCCGGCCGTGACAGGACCCGCATCAATACCGTCATGCGGGCCGATTACGACGGTTTTATCGGCTGGTTTTATTCGCAGGTTATTATCGAGATTGGCGATTTTCTGGTAACTACCAGGCAGCTCGACAAATTAAAGGAAGCGGCCGAACGCCGGTTTGGAAGCGGCGAATGATCGAGGCGTGCGGCGATGATCATGCAGTCAACGAAAACGAAGGTGCGAGATGACCAAAGAGGTTCAGATTGATTTCAAACAGGTGATCCTGACGACTCTAATTGCCGTAATCCCGTTTACGGTAATAAACCAGGTGTTTTCTCTGATCAATAGAAGCGTGAGTAAACGCGATTACCTTTCCATGACTTCGTACTTCGCCAAATACCAGCCGGATTACTATCCGATTCTTTTCATGTTCGTTCTGTTTTTCACGGTTCTATCCATAGTCTCGGCATACTCTCTTATCGGTTCCCGGCTGCCCGGTCACCTGGTTTTGCGAGGAGTTCTTATCGGCTTGTTTCTGTTTTTCGTGTCGGATCTGCCCTATGCCGTATATACCGGATTTACCACCGTCATGCCGATATCGTATGC
>CAZDAH010000131.1:0-2249 GCA_964503405.1 uncultured Ignavibacteria bacterium
TCCCCTGCAATTCAGAATGATAAACTCCTTCAAACCGGGATCGAAAACGGCCACAGGTCAGGAAGTGAAGATAGCGCCCGGCAAAATGACAATCGAGCTCGTGGCGGAAAAATCGGGATGGCATAAGCCGAAATATCTACCGTTCGAGTCCAGGTTGAGAAGGGGCAGGGGTATCGCCTCGCTTTGGTACGGCATCGGATTCGGCGCCGGAATACCGGATCAAGGCGACGCCATTGTCGAGTTGACCGCGGACGGCAAGGCGAAGGTGTTCGTCTCGACGGTGGATTACGGGCAGGGATCGAATACGATATTCGCGCAAATCGCAGCGGAGACGCTGGGTCTGCGGATCAATGACATCATTATGATCACCGGCGATTCTGATATCACGCCCAATTGCGGGTCGACCGTGGCCACCAGGCAGACCTATATCACAGGCAACGCCATCAAGCTTGCCTGCGACGCGCTTCGCGAGGATATAGAGAAAGTCGCCGCGGCAAAACTGGGCCGCAAAATCGTTGAAATCAAAATCAAAAACGGTGAGGCGGCCGGGATCTCCGATTCCAGCAAGAAGATTCCGCTGTTCGAAGTGTTCAGGTCCTTTAAGGATCATGGTCGGCCGCTCAGGCGCGAGGGAATATTCAAAGGAGAGAAATTTACCCGGCATCTCGATCCGAGAACTGGCCAGGGCGACGCCTATCATCCTATCGCCTACGGCACCCAGGCGGCGGAAGTAACAGTGGACACCGAGACTGGTAAGGTCGCGGTCGATCGGATAATCGCCTGCCATTATATCGGGAAAGCGCTGAACCCCGAGTCGGTGCGTGGCCAGATTCTGGGAGGGATCTCGATGGGCTGGGGGTACGCATTGACTGAAGACGTGGAGGAAAAAGACGGCAGAGTGAGCGCTGATAATTTTGGTCAGTACAGGATAATGAAATCATCGGATATGCCGCAATACGACGTCATACTCCTTGAAGACCCGGAGCCGACCGGGCCCTACGGGGCCATCGGAATCGGCGAGCCGCCTACCGTCGCCACCGCCCCGGCCATCACCAATGCCATTTACGACGCCGTGGGAGTTAGAATCACAAGCCTGCCGGCCACGCCGGAAAAAATCCTGGCGGCGCTTGAACGCAAGAAAATGGCCGTATGAAAATCACTGCAGCGGTTCTGGCCGCGGGGAAATCGTCGAGAATGGGAAGCAACAAGCTTTTGCTTCCCTATGGCGATCATACTGTCATCGAAGAGGATCTAATTCGGCTGTATGACGCGAATCCGGACGAGATCATTCTGATTACTGGATTCGAAAACGAGAGGCTGGAGGCGGTCGTGAAAAAGAGATTCGGCGATAGAATTAGAATCGTCTTCAACGATAAGTACGAATTGGGGCGCGCCGAATCGATAAAGAGGGCAGTGGAGAATGTCAGTTCCGAGGCCGACGCTATTCTATTCATGGTGGGGGATAAACCAACCGTGAGTTCGGGCCTGATAAGGCGGGCTATCGAGAAATTCGGCAGTGAGTCAAATTTGATATTGTATGTGAAGACCCCTGAAGGAAGAGGGCATCCCATAATCTTCTCGAGAGATTTGTTCCAAGAGCTACTCAGATTGTCGGGAGATAAATTCGGGGATGATTTGATCGAGGAATTCAAGAGCGACGTGATCGAGCTCGACGACTCTGAGGCGCAGCTTGATATAAATACACCTAATGACTACCGAAGATTGCAGAGATGACAGACTTATTCAAGGAAATCTGGGATCTGAATTCCTCCGGCAAGCCTTTCGCTCTGGCGACCATAGTCAAGACGGCGGGATCATCGCCGCGGGAAGCCGGGGCGAAGATGCTCATATTCCCCGGCGGTTCCATTTCCGGCACAATCGGCGGCGGAAAATTCGAGAAAATGGTCATCGACGATTGCCTCGACTTATTCCGAAGCGGGAAATTGAATCTCCTCAAAAAATACCGTTTCACGCAGGAAGGTCCGGATTCGACGGGCATGTGCTGCGGAGGGGAGGCCCAGGTATTCATGGAGCTTCACGGAGCCTCCGCCAGGCTGTTCATTTTCGGCGGCGGGCATATCGGCCTGGCACTTTCGAAATTAGCGGTGGAAGTGGGTTTTCTGGTCACTGTAATCGATGATCGACAGGAGATCCTCGATCATTATCCGGCATCAGTGGTGACATTCAACACCGGATCTGATTACAGAGAAAATTTTCCATCATTGGATGCCAATTCCTACGTAGCCATA
>CAZDAH010000131.1:2259-5731 GCA_964503405.1 uncultured Ignavibacteria bacterium
GCGCTGAAAGACAAGGGATTCAACGAGGAGAAATTGAGTTCGGTGCGCGCCCCCATAGGATTGGATATCGGCGCGGAAGGGCCGCAGGAGATAGCAATGTCTATAGCGGCCGAGCTGATCGCGGTCAGGCGGGCAACAGGTGCGTCATCATCCTGAAGATATAATTGTTGTGGTTCGGGGAGCAGGCGAGTTGGCCTCCGGGGTAATCCGACGACTGAATTTTGCCGGATTCAGAGTAATCGCGCTGGAAAAGGAAAAACCGGAGTGTGTTCGGAGAGCGGTCTCCTTCGCTGAAGCGGTTTACGACGGCGAGAAATCAGTTGAGGGGGTAACAGCGAAGCGGGCGAATTCAGAAGGTGAAATCGACGCTATTTTGATAATGGGGAATGTCCCCATCCTGGTTGATCCGGGAGGCGAATTCTTGACAAGAAAAACCGGGATACTTATCGACGCCAGAATGCTCAAACGGGATATCGACACCAAAATCGATATGGCGCAAATCGTGATCGGCCTGGGACCAGGTTTCACTGTCGACCAAAATTGTCATGCCGCCGTGGAGACGAACCGGGGAAACGATCTCGGCCGAGTATTGTACGATGGCTCGACTGAGCCTGACACCGGCGTTCCCGGAGAAATGACGGGGAAGACGATCGAGAGAGTGATACGCTCGCCGATTGCAGGGATTTTCAGGTCGTCACGAGACCTCGGGGTTCAGGTCAAAGAAGGGGAAGAAGTCGGGAGTGTATCCCAACGGTCGGTCAAGTGCATGATCGATGGGGTACTGCGCGGGTTGATTCGGGACGGCTCAAACGTGCGTGAAAACCAGAAGATAGGGGATATCGATCCACGGGGCGAACGAGAGAATTGCTTCAGAATCTCAGATAAGGCAAATGCCGTGGCCGGAGGGGTTCTGGAAGCGGTAATGGCGTTTGCCAATCGGATAGGCTGACGAAGGATTATGAAATCAAGAGATTTCGGAAAATTCAAGGCGGCTATATTGGTCGCCAGCGACCGGGCGCATTGGGGGAAACGCGCAGACAAAACCGGCCCGCTCCTCAAAGAGAGGCTTGAGGACCTCGGATTTGAGGTCGTCGAAGTGCGGGTAGTTGCAGACGACAGGAAGGCCATAAAGAGCGTCCTGACGGAGTGGGTATTCAAAGAGGGGATCAATCTTATAGTCACAACCGGCGGAACAGGCTTGGCCTCCACAGATCTTACGCCGGATGCTACCCTGGAAGTAATCGAAAAGAGGGTTCCGGGAATGGAGGAAGGTATGCGCCGCGCGTCGGCCGAGAAAACTCCATTCGGCATGCTATCGAGAGGCGTTTGCGGGACGACCAATCAAAGCCTGATCGTCAACTTGCCCGGCAGTCCCGACGGAGCGATGGAAAACCTGGCCGTAATAGAGCCGGCTTTGGAACACATCCTGCTGCTCCTGATTGGGGAAAACCCCGACCCTTAATCAAGACCCGCCATACGTCAATAATAATTGTTATCATAATAAAGAGCAATTACTCCTCTTTAATTGAAAAATGTCTCATTCGCAAGCGTTTACAGGTGAATTAGCTTGCCCGCATATTGCCGATGAGTTAATATCAGGGCGATTATATGACGATGATGATCGGGAGGAAGCATGGATAGGAGTCTGGACGGGATTTTCAGGCCGAAGTCGATCGCGGTAATAGGAGCTTCGACCAAGAAAGGGACTATTGGCAGGGAAATCCTGCATAACCTCATAGAATGCGAATTCAACGGAAAGGTATTTCCGGTCAATCCCAAGGCCAAAGTCATTCATTCCATAAAATGCTATTCGACCATTCTGGACGTCCCCGACGCGGTCGATCTGGCCATAATTATTGTGCCTCGCGATTATGTCTTATCGATAATGGAACAGTGCGGCGAGAAAGGTGTCAAGGGCGCGGTGGTGATTACCTCGGGATTCAAAGAGACCGGCGAGGAAGGGGCAGAAAAGGAGCGGCAGGTGCTCGGGGTCGCGCGAAGATACGGGATTCGAATGATAGGCCCCAATTGTTTCGGGGTGTTGAATACCGACCCTGAATATTCGATGAACGCCACATTTTCCAAGACGGCTCCATTGAAGGGTAATGTGGGCTTTATGTCGCCATCCGGCGCGCTTGGCGAGGCGATTCTGGATTACGCCAACAAGCTTAATCTCGGATTTTCGATGTTTGCTTCAGTTGGGAATAAAGCCGATATTTCTGGCAACGACCTGCTCGCCTATTGGCATGACGATCCTCACACCGAATTGATTCTGCTGTATCTCGAAAACTTCGGCAATCCGCGTCAATTTACAAAGATCGCCAGGGGAATCACCAGGGAGAAACCGATTATCGCGGTCAAGGCCGGTCGCACGGCGGCCGGGGCCATGGCCATAAGTTCGCACACCGGGGCGTTGGCTGGTCTCGATGTCGGCACGGAGGCGCTTTTCGATCAATGCGGGGTGCAGAGGGTGACCTCGGTGGATGAGCTTTTCGACGTTGCTATCGCTTTCACTCATCAGCCCTGGCCGAAAGCGGACAGGATCGCGGTCATTACCAACGCCGGGGGACCGGGCATTCTGGCCACCGACGCTATCGTCAGCCTTGGAATGACCATGGCTAAATTCGAGGATAGGACCATTGCTTATCTTCGAGAAAACCTGCCGCCTATCGCGTCCTTGAACAATCCCATTGACGTAGTCGCCGCCGGCGGGCCCGAATCCTATGCCGTAGCCATGGACGCGGTCCTATCCGATAACAACGTCGACGGCGTCATTGTGATCTTCGTTCCTCCCATTGTCGTTGATCATCGGGCCGTGGTAAATGCTATAGTCGAAATGACGGAAAAGCATAATAACAACAAGACCGTGCTGGGGTGTTTCATGGGCGCTCCCGATGGTATCGCCGGTACCGAACAGATGATCAAACACAGGATTCCCATTTACACGTTCCCGGAATCGGCGGCCAAGGCGATGTGGGCTATGATCAAATACAAAAAGTGGATCGATAGGCCTCAGGGCAGAAGTGTCGATTTCAAAGTAAACAGAGATGTGGTGAAAAAAATAGTGGAGGCGACGCTTAAGGCCGGTCACGATCTCATAATAGGTGAAAACGCCATGCGAATTTTGGACGCCTACGGAATCGGGTTCGCCAAAGCCTTGAGGGCCGGAAATCCGACCGAACTCGAGCAGGCAGCCTCCGAAATGGGTTTTCCGCTGGCTTTAAAAATCGACGACCCAGAAATTTCCCACAAGTCGGATGTCGGAGGAGTGGTTCTAGACATTCGTGACCAGAAGGAGTTGGAGGACGCATTCAAAAAAATTAAGGGAAGATTCACGACTGAAAAGGGGAAATTCGCGGGTGTGATTGTGCAGGAAATGGTTAAACGGGGGGTGGAGACGATTCTGGGCATGCATCATGACCCCACCTTCGGGCCGCTCACGCTGGACGTGGCGCCGTGGGTGGCGTGGGGG
>CAZDAH010000131.1:5741-6602 GCA_964503405.1 uncultured Ignavibacteria bacterium
ATTGGGCGGCATCTACGTGGAAATTATGAAGGACGTGGCTTTCAAGATAAGTCCCCTCACCGATTATGATGCCGAAGAGATGATCAAATCGATCAAAGGTTACCCGCTCCTGACCGGATTTCGAGGTTCCGAACTGGTTGATCTCAAAACACTTGAGGAGGCTTTGCTGCGGTTGTCGCAGCTAAGCTCTGATTTCCCGGCGATAGACTCATTCGATATAAATCCCTTTATGGCCGCGGGCAAGGCCGGTATGTCGAAAGCGGTCGATGCTCGGTTCATGCTTATGTCAGAAAAATAGATTCTCGCCAGGCACAGCCTCAGGGTTATTCGTCCGGGGAGGCCGGACAATTCCTATTTTCGCTTGCAGGTCGCTCAAATCGATATTATTATGTATTCTCGATGATGATTTCTGGTTTTATCGGATACGATTTTGCGCGGATTGAGCCCGAATTGAAAATAAAGCGATTTTAACTATAAAGAACCGGAGATGGTAAAATGGGATATTTCGAGCCTAAGAATGCCGAAGAATACGGCTTTAAGGAAATTGTTTACTCCAAGAAAGATTGGGTCGCCACAATTATGATCAATCGTCCCGATTTCTATAATGCGTATAATACCCCCTGCCTGCAGGAATTGACGACCGCGTTTGCCGATGCCTCCTGGGACGATAAGGTTGGAGTTGTCATATTCACGGGAGCAGGGGATAAAGCGTTTTGCACCGGCGGCGACGTCAAAGAATATGCGGAGCAATACACAAAAACACCGCGCGATTATTGGAAGTATATGACGTGCTTCCAGGAAGCGCTGGACGCCATTCGCAATTCTCGCAAGCCGGTGATCGCGCGCATCAACGGCATCGTG
>CAZDAH010000132.1:0-6444 GCA_964503405.1 uncultured Ignavibacteria bacterium
TATCGTGATGCCGTCTCTGGATGCAGGCAACGAGATGACATTCAGGGCGGTGAACCGGCCGCATCGGGAAATTCGATTCGGGGAGATGCTGCGGGGGCAGGCCGATTTCCGACGAGAATACAAAGGTCGACTATGGCTGGAAGTCATGCTGATCAGGAATGTGAATGATTCGGAAGCGGAGTTGCGCAGTTTAACAGAAGCGATCAAGCGAATCGGACCGGATAAGGTATATCTGCATACGCCAATTCGTCCTCCAACGGAATCGTGGGTGGAGCGGCCCGAGGCGATGGCGATTCTCAGAGCGCAAGAAATTATAGCAGGTGCTGTGCCTGTCGTTGACCTGGAACAGGGGGAGTTTGATATCAGCGGATTCCCGGACGCCAGGACTGCCATATTGGAGATTGGTTCTCGTCATCCGTTACGGAGGGACCAGGCTCATAATATAGAGAGGCTTTTTGAAGAGACAAAAACCGTCCAAAGCATGCTTCGAGAAAGACTGCTTGTCGAGGTCGATCATGCTAATCAGGAATATTTGATTCCTGCCGGTTTTAAGAGAGGAAAAAGACGGGTTATCCCAAAGGAAGGTGTGCATATGAATGCTGTAAGCGTAAACGCTGATGATCTGGAATGGCGCCCGGCATTGGCCTATCCTGCCGGTTCGGAGGAGAAAGTGCTCAATGTGGGCGGTTCGACGGCCCCGAGAGCCATATTATTGAAGATACCCCCGGGATGGAGTATGGATGCCCATTGCCATGTCCATGCCGAGCTGCATTATGTACTGGAAGGAGAATACGAGAGCCTTGGCGATAAATATCCCGCCGGGTCTTTTCGAATAATTCCCAAAGAAGTGGAGCACGGGCCATTCAGTTCGAAGACGGGCGCAATCATCATGGTTATCATGTTCGGAATGCAGGCATGAATTTCACCAAGCCGGGGCTGAACTGAATTTGGAGAGTCGAATACACGACGACGTGAGTGTCGGGTCGTCATGGACCGTACCTGAAGATCGTCAATGTGAAGTATGATCTTGTTTCTTATAATCTTGTTTTGTTTTTTTGGTTCGGTGGCCTCCGTCGGCCTGGCCGGCTTCATTCTATTACTGCGGAAAGAGCGACGCCCCCTTATTATAATTTATCTCATTCCTTACGCGATAGGCACACTGCTTGGGGCCGCGTTTCTGGGCATGTTACCTCATGCCATTCATCAAATACCAAGCATATCGTCCCTGACAACCGTCTTATCGGGAATCGTCCTGTTTTTCATAATGGAGAAGCTGACGATATGGCGTCACTGCCATGAAAAAGAATGCGACATTCATTCGAGCGCCGGGGCAATGATCCTCTTCGGCGATTCCATTCATAATTTTGTAGATGGGGTCGCCATCGCCGCCGCCTTTCTGGGATCGATACCGCTGGGGATCACCGCGTCTTTCGCCATTATTGCACATGAGATTCCCCAGGAAGTTGGCGATTTCGCTATCCTGTTGGATAGCGGATATACAAGGGCTCGGGCATTTAAATACAATCTGCTTTCGAGTCTTTCCGCCTTGGTGGGGGCAGTTCTGGCTTATTTTCTTCTCGAATCGCTGCATTGGCTGGTCCCATACCTGCTATCCCTGTCGGCAGCCAGTTTCATATATATTGCCCTGGCTGACTTGATACCCGGCCGTCGCGAAGTACTGGGTTTCCGAAACTTGTCCTTCGAGCTGGCATTGATAAGTCTGGGTGTGGGCACGATCGCATTGTTGCACCTGTTTCGTCATGGATAAACGAGGAGCGCAAAACTTGAATGAACTGGTTATTATCAGCGGCAAGGGAGGCACAGGTAAAACCAGCCTGGCTGCTTCATTTGCCGTCCTCGCCGGCAACGCCGTGGTCGCGGATTGTGACGTTGATGCCTCCGACCTTCATCTGATTCTATCACCGAAAGTTGTCGAACGGCATGAGTTCGCGAGCGGTTATCAAGCTGTTATCAGTCAAAGACGATGCACCGCCTTCGGGCTCTGCCAGACATATTGCCGTTTCGACGCAGTCAGGGTAACCGGCGAGACTCCGAGTAAGCAAATTTATAAGATAGACCCCATTTCATGCGAAGGATGTGGAGTTTGCGAGGAAATATGCCCGGAAAGCGCCATTTATCTCGTCGAACGCGTCTGCGGCGAATGGATGGTATCCGAGACACGCAGCGGTCCGATGATCCACGCTCGGTTGGGTGTGGCGGCCGAAAATTCCGGCAAAATGGTTTCAATCATCCGCCGTGAGGCCAGGCGTATCGCGGCAGATCAGGGCCGCTCGCTTGTCATAGTGGACGGTCCGCCGGGTATTGGCTGTCCGGTGATATCTTCGATCACGAGTGCCTCGCTTCTGCTGGCCGTGACCGAACCGACCGTTTCGGGTGAACACGATTTGAATCGGATCCTGGAACTGGCCGGACATTTTGAAATTCCCACGGCTGTATGTGTGAATAAATGGGACCTCAACACCGAGATGACTGATGGCATCGAGGATATGGCGAGGAGAGCAGGCACTCGGATTGCGGGTCGAATTTGTTACGATCCTTCCGTAACTCACGCTCAGATGCAGGAACTGGCGGTCGTGGAACTGAACTCATGCGCCGGGGCGGATATACGCAACATCTGGACGGATTTGATGCATTTTGATACCGCTGCTGGAACGGGTCGGAATTCAATAAATGGGAGTCGGAACAGACAGGTGATTGATCCATGATTAGTCGCTTGAGGCTCCTGGAAATGAAGTCAGGTGACCAGGGTACTGTCTTTGAGGTTCGGGGGGGCGCCGGCGTCAGGCGGCGATTGGAAGCCATGGGTGTGCGCAGTGGCGTGGCAGTTGAGAAAGTTACCGGTTCCCCCTTCGGCGGCCCTGTTATAATAAAGATCGGGCATGCGAGACTCGCGATCGGTTGCGGCATGGCAAGCAAGATTATTGTGGAATTGTAGCAGGCGGGTTGATTTTGAGAGTCTTCCTCGTTGGCAATCAGAACGTAGGGAAAAGCGTGCTTTTCCGACGGCTCACCGGGATATACGTTATCGCTTCCAACTATCCCGGAACGACGGTGGAACTGACTGCGGGATGGATGCGGCTGGGCGAAGCGAAAGCACAAGTGGCTGATCTTCCCGGGACGTATTCACTTGAGCCCAATTCCGAGGCCGAGAATGTTACGGCGACGATTCTCAGGAAACTCGAAAAAGACGATATTATAGTCAATGTACTGGACTCGACAAATCTCGAGCGCGGTTTGGGACTAACTCTCCAATTGATCGCGCTTCACCAGCCGATGGTAGTTGCTCTCAATCTATGGGATGAAGCCCTTCACACCGGCGTAAAGATAGACGTGAAAGAGCTCGAACAGATCCTCGAAATCACCTGCTTGCCCCTTGTCGCATTGAGCGGAGAAGGGGCGAGGGCGCTGGTCAGAAGTATCCCCGAGGCCCGGGTTTGCCGGCATGAATTCGATAGTCACAGGCGGTGGGACGAGGTTGGCAAGATCGTGACAAAAGTACAGGTCATCACCCACAAACACCACACATTTCTGGAGCGCTTCAGTGATGCTTCTCTCCGGCCCTTCACGGGTACGGTTATCGCTCTGGGAACGCTGGGCGTGTCGTTCGGCCTCGTGCGTCTGATAGGCGAAGGCCTGATAACAACGATCTTTGGGCCGTTCTTCGAGAATAACTGGTCGCCGCTCATGCTCCGACTGTCAGAGTCACTAGGGAGCAAAGGCATTCTTCACGCGCTTTGCATAGGGGAAATAACGGGAAACGAAATCGACTACGGATACTCTTTTGGTCTTCTGACGACCGGGTTGTATGTGCCTATCGGCGTAGTGCTTCCCTACGTTTTCGCGTTCTACCTGGTGCTATCCCTGCTTGAGGACAGCGGCTATCTCCCGCGACTCGCCGTTATTGCTGACCGGCTCATGCATATTGTCGGATTGCACGGTATCGGCATAGTGCCGATGCTTCTGGGGCTGGGTTGTAATGTGCCTGGCGCTTTGGCGGGGCGAATCATGGAAAATGCCAGAGAACGATTCATCGGAATTACGCTGATGGCGATAACCGTTCCCTGCATGGCCCAGGTTGCCATGATCATCGCCCTTGCGGGACCCCACGGCGCTGCCGCTATATCTCTCATTTTTGGTACTCTCGCTGGTCTTTGGCTGGCCCTCGGAATAATTTTCAGGTTAACGATAAGAGGCGAGAGCATGGAAATGCTCCTGGACGTGCCTCCTTATCGGATACCTTTCTTGAGAGAGATTATCCGGAAAGTCTGGAAACGCCTTTTCTCGTTTATGAGGGAGGCCATCCCATTCGTGATGATAGGCGTCCTTGCGGTCAACGCTCTTTACCACTTTGGGGTGATGGAAGCCGCTGGGCGGATCGTGTCTCCGGTCATAGTCTCTCTTTTCGGGTTGCCCGCGGAATCTATTGGAGCTCTCGTGGTCGGCTTCCTCAGAAAAGATGTCGCTGTGGGAATGCTGATTCCTCTTCACCTGTCTTTCAGACAATCAGTTGTCGCCGGCGTCGTATTGGCAATTTACTTTCCATGCCTAGCCACGTTCATCGTGATCTTCAGGGAATTAGGGTTTCTCGGCACGCTAAAAGCTGCGGTGATCATGTTGGCGACGGTATTAACCGTAGGAGGATTGCTCAATTTGCTTATGAGGTTATCGGGTCGCTGACAAGATGCCATGGACATTATGCACTTAGAAGCGAGGCGAGAAGATAATGCAAGGCAAGGTGGAAAAGGCTCCGGAGTCTCTCCCGGACACAAGGCGGGCAAAAAATGATTCTGTGGTTATCAGGGAACAGACAACCATGACGCCTATCTCTTATGCCAAGGATTTGCTTCGCGTCTGAGCTTTTTCAAATATGCAAGAGGAAATGACAAGCATGGAGTGTACTGATTTTAGAGAATTTTCCGAGATGGCGCTCGACCATGCGATGCATCCGCGAAACTATGGATCGTTGAGCGTCTTCGAGGGTCACGCAGGCATTACCGGTCCCTGTGGAGACACGATGGAGTTTTGGTTGTCCGCGCAGGATCGTAGAATCAGGAAAGTCATTTTCATTACAGATGGATGCGGCTCTTCCCTGTCTTGTGGAAGCATGGCCACTTGTCTGGCTGAAGGCAGAGAGCTTGAAAAAGCCCATGACGTGAGCGAGCAGGATATTCTCGAAGCCCTGGGCAGTCTCCCCAAAGAGTGGGAGCATTGTGCTTTTCTGGCGGCCACCGCTTTGAGAAAGGCCTGTGATGACAACTTGGCCGGCGAGAGAAAGACCTCGAGTAGTGGAACTGATAAGAATCTGAAGTCGCGCGGCGCCGGCGGAAAGTCGGAGTGTTCGGCAGTGCAGAGAAAACCGGGAGAAATCGAGTAACAGCAAAAACTCCAGGCTCGCTTTAACCGAATCAGACACAAGATATTGGTCATGTCAGGCAAAGGCGGGATCGGGAAAAGTACAATTGCCGTCAATCTGGCAATGGCTTTGTTGATTTCAGGAAAAAAGGTGGGGCTATTGGATATCGACATCCACGGCCCCAGCATCCCCACTATGCTGGGGATCGAGAGCGAAATCGTACCTGTCCGAAATGGCGAGATGATACCCATCGAAGTAAACAGGCTGAAGGTCATTTCAATCGGGTTTTTTCTGAACGCCCCCGAAAACGCCGTGATCTGGCGCGGCCCGATAAAGTATAAGGCTATTCAACAGTTCCTGAAAGACGTCGATTGGGGAGATCTGGATTATCTTATAATCGATTCCCCGCCCGGGACCGGGGATGAGCCGCTCACCTTATGCCAGCTCATTCGCGAACTCGACGGCGCTTTGATTGTCACAACTCCGCAAAAGGTGGCAGCGATGGATGTCCTCAAATCGATCACATTCTGCAAAACGCTCAAGGTGCCTGTACTCGGAGTTATCGAAAACATGAGCGGATTCGCTTGTCCCAAATGCGGCGAGGTGACGCAGATCTTGCGTTCGGGCGGCGGTATGCGCATTTCCAAGGAAATGAATGTGCCTTTTCCCGGCGCGATCCCGATCGACCCTCAGATCGCCGTGGCTTGCGATTCGGGACAGGCTTTTTTGACAGAGTATCAATCTTCACCTGCCGCCAAAATAATGTCGGAATTGATAAAACCGATTCCGGCACTTGACGAATCAGAAATCACTTGAATCAATTACAAAACGGAATACGGGGAGGTTAAATTGATGAGAATCGCCTTACCATTGTCCGATGGGAAACTCTCAATGCATTTCGGACACTGCGAGTGTTTTGCTTTTTTCGAAGTGAATCCAACGGAAAAGAAGATACTCAAGCGTGAAGATATCGAAGCTCCACCGCATGAACCGGGCTTGCTGCCGCCCTGGCTGGCGGAACGGGGAGCGAATTTGATCATTACCGCCGGCATGGGACAGCGAGCACAATC
>CAZDAH010000133.1:0-206 GCA_964503405.1 uncultured Ignavibacteria bacterium
GCCAAGCGATTCAGTTTAGAGAAGACGAAATCCGACCTCTTCGGCGGTGCGTCAAAGGCCAATGATCGATTCGTACCGTCGGCCGAAGGTGAGCCAATTGCGCAAAAAGAGGAAGCGTCTCGTCCTTCGCCGGGCGGATTGGATCATCCATTTCAAGTATTGAATACCTTCATCGTAGCCAGAAACGGGGAGGAGCTGGTCATTCT
>CAZDAH010000133.1:216-1980 GCA_964503405.1 uncultured Ignavibacteria bacterium
AAATTGACTCCCGGTGAATGCGCCCTGCTCAGAGAGCTTACCCCGATGCTTGAAAAGGCGGGATTCGAATTAAGGCAATTCGCGGATAACGAGATCATCCTGTCCGGGGTCCCGCAGGAATTCACCCGGGTGGCGCCGGAAAACGCCATCAAAGATCTCCTTGCTGATTTTCAATCTCATCGCAAGAACGGCGACGAAACAAAGCGGGCCCTGGCCGCGGCGGTGGCCTGCAAAGCGGCCGTCAAGGCCGGCCACAGGCTGACCGATTCTCAGATGAGCGGATTATACTCGGAGCTTTTGCGCTGCGACGAGCCTTACCGTTGCCCCCACGGCCGTCCCACCATAGCCGTGCTCAACAAGAACGATCTCGAACGAATCTTCCAGAGAAAATAAAACCGTGAAAGCGATCGTCATCTGCGGACCCACCGGCTCGGGCAAATCGCGGGCGGCGATGACAATTGCCCGTCGATATAACTGTTCCATTGTCGGGGCCGATTCGAGACAGGTTTACAGGCGTCTGGATATAGGCACGGCCAAACCGTCGCTGGAGCAGCGACGGGAAATTCCGCATTATCTGATCGATATCGCCGATATTTCGGAGGATTTCACGGCAATGAGATACGTTCGGGAAGCGTTATCATCGCTCGAACTTGCAGCCGGCGTCAACCGTATACCTATAGTGGCCGGAGGAACCGGCCTATATATCGAGGCGTTAACAAAGGGGATATTTGTCGGCCCCGGGAAGGATGAAAGCATCAGGGAGGAGCTCGAGGAAAGGGCGCGGCGCGAGGGTCTCGCGGTTCTCTATCGCGAACTCGACTCGGCCGATCCGGTTACGGCGGCGGCGATATCGCCGAATGACAGGATCAGGCTGATCAGAGCCCTGGAGATCTTGAGAAAAACCGGAATGCCTCCCAGCGCGGCCAGGCAATCGGACGAGTATATCAGGTCCGACGCTGATTTCTTGTGGATCGGGCTCGAGGTGCCCAGAAATCTTTTGTATGAGAGGATAAACGATCGCGTGGACAGGATGATCGACGACGGCCTCATAGATGAGATCAAGGGCTTGTTGCGGGACGGCCTCGGCAGTTACATCAAAGAAAAGAAAATCGTCGGGTACCGCGAGATTATCGCAGCGGTGGAAAACCAATCCGATTTAAACGAGGCCGTGGCTCTCATGAAGCGGCGAACCCGCAATTACGCCAAACGCCAGTTGACCTGGTTCCGCAACAGGACGAATGCGATATGGCTCGATCCGACGGGCCGCGATTTTGAACGTAAAGTTTTTTCGCTTTTGGACGAACATCTTAATAGGACTTGACACCTCTGTCTGAGTCTGGTAAGTATGGCGAGGTTATGAGAAAAAGAAAAATTGTAATTTCAGCGTCGATAGTCGCCGTTCTGCTGGCCTGTGCTAACGCCGACCCCGACAGATTAATGAGAGCCCATAACGAAGAGTCTGATGCAACCCCGTTCCCCGCTCACGATAAGAGCGAGGCGCTTGACTCTGAAAACGGCGACGCCCTCGGCGTGTCGTCCGCGGCCGGCGAATATGATATGGAAATAGACAAGGCGGAGTACTTTTACGCCCAGGGCGTTGCATATTTCCAGAAGGGGATTCAGGATTCGGCGCAGCTGGCCTATGAACAGGCCCTGGAAGTGCTCTCCGAAATAGACATTGATCCCGTAGAATACCCCGACCAGGTTCTCAGGGTGGACAAGCTGCTCAATGAGATCGAACAGGATTACAGGCTCACCCTGATG
>CAZDAH010000133.1:1990-6406 GCA_964503405.1 uncultured Ignavibacteria bacterium
GACGGGAACGACGGCTCGAACGTGTCAGGGCCGGGGTAGCCGCAGGCGACGCAAACGTCGGTGGCCGCTTTCAGGGAATTGTTCGAGGACGTCAAGAATTTCAAAAAGCTGAAAGAATCCGACGCCTTCAGGGCCTACGAGAAATCAAAGACTATTGTCTATGATATTCCCATAGAATGGAACGAGAAAGTCGAGAATTCACTCGTATACCTGCAGACGGTCGCCCGAGAGGCTTTCGAAACCTACCTCGAAAGATCCGGCAAGTATATGCCGATCGTGGAGGAAATACTGGCGGAGCATGACCTGCCCCATGATCTGGCTTACCTGCCGTTGATCGAATCAGGATACAATCCTCACGCGTATTCCTATGCCAGGGCGGTGGGCATGTGGCAATTCATCTCGGCTACGGGACGACATTATAACCTCGATCACAACTGGTGGTACGACAACCGGCGTGATTTCGAAAAATCCACACATGCCGCCGCGCGGCATTTGAAAGACCTCTACGAAGAATTCGGATCATGGAACCTGGCTCTGGCCGCCTACAACGCCGGCGCGGGACGTATTCGCCGCGAAATACGAAATCACAATACCCGCGATTTCTGGCAGCTCAAACCGCACAAGCAGACCAGGAATTACGTGCCCTTGTTCATGGCCGCCACTATCATCGCCAAAGAACCCGCGAAATACGGCTTCTATCCGAAATACGAAGAGAAGCTCGATTTCGATAAGGTAAAGATCTCCAAATGCGTATCCTTCAAGAATATCGCCGAAAAAACCGGTATTGCCGTCTCCGAACTGGAACATCTCAATCCTGAATTGCGGCGTGGGGTTACTCCGCCGGACGTCAGAGACTACGAACTGCGCGTCCCCCCGGATTACGCGTCCAAATTCATGGCCGTTTACGATGATCTGCCCTCGGAAGAAGCGACCAATTGGGTCAGACACAGAATTCGTACCGGGGAAACAGTTTCCACGATCGCCCGAAGATACGGGGTTTCCATCTCCTCTATCGCGCAGGCAAATAAGCTGGGACGAAGCAACAGAATCTACGCCGGACAAAATTTGATGATTCCTGTTCCTCCGGGCAAGATCAATGCCTCCTCGACCGTCTCCAAGAAAAAGATTGAGCGCAGTTCCAACGGCAAATACCTGGTCAGAAACGGTGATACGCTCTGGGATATCGCCCAGGCTCACAGGATGAGCGTGGGAGAGCTTCGACGGCTCAACCGACTGTCCTCCAACAGAATTTATGCAGGACGCGAACTGATTGTCTCTCAGGGCACCAGGAACGCGCCCGTGTCGAGCGAATCGATGATCGATTATACAGTCAGGCGGGGAGATAATCTTTGGAGGATAGCCAGCCGCTTCGGCACTACCGTATCCGTTCTAAAGAGGGCCAACGGGCTTGTATCTAATGAGATCTATCCCGGTAATATTCTTAAGGTTCCGGGAACCTCTTCAAGTATTACTTTGGCGTCATCCGACGATAGTAAGAGCGCCCCGGAGTTTCTCTATTATACGATCCGACGGGGGGACACATTGTGGGATATCGCTCGCAAACACAACGTGGAGGTCGACGAGCTGGCCGGATGGAACGACATTGGTTCGAGGTCGCGCCTGTATCCCGGGGAAAAACTGAAGATTTATTTGCGGTAACTTCAAAAAAGATTTGACATTAGGCCTCCCCTCGAATAAATTCGCATAGTTGGTATGGGCAAAAATAGAGATAAAATAATACTGGCAGTTATCGCGGCGTTGGTATTGGGTGGATTCGCCCTGACCATTGCCTTCATTTATGTTATTGGTAAAGGCGGCGACGGTATAGGTGTTGGGGCCCTGGGAGGGCGACTGGCCCAGGTTGATATCAAGGGAGTGATTGCCGATTCCGAGGATATTGTCAGGCAAGTAAAGAAATATCAGGAAGATAGCTCAATCAAAGGGATAGTGCTGCGGGTGGACAGCCCGGGTGGCGGGGTGGCCGCCTCGCAGGAAATCTACGATCAACTCATGAAGTTCAAAAACGATGGCAAGATCATCGTGGTTTCCATGGGTGCAGTGGCCGCATCAGGCGGTCTTTATGTATCCTGCGCCGGCGATACCATTCTGGCCAATCCGGGAACCATCACCGGCTCCATTGGGGTGATACTCTCGTATCCGGTTTTGGAGCAACTTATGGGAAAGGTCGGGATGAAAATCGAGGTCATAAAATCGGGACGCTTGAAAGATGTCGGCAATTACGCCCGGGAAGTGACCGCGGAAGATCGCAGGATGCTGCAATCGCTCATCGACGACACCTACGATCAGTTCGTCAACGTGGTCGCGGAATCGCGCGAGATAGAAACTAAAGAGGTAAAGAAATTCGCCGACGGTTCGATATTTACGGGACGTCAGGCTTACGAAATGGGCCTGATCGACAGGCTGGGAACGCTGGAGGACGCCATCAGCATTGCCGGGGAGATGACCGACCTCGGCGACGATCCTCGGATTGTCAAGGAGAGGCCCTCGCGAAGACCGTTCTGGCCGTTGGTAGAAAATCTGATCGGGGTCGATCTCGGATCGCTGTTCGATTCGGGAAGGACCTGGCCGGCCCTTGAATATCTTTACGGATATTAAGTCTGACCCATGCCGATCTACGAGTTCCAATGCCGTGAATGCCGAGTGGAGTTTGAGGTCTTGACCGGGTTGAAACATGACAACGTTCGCTGCCCGAATTGCGGAAGGGGAAAAGTCGAGAAGAAATTTTCCGTATTCGGAATGAGATCATCGGGACGATTCGAATCGTCGGTGAAATCATCGTGCTCCGGCTGTTCCAGCGGAAGCTGCGTTGGATGCGGTCACTAACGAAGTCGTTTGAATCATAGTAAATAGGAGGTGAAGCATGACCAAGGCCGATCTGGTAGAACAGATGGCGGAGAAAACCGGACTTACCCGCACCGACGTCGCGGCCACCGTCGACGCTTTTTTGGACGCTGTCAAGCACAGTCTGGAAAACGGTCATAATATTGAGATTAGAGGATTCGGTACTTTCAAAATCAAGCCCCGCAAGGCGCGTAAAGCGCGCAACCCGCGGACCGGGGATGTCGTGCCGGTGCCCGACAGAAAAATACCGGTATTCAAACCATCGAACGAATTCAAGAACCTGGTAATGAACTCTGACCACAACAAACTGTAGGATTGGATGCCCAGCGGAAAAAAGCGAAAAAGACATAAGATAAAAACGCACAAGCGTAAAAAAAGATTACGCAAGAATCGACATAAGAAGAAAATCAGATAATATGACGTCCGGGGCCGCCCGCCGCAATGTCTGGGTGATCTCGGATACTCATCTTAAGTTAGGGAATAACCTCCCGGTTGAATTCGTCAATCGAGTTAATCGGGAGGATCTTATTATTCACCTCGGCGATTTCATCGCGCCGAACGTGGTCGATTTCCTCGAAAAAAGAGCGACGCTGGCCGCTGTCAGCGGGAACTGCGATCCCCCCGCGATACGTCGAGCTTTCCCGACCAGCAGGATCATCATGATCGGCAATATCAAAGTCGGCCTGATGCACGGCTCGGGGGGAGAGACGTCGGCTCTGGCCCGCGCCCGAAACCAATTCGGCGGCGCTGTCGACGTTGTCCTTTTCGGGCATACCCATAAACCTTATCACTTTCGCGACGGCCGAACTCTCTATTTTAATCCAGGAAGCCTGACCGAGGGACGCGGCCGGCCCGCCGGCTACGGCCTGCTCCATCTCGATGATGGGACGTGGGGAGAATTGTTCGAGTTGTAGAGTCATGAGAATTGACAGGCGAACGGCTAAGGCCTATATTGCCGTTATCAGCCCCCGTAGCTCAGCAGGATAGAGCGTCGGTTTCCTAAACCGCAGGCCGCCCGTTCAAATCGGGCCGGGGGTATTTTCAGCTTCGCCAGGATCAAAAAAATAGCTTGCAATACCAGCCGTAGGCGATTAAATTTGCTCCGTTTTGGGAATAAAGAGTCGGGCGTTTTGTATGTAATTCGGGCTCGGCTTCGCTGCGATGCCCCGAACCCGCCGGCCGACCAGTTCGGCGCGTCGAAAGAGAAAAAAATACTGACCGGTTTTCCGAATAGTGGAGGAAAAATGAGAGGGATTAATAACGCCGTTATATTGATTGCAGTAATGATTCTGCCGGTGACGGTTTTGGCTCAATTCAGCGGATGGCAGGCAAGCGGTTTTAATCCGGGAATGCACGAGTTGAATAATTTGGGCGGAGGCGCCAGGGCGCTAGGTATGGGCGGCGCTTATCTCGGCGTATCCGACGGCGAAATGGCCTACTCCTGGAATCCGGCTGGCTTTACCGTCTGGGTGGATGCCTGGGAGCGAAACCCGGAGTGGCCGCCTGACTCTGTCCTTGCCATTAAAGAGCTGCGGCGTCCGCGCTCTTTTGAGG
>CAZDAH010000134.1:0-6378 GCA_964503405.1 uncultured Ignavibacteria bacterium
GGACAGGACGAGTTGACCATCGCTGTTCTCGATAGCGTCGAGATAAACGTCGATCTCGTCTCCGACCTTGACATTGACGGGGATGGGGAATTCGCTTATGGGAATAATTCCCTCGGATTTGAAACCAACGTCGACAATGACATCATCCCTGGTGACTCCCAGGACAGTGCCCCTGACGACCTCGCCTTCCTTTATGTCTTTGAGTGTCCCCTCGTACATTGAAAGCATTCGATCGAAATCATCGGTCGAATACTCCTGCATTTCGATATCCTCGGCGGTCAAGACCAGTTCGATTTCGACTTTCCTGTACTTTTGCCGGGCCTCCCTGGTGCGCGTTTTCCTCACCGTTTTCGCGTCCGCCGCGCTTGTCGCGGTAGTTCTGGCCGCCTTTTTGGCGACGGCTTTTATTCGCGATTCGGCTTTAGCTTGAGCAGTCTTACTCTTGGCGCCACCTCCCGTTCTGACTTTGCTTGTGGATTTCCCGGGTGTTTTTTTTGCTGGCATTATTGGTGTTCCTCCTAAAACATTCATTCCCCCTAAGGGGTCTCCCATCCCATAATTATCGGGAGAATACGGTATGTCAATATAGGTTTTCTCATGCTAATGGCAAACGATTTCTAAGCAAATTCCTCACCCGGATGATCCGGCGGAATCTCTCAGCCTGGCGATTCTATCCATTACCTCGCCGACAATCGCCCGGTAACCGTCCTTATCGTCGGGGTAGCCGGCCAGCGTATCCGGCCACAGCGGTTCTCCGAAGGCGACTTTTAATCGGCGGCGCGAAAAGGGGATTGACAGAAAACCTCTCGAGTTTTCGACAAAGGCGGGCACAATGGGGACCAATACTTTGCGCGCCAGCATTCCGATCCCCGGCTTCCCCTTCCCCAGATACCCTGTCCTGCTGCGGGTCCCTTCGGGAAAAAGTAAGAGACCATAGCCGTTTTTCAATACCGACTCTGCCGCCGCCAGCGCCGCCCGGTCGAAAACCCCGCGATCCACGGGGATGGAATTCAAGCTGCTGATAATCAGCCGCAGGAAAAAATTCCTGAAAAGCTCCTTTTTGGCCAGAAAAAATACCTCCCTGCGAATCGCCGATCCCACGAAGGGGGGATCGCCCCCGGCAATATGATTCGAGGCCACAATCATCCCGCCGGCACGAGGATTATGCTCCCTGCCGATGACTTTTCTGCGGCAATAAAGGACCATGAAGACCTGCAGCGCCGTCCACATGATCCGGTAATATAATCTCATTCCATTCCCAGTTTATTACATACCAGCTCGTAAACCTTTTCCACCTGCCCATTCAACGACATATCGGTGGTATCGATCTCCACGGCGCCGTGGGCTTTCATCAACGGCGAATTGTCGCGTCCCGAATCGAACAAATCGCGGGAGGATAAAGAGGCCGATTGCTCCTCGATAGTCGTCTCGATTCCGGCCGCCTCCAGCTGACGGCATCGTCGTATGGACCTGGTCTCCAGATCGGCCACCAGAAATATCTTCAGATCGGCGTGGGGAAAGACGACCGTTCCCATATCGCGCCCCTCGGCGACAATGTCCTTTTGATGAGCGAATTCCCGCTGCAGCCTGACCATCTCCTGCCTGACTTTCTTGTACGACGACACCAGCGAAACGCCGGCGTCGACTTTCGGCTCGCGAATCTTCCAGGTGACGTCGCGACCGTCAAGCCGAATCCGATCTTCGTTTTCGCCCGGCAGGATTTCTATTTCGACTTTCGACGCTATTTCGCCGATTCGGTTTTCATCGCTCAGATCCGCTCCTTTGTCGAGAGCGGCCAGCGTGACACAGCGATACATCGCCCCGGTATCGAGGTAGGTAAAATTCAGTTTCCGGGCCAGCTGCCTGGCCGTGCTGCTCTTGCCGGAACCAGCGGGGCCGTCGATAGCGATTCTCCTGTGATTATTCATATCCAAACGAGGCTTTTAGTTGGCCGAATTCTTTGTCGCTCAGCGGACGATACGATCCCGGTTTCAGGTCGCCCAAATCCAGACCGTCGTATTTGACCCTGGAAAGCGAGGTCACGCGGTGGCCGAGAGCATGAAACATCCTTCTTATCTGACGTTTCCTGCCTTCATGGATGATCATATGGACCCTGGTAAAATTCGGGGTTCGCGAAATAATATCGACGTCGGCGGGCCAGGTAATGCCGTCTTCGAGTTCGATGCCTTCGTGCAGCCTCCTAATGTTATCGTCGCTAAGCGATCCTTCGCATCTGACCATGTATTTCTTCTCGATCTTGAATTTAGGATGGGAGAGTCTAAAAGCCAACTCGCCGTCGTCGGTGAGTATCAGGAGCCCCGAAGAATCGAAATCCAACCGTCCCACCGGCTTGACGATATTGCCGAATTTTCCCAGAAGATCGGTAACCTTGGGCCTGTTGAATTCGTCTTTCCGGGTTACAAGGCAGCCGACAGGTTTATTCAGCATTAGATAAGAAAATTCCACGACTGGTTTTACAGGTTTGTCGTCGAACAGCACGACGTCAGCGCTTTCGTTGATAACGGTGCCCAGTTCGGTGACGATTTTCCCGTTGACCTTAACCCGGCCATCGCGGATGAGCGTTTCGGCCGCTCTGCGTGAGGCTATACCGGCTTTAGAGAGATACCTGTTAATTCTCATCTGACGGCGACACGGTATCGACCTGCTCCGGCGGCCTTCTGAGAACCAGGTTGTGCGTCAGGGAGTCGGCAGCGGCCGGCTCCGGCATGGGCAATTCGGAAAGATCCGAGATTCCGAAAAAATCCAAGAAATCCCTTGTCGTTCCGAAAAGCAGCGGCCGTCCGGGACCGTCGGAGCGTCCGCTGATTTCCACCAGCCCTTTTTCCATAAGCGTTTTCAAAACGCCGCCGGGAGTGCTGCCCCTGATGCGCTCGATTTCGGCTTTGGAGGCGGGCTGACGATAAGCGACTATGGAGAGGACCTCCAGGGCCGCTCTAGAAAGTTTTGCCGGGCGCGGTATATCCGCCAATCGGGAGATATATTTATCGAATTGGGGAAGAGTATAATAACCGTATTTTTGGCCGAATTTCTCGATTCTGAATGCGCGGCCTTCACGGACGTATTTCTGATTCAATTCCTCAACTAAATCGGAGACCTTCGATTTACCGCATTTGATCAGCCTGGCGATTTCCTTATCATCGAGAGGATCCGGGGAGGCGAAAATCAAAGCCTCCACCACAGCCGGGAAATCTTCTTTGAGGATGTCGGAGATCCTGCTTTCCTCGGGCGCGATTATGGGATCCTCGATCTCTTTTCTTTCGGGCACTGCCACTCCTATTTCAGATAAATCATCTTGCCGTTCAATACCTGATGATCGAGCGTTATGGAAAAAAGGTAGATTCCTCCGGCCAGGGATTCAGGCATGTCGAGATTGACTCTGTTCAATCCCCGCACGCCAATGCCGTTGCCGGCAAGAACCAGCCGCCCGATGAAATCGTAGAGCTCTATACTATAATCATAATCTCCTGGCGAGGAGAATGCGATACTGACCGAACCGTTGAAGGGATTGGGGTACACGCCCTGCAGGCTGAATTGCCGAGGGGTTTCTTCGGCGTCCGATATCGCGGTCGTTGTGCTGTCAATGTAGGCGCGATAATTATAGACGGTAGTTCCCTCGATATCGTCTCCCTCGTATCCCCAGACGGGGATCGCGACGACTTTCTCGCAAGTCTGGAAATCCCGTACGACGAACATCGGCACTATGTGATTGACAATTCTGTGAATCGAATATTCGATCTCTCCCGATAAGCGCAGGGCCACAATGGAAATATACTGCAGGTTATCCGTGGGGTTCTCGTACTCCAGTACCAGCGATCCCTGCGAAATAGCCGGTTTTATGAACTGAATATAAACCGCAGAAACGTTTTGCTGCGACAGCGGCTGCTCGCTCCAGGGAACCGGGTATTCGGTATGGGTCGCCGCGACGGTCACCGATGCGTTGAAAACAGAGCCTTCTTCGTAAAATCCCGGGCGATAATTCTCTCCGGTGAAAAAATCCCAGACGGTGTGGCGGCAATACTCCGTATTGAAATCGAGACCGAATTCGTCGAACGATAATTTCAGGGCCTGGAGAGCCCGGTCGAATGAGGCGAATTTCTCCCAGGTCCTTTTGATTATCCAGGGGCCAATCGATTCGGACAGAAAGTCAGGATAGAGCCAGGCGCCGTAAATAAAGAAACCCGACGTCTGATAAAGCGATTTATGAAGATGAGGCAGATAATCGGGAACCTGGTAATAAACATCGTTGACATCATCGAATACTACTTCCTCCATCCAGACGGCGCTCGATTCGAACCACCACGGCGTGATATCGGATGAATAAGCCCGATAAGCGAACTGCACGGCGTGAAAATACTCGTGAGCGGCGGAGATTTTCAGATACGGCAGCGGGTCGTCGGGATAACGCGGGGTTCTCATATCATGGCCCAGCTGAATATACGACGTATATGCCGGTCGGCCCGGGTATTCGTCGGACGGACTCTCCGGCGTGGTCAAAGCCGGGACATTAGAAATATAAATATCGTATCTCGAATCGCCGCCCTGTTCGCCGTCGGACGGCGGCGGATCGAATTCAAGTACGTCGACAATAACCCGCCGAGATTCGATTAGGAAATCGGCGCACCTGTTGACATAATCGGGGATGCCATCAGGAGGGTTGACATCCTCCTCGGGACGGTACACTGCATAAGGACCCTCTGTATCATAATGGATCTTAAACTCGCCGTCGGGAGTCAGCCATTCGTGCTGGTTGGTCGGCCTGGTCAGTATGATTCCGCCGTCCGCGGGGGGTGCGAAATTCGCGATAAGGTCGGCGGTAGCGCAGCCGAAGAGGTCTGTTGACGACAGAGAGATCGTGATTATTATGGTAGACGCGATTTTCATCGGGCTTCCAGTACGGCCGGGGTTTCCTCGGGTGTTCGAAGGTAGACCCTAATGGTGGAAAACCTTTCGGCCTGCTCCACGCGAAGTATCATTACTTTTACTAACTCCAAAATAGCGATGAAAGTTACGACCATGACAATTTTTCTCGGATCGTCGAGGAACAGCTTCTCGAACTCGATCGACCGTTCCTTTTCGAAAAGTCCGAGTATATGCTCCCTCCGCCGATCAACCGTAATCTCCTCCCGTCCGACGTCATAGGCGGTTTCCGGTCTTACCCTGGACATCAATTCCCCGAAGGCGATCATCAGGGCGGTCAGATCGACCTTCAAAAGCTGCGGTTCCGGGCCGGGGATATCCTGAGAAGATTGCCCTCGCCGTTCATGTCGCATGGCCCGGTTGGCGGCCATCATCTCCAGCGATTCGGTTATCTTCTTTATTTTCTTATATTCGAGCAGAGCGTTAACAAGCTCCGTCCTGGGATCCTCCCACAGCTCTTCGTCCTGGGGTCTGGGAAGCAGCATCTGGGCTTTGATCCTGATCAGCACCGAGGCCATATATAGAAATTCTCCCGCGATCTCCAGGTTCAATTCGCGGCAGGCGTCGAGATAGGCCAGATACTGCTTCGTAATCTGAGCGATGGGAATATCATAAATATCGACCTCTTCCTTCTTGATGAGGTATAAGAGGAGATCAAGCGGACCGTCGAAAGCCTCCAGTTCGAAAATTAGGTCGAGACCGCCGATTGGTTCGGTATCAGGCATTTTCCCTCGTCAGGTTCATGGCTTTTCTGACATCGGCCATGGTGCCGCGGGCCCGCTCGCGAGCCTGGTCGGCCCCCTTGTTCAGGGTATTTATCACAAAAGGCCTGTCATTTTCAAGCTCTTTTCTTTTGATTCTCAACGGCCGCAGCGTCTCGTTCAGATTGGACGCCAGCCTTTTCTTGCAGTCGACGCAGCCCAGGTCGCCCGATTTGCACCCTCGCTCAATCTCCCCGGTTTCGGATTGGCTGTATACCTGATGCAGAGCGAATACCGGGCAGATTTCGGGACGCCCCGGGTCTCCCTTATAGACTTTCTGCGGATCGGTGATCATCTTCTTGATCTTGGCGGCGGTCGCGTCGGATGAATCGGCCAGTTTGATATCGTTATTGTAGGATTTGCTCATCTTGCGTCCGTCGATTCCGGGGATAGCCGGGAAATGCGATAGAAGAACGTCGGGCTCTGGAAAGACGTCGCCGTAGAGATTGTTAAATCGGCGGGCAACTTCCCTAGTCAATTCTATATGAGGAAGTTGATCTTTCCCCACCGGAACAGCCAAGGCCTTATACAGCAGGATATCGGCCGCCTGCAGCAGCGGGTACCCCAGGAATCCGTAATTATCGAGGCCGAGGGTTTCCGATTTTTCTTTGAACGAGGGCACCCGCTCCAGCCAGGACGTCGGCGTCATCATGGAGAAGAGCAGATGCAGTTCGGCATG
>CAZDAH010000135.1:0-584 GCA_964503405.1 uncultured Ignavibacteria bacterium
TCTCACGGCGGCCGAATTTCAGTGGACAAAGGTCCCGACGGAGGCGCGTGCTTCAAGCTCGAGTTTCCTCGGCGGGTCAAAGAACAGAGTCGTAAAAAAGCCCTGGCCCATACCTGAGTTTGAAATATGGATCCGCTATTTTTATTCCTTCTCGGCCACATTGTCGGTGACTATGCTCTGCAGACCGATGACATGGCCCGGAATAAGGACATTCTCGGCTCCAAGCTGATTATTCACTGCCTTATTTATAGCGCGACGATCGGCGCCTTCGCCGGAATACACGAAATGCTTTACCAATCCGGCATATTTTTCAGGACACTTCCCTGGCTGGCTCCCGTTTTCGTCCTGCATTTATCGCAGGATCTGGCAAAATCGAGATTTTTCAATAAGTCTCGTCAGTTTTATTATGTGGACCAGGCGCTGCACCTGATCACCTTATATATCCTGCGAATTATCGTCGGAGGCTAAAATAGCGCCCATGAAACCAAGAAATGCCCCGAAGGATTATCGTCTGGGATATTTTTCCCGTCTACAGCTATCCCAGGCTTTTCCACGGAGCGGACTCAAGACTCTGGCCCGCGTTG
>CAZDAH010000135.1:594-3052 GCA_964503405.1 uncultured Ignavibacteria bacterium
TATGTATGCCGATCTCTCCGGATTTACCGCCATGTCGGATAAACTGAGCTCATGCGGAAGGCTCGGATCGGAGGAACTGGCCTCGTCCATAAACTCGATATTCGATCCATTGCTTGACATAATCTTCTCATTTGGCGGCGACGTCATAAAGTTTGGAGGAGATTCGACTCTTGTCCTGTTCAGAGGCAAAAATCATGTCCAAAAAGCGGCGGCCTGTGGAATGGCTCTCCTCGAGGCGATTGGACCCGGCCTCCGGATGAACACAGGCGCGGGCGAATTCCCCATAATGATCCACGTGGGGATTTCCAGAGGAAAGGCGCTGTCTGTGATAACCGGGCGGAAAAACGGCCGGTACGATCATCTATTCTGCGGTCCCGACGTATCCGGAGCGTTCGAGGCGGCCGATGCCGCGGGTTCGGGCGAGCTGTTCGCGACGGAGAGTTGTATGGATCACCTTCCCCGAACGGCCGGTCAGTTGATCGACGGCTTTTACAGGATCCATGAAACGATCGACCGCAAAAGGAGAGCTAACGGCATAGACAACTCAAGCGATGCGTCGATTACGGCCGACGATATCAGGAAATTCATGATTCCAGGCGTGTGGGATTTATGCGCCCGGAAAAGTCGGGCAGGGATCGAGGGCGAGCATCGACCGATAACAACAATGTTCATCGGTATCCAGGGCTTGTATTCGAATCTCGAATCCGCCGGAGGGAAGAACAAATCCGATTATCGCAGGACGAATGATTATATAACCGGGTTATATGAAATTACCGAGAGATTCGGCGGGAATATCACCAGGCTCGATATTTCGGAGGCTGGCGAGAAAATCCTGGTCTTGTTTGGCGCGCCTAAACTGCGCGAGGACGCTCCGGCCGACTCGATCAGGGCCGCCCTGGAGATAATGGATTTCAGCCGGCGGCAATCGAAGATCCTGACCGCGCCCGTAAAGGTGAAAATCGGGATCAACTCCGGAGTCAGCTACGTGGGTGATGTCGGAGGGAGCTATCGACGAGAATACACGGCGATGGGCAAAGACGTGAATATGGCCGCTCGTCTGATGTCCAAGGCGGGATGGAGCCAGGTTATAGTCGGAGAAACGACTCTCAAAGCAGCGGGCTGCGGTTTCGAACTGGAAGAGCTTGGTACGCGAACTCTGAAGGGTATCGAGACGCCCGTAAAATTCACAAGGGTTATCGGCGTAAGTCGCTCCGAGGCTGCGGCGTTTGCCCGAGTCGATCTTGTGGGGCGGGAAAAAGAGATCGAGAGACTTAAGGATTTCGCCGAGAGCACTTCTACAGGGAAGGCCGCGGCGCTGGCCATAACCGGCGAAGCGGGTTCGGGAAAATCAGCTCTGATGGAACGCGCTCTGGACGAACTTCGAAGGATGAACGTTACGATCCTGAAAGCGGCCTGTTTCGAACACATGTCGAGCTCTCCTCTTGCCCCCATAGGGGAAATCCTCAAAGATTCGATCGGTATCGACGCGGGGGACGACAAAGCCGGGAGAAAAAAAAAGCTGCATTCCGCAATGCGCAAAAACGGCTTGACGGAGTGGGAGGGTTTTGTAGCCAGGCTGGCGGGCTATTCGCTTCGGCCGACCGCTGAAATCGTCAATCTGACCGAAAGCGCCAAGAGAGAGAGGACATTTCAGATATTATCCACGCTGCTGAACGACTATTTCCGGGATCGAAACGGATGTATTATCGTCGAGGATTTTCACTGGTGCGATGCCTCCAGTCATGAGTTTCTGACCAGTCGCCGCCATCAGCTTATCGCCGGGGGAATCAGTCTCTTGCTGCTATCCAGATTCCAGGAAGGCCTTCCGAAGATTGATCCGGGTTCTATCATGCGGCTTGGCTCACTGGATCGAGCTTCCGGGATAAAGCTTTTCAACGCCGTCGCCGGAGTCAATATCGATGACAATCTCGTTATAGAGATAGTCAGAAGTTCGGGAGGCAATCCGTTTTACCTCGAGGAAATGGCCAAGGCTGTCAAGGACCTGGGGATAGAATACTGGACCGAAAAACGGAGGATACCCGACAGTGTAGAACGGGTCATAACCGCCCGCATCGATCGTCTCGATGAGATGGTTAAGTCGACAATCCGCATCGCCAGCGTGATCGGTAGAATTTTCGGCCTGGCTGAACTTTCTGAAATCTTTAAGCCGCGAAATAAAGTAGCGAAAATCCCGAACTACCTGGAATGGTCCTCAAAACTGGATATCACCCCCCTGCAAAAATCAGAACCCCGGATGGAATACAGATTCAAGCACATTCTCACGAGGGAAGTAGCCTATTCCGGCCTTTCGTTCAAGTCCCGAAGATCACTTCACAGGGCGCTGGCTGATTATTACAGGAGAATCAGGCTGGTCGACGGGATCGAGCTCGAGCTCATCGGTCATCATCTGGAAAACTCGGAATCGCCCTTGAACGCGGTCCCGTTCTATCTTTGCTCG
>CAZDAH010000135.1:3062-3655 GCA_964503405.1 uncultured Ignavibacteria bacterium
ACGATAATATGATCTGCCGAGCGCATCTGGGATTGGGACGCGTTTATCGATTGATCGGCGATTATGAAAAATCAGAATCGCATTTCAGAACGGTGATTGAGCGAAACCGTCCGGGGAGACGCTGGAAAAAAGACGCTTTGAAGGAGCTGTCGGAGCTTTTCAGAATAAAATCGGAATTCGACAAGGCGGCCGAAATTCTATCCGAGATCGACTCTATTTCGGGCAACGACCCCGATTTGGCGGCGGTCTACCAGAACGGGCTCGGCGACATAGCGCGTCGAAAAGGAGCTCTCGACATGGCCGTGAAACGTTTCTCAAAGGGGCTGGAGTACAAAGGACGGATGGGGCCCGGTTTGCACGCTCAAATACTCAATAATATGGGCATAACATTGTGGATGCTCGGTCGTCTCCACGAGGCCATATCGATGTACGGCCTGGCTGCGGAGATATACGAGAACAAACGGGACCTGAAGGGGATAGCCAAAATCTCCAACAATACGGGAATTATATTCGAGCAACAAGCTGATCACCAGCTTCACTCATTTCAACCAACCCGTGGTTGTCGGCGGCCAAGTCTACGTCTGTACCTGGGA
>CAZDAH010000135.1:3665-6289 GCA_964503405.1 uncultured Ignavibacteria bacterium
GGCGGAGGTTTTCGAGCGGATCGGGGACAGGAGATCGCAGGGATACTGTTACGGCAACCTGGCCACAAATTTCATTGTGCGGGGATTGCCCCGTTTCGCCAGATACTTTATCGATAAGGCCCTCGAGCTGTTTGAGGTAATCGGCGAGCGTTCGGCCTTCGCCATGACCATTGGCAATCTCTCCGACTGGTATCACATGATCGGCGACAAGGAATCCGAGCGTCGCTGTGCCGATCAGGCATTGAAATTGGCCGCCGAACTGGGCAACGAGGAACTGGTTTGCGAAATGAGAATCAGAATGGGACGGTTGAGCGGCGGGTTCAACATGGCCGACTCCCTCGAGCTTCTGAAACAGGCCAACCGCGAGGCCAGGACGGGGAAATGGCACGATCTCGAACTTCGATCGGAGTTTTATCTGCGCGAATGGGAGATCCTGTTCGAAGACATTCAGCAGACAGATCGCTCATTGAAAGGCCTCCTGGAGATCAGGGAGAAAAATCCTCCGCCCGAGATACTATGCGGTGTCGACGGGTTGATTGGGCTGGCTTATTACCAGAAAGACAAACTCGCCGAATCGAGAATCGCTTTCAAAAATGCTTACCGGATCGCGTCGAAAAGCGACTTAGTCGGCCACAAATGGGAAATACTGCATCTGTATAGATCGTTCTTCCCCGACGGCGTCCGCGATTTTGAGAGAAAGCGGGAAAGCCTTATGAATCGGATCTTTGAAGAGCTCGACGATTCAACTGTGTCGAACTTGAAAACCAGGCTAAGGCGGCGTCTCGATCTTTATTTATCCAGAGCGGTTAAAGCTGATAAGCTCCATACCGAAACAGGAAGGCTGTCGCGCCTGTTCCATATTCACTAGCATCCGTTCGAATAAATCGTTTAATTATCCATCCGTCCGTGCTATTAATGGATGTATGTTTTGGATGCCGGTTGCCGTTGTCAATCGAAAATAGGGGAAGGAGAATTATGAAATCGCATACTTATTACCATTGGTTCGATACCAGGGGAAAAAGGGAATATATAAGAATTACCGAGATGGTCGAGAAGCAGCTGGACAAATCGGGCGTCACGGAGGGTTTCTGCCTGGTCTCGGCCATGCATATCACTGCCGGAGTTTATGTCAACGACGCCGAATCGGGGCTAATAGCCGATATCGACGATTGGCTGCAGCACCTCGCTCCGGAGGGACCGGATTATAGTCACCACAGCAGCGGCGAGACCAACGGCGACGCTCATCTTAAGAACCTCCTGATCGGCCACGAGGTCATATTGCCCGTAACCGGTGGCAGACTCGACCTGGGGCCGTGGCAGCAGGTTTACTATGCCGAATTCGACGGCCGCAGGAGAAAACGCCTGATAATAAAAATTATCGGGGAATAATGTCCACTTTCGCACCTGATCCCTTTGAACTTGACATAAGGCGCCTAAATGAATTTTTTGACACCACCGCGCTCGAACGATCGAAATCCGGGTCCATAAATAATGCGCGCGGTCTGCGATTGCATTGTTTTTCGATGATGAAAAAGGAGGAATGGTGAAACAGGTAGTGGTGCTGGACGGAGCGCGGACTCCGTTCGGGGAGTTCTGCGGTTCGATGAAAGAGATTATCGCTAATGACCTCGGGGCCATGGCCGCCAGGGGCGCCATGGAGCGTTCCGGAGTGAAGCCCGAACAGGTCGATCACGTAATATTCGGCAACGCCCAGCAGACCTCGGGCGACGCTCTCTATGGCGCGAGGCACGTGGCATTGAAGGCGGGGTGCCCGGTTGAAATCCCGGCCGTAACGGTGAACCGCATCTGTGGATCCGGCCTGCAGGCCCTGGTTTACGGCGCTCAGCTGATTCAACTCGGCGAGGCCGATATTTGCCTGGTTGGCGGTATGGAGAATATGTCACAGTGTCCGCATGTCATACGGGGAGCTCGCTGGGGACTGCCCCTGGGGCAGGGGAAGATGGAAGATTCTCTTTGGGTGGCGCTGTTGGATTCTTACAACAACATGAGCATGGCCATAACCGCAGAGAACCTGGCGGTGAAATACGGCATTTCCCGCGAAGAGCAGGACGAGTTCGCCCTGCGCTCCCAGAACGCCGCCATCAATGCCCGCGATAAAGGATGGCACAAGGAGGAGATGGTGCCGGTCATCCTGCGCGACCGCAGGGGTAACGAAACAGAATTCTGGACCGACGAGCATATCCGGGAAACGTCGCTGGAGAAGCTGGCCAAGCTCAAAGCGGTGTTCAAGAAAGACGGCGGAGTGACCGCCGGCAACGCTTCGGGAATCAACGACGGAGCGGCGGCGCTGGTCCTGGCCTCGGCTGAAAAAGCAAAGGAGATGGGGCTGAAAGCGAAGGCCAGGCTGATGTCGCAAGGTGTCTGCGGAGTCGACCCCGATATCATGGGGATCGGCCCGGTGCCGTCCATAAGGATGGCGGCGGAGAGAGCGGGAATGAAGGTGAGTGATTTCGACCTTGTGGAGATCAATGAGGCCTTCGCCGCGCAATATCTTGCCTGCGAAAAAGAACTCGATCTGGATCGCAACAAAGTCAACGTCAACGGCGGCGCGATAGCCATCGGCCATCCGCTGGGAGCGTCCGGCGCGCGTCTGGCGCTGACTT
>CAZDAH010000136.1:0-6264 GCA_964503405.1 uncultured Ignavibacteria bacterium
ATCGTCCTGCGTCATACAGAGGATAAATCGGATCAGCATATCTCCAGGATTCTCAAGGTGCCGGTGGGGACGGTCAAGGCCAGGATTTTCAGAGCCCGGGAGCTTTTGAAAAAGAAACTCAAATCCTTAAGATAGGAAGGCCGCCTTGAACAAGAGGACAATTATAACTTTAACGGCGCTGCTCGCTTTCGCCGCCACGGCAAATGCCGACCGGGAATACTCGTTCGAAAAAGAGCAGAGATTCGACGGCGCCTCCGTGAACATTGTCAGAATCGATATGCCCGGCGGGGAAATCAGAATAGAGCGTTCAGACAGCGGGGAAATCGTTCTGGAATTTAAGAACATCGTCTTCGCGGGAAGCCAGGAAAAGGCAGAGAGATTTAACGAGCAATGCGAATTCGGGGCCAGCCAGGAGGGCGGCCGGGTCGACGTAAGAGTCGAGCCGCCGCGCGGCAGGAGCCATCGCGGTATTCTGCAAAAGCTGTTTTCCGGAGATTGGAACGACGATTTCCGCACGCTCTTGCGGCTGAAGATTCCCGACGGTAAAGGGATCGAGATCGACGTATCCTCGACGGATATCGAAGTCAACGGCGTCAAGGCCGATGTCGACGTGCGCGGGTCGTCATCGGATATAGAAATGAGCGACACCGAGGGGAACGTCAGCTTCGATCTGTCCAGCGGCGACGTTTATATCTCCAAGCACTCAGGCGAACTTCGAGTAAGCGGGAACTCGTCCGACTTGAAAATCGGGGCCGTCCGCGGGAATGTCGATCTGCGCACATCCTCCGGTGACGGCACTCTGGAGGAAATCGAGGGTTCACTTGCGGCAGCGACATCGTCGGGCGATTACCGGGTTTACGACGTTTCCGGCGATCTGGACATCAAATCATCGTCCGGGGATCTGTACGTCGACGGTGTCGGCGGATCGGTTCGCGCGGAAACGTCGTCGGGGGATATCCGGCTAAAAGCGCTCTCCGCTGCCCAGGGCGATTTTGACGTGGACGCTGTCTCCGGCGACGTGAGTCTGGAAGTCAGCCCGGATTTCTCCGGCAGGCTTTCCCTGAGGACTGTTTCGGGCGACATAAACTCGCGAATATCGGGCGATATCGAGACGCTCAGCGATTCGCGTCTGGTGGCGACTGTGGGCGAAGGCAGCGGCCGTCTGACAGTATCGACATCGTCGGGAGACATAAGAGTATCGAGGTATTGATGAAACACTTATTGACAGTGATAGCGCTCGCGGGGCTGATCGTGTCGGCGGCTGGCGGGCCGCCCGAGCCCATTCCCTCTCTGCCGGAGCTGGAGCTGGAGAAACTCGAGGCTCTGGAGGAGAAAATGGAAAGCCTGCGCATTTTCGATTCGCTCGATATCCCGGTCTTGAATGACTTCAGCATGAATAAAAGACTCCAGACTGTCCTGAGCAAAATCGAAAAGGGGCTGAACGTCATGGAGATCAATATCGGCGGCGACAGCATCACAATTACATTATCAAACGACAGTGTCCTGGTTTTTTCCGATCTGGGCAAAGATTACGTGAGAAAAGGGGGCAGAGACGTTTTGCACGTCGGCGATAATACAGTGATCGAGATGGGCGAGACAGTCCACGGCGACATTATCTCGGCCCTCGGCGATATTACGGTCAAGGGGACGGTCGACGGGAGCGTGATGGCCTTTTCCGGCGATATTTATGTCGCCTCCACCGGCACGATCTACGGCACCGCCGTGGCGCTTTCCGGCAAGATCAAAAAGGAACCGGGCGGTCGAATCCTTGGCGGCGATTGGGTCGTGAAAACCCCTCTGCCGGTCAGAGAATTTCGCGATTATACTCCCTTGAGGGTCATGGGAGTCGTTCTGTTTATAATCTTCCTTGTCTGGATGGTGCTGGCTGCTACCGGGGCTTCGCTTTTCAAAAAGCAGGTGGATATTATCGTCGCTACCATGCAGTCTGACGCCCCGATGTCTTTTCTCAAGGGGTACCTGGCTTATATTCTGGCTTTCCTGGCTTTCGTTGTTACCGCGATCACCATAATCGGGATCCCATTGGCGATCCTGGGAGTGCCCCTGGCCACATTCGGCGGCATGATACTGAGTTTCATCGCCGGCAGCCATATCCTCGGGCGGAAGATTCTTCACAGCAACGATTTTTCATTCAAGACATATCTATATGGAAGCCTTGCCATGGGCGCTGTCCCCGGCTTGTTTTTCCTGACCCTGATGATCACCGGCAATCTAGTGGTGATGATCTTCAGCTGGATATTCGTGCTGCTGCTCATTTCAGTAATTCTTCCTTTCGGACTCGGCGCCGTATTGTCGACCAGATTCGGCACGAGGCTGCCGGTCAGGATGAAAAAAACCGATAATCCGGAATAATCTCCATCAAATATCTTCATGATTTTCCATGGATATTTCGTCAGGCCGTCATTCGAGCTTCTTGCTCAAATCGAGGCCGTTTCTCTCGGAAAAATCACGAAGCCAATTCGCTTCCGCCTCGACAAGAGAAAGCGGACGTTGGAAAAATGCCGCATTGATCGGGTTTACTTCGTCGGCGATGAGCCGACTTAGTTCCTTCTGCCGTATCATCAGCCAGTCGTTATAAATATTCAGCAATTCGGTTTTGCGATTATGCGCGATCAATGGCCAGACTCGCAATAAGAGATCTACGTTCCCCAAAATTCTATCAAGTGGCTTTAACGCCTCCGCCAGGGAGGATTCCAACTCATTTCTTCCGGAATAGGTTAAAGCAAAGAGCTTGCGAGGCGGCCGGCCGCTCTGGATAATCTCCCTCGATGTCACCAAACCCCTCTTCATCAACCGATTCAGTACCGCGTAAATGGACGACCGGGCGAATCCTCCACGATGTCGAATGCCTTTGTTGACGGCCAACTTGTCTATTTCATACCCGTATCTTTCAGTTTCGGACAACATTGCCATTATCGTCAATTCCAGGTCAGTCATCTGATTATTCCTAATATATAATATTCTATTAATAGAATATATGCTTTCGCTTAAATTGTCAACCATGATTTAGGGAAATAAAAAAGGGCGGGATGATCGCCCTTTCAGGATTATGAAACTGTCTTTAGTTCAGGTAGGCTCGCAACGCTTTGGATCTCGAGGCGTGCCGCAGCCTGCGAATCGCCTTCTCTTTGATTTGGCGAACCCGCTCCCTCGTGAGGGAGAATCTGGCGCCTATCTCTTCGAGGGTCAACGGCTTTTCGTGGTTCAACCCAAAATAGAGATTGATAACCTCAGCTTCCCGCGGGGTTAGAGTATCCAACGCTTTCTCGATTTCGATCCTCAAGGAATCGCTCAAAAGCGACTCGTCCGGCGACTCCTGCATTTCATCTTCCAGGATATCGATCAGGCTGTTGTCCTCGGATACCGAGAATGGAGCGTCCAGCGAGAGATGAGAATTGGAGATTTTCAGCGTATCGGAGACCTCGCCTTCGGACAACTCGAGCTTTTTCGCGATCTCGTCAGCCGACGGATCTCGTCCGAATTCCTGCTGCAGCGAGGACGAAATCTTGCCGATCTTGTGCAGGGTACCGACCCTGTTTAACGGCAGCCGGACAATGCGCGATTGCTCGGCCAAAGCCTGAAGGATTGCCTGCCGGATCCACCACACTGCGTAGGAAATGAACTTGAATCCCCGTGTTTCGTCGAACCGCTTGGCGGCTTTGATCAACCCAATATTACCCTCATTGATGAGATCCGAGAGGGATAGCCCCTGATTCTGATACTGTTTGGCCACCGAAACGACGAATCGCAGGTTGGCCTTGGTCAGTTTCTCCAGCGCGGTCTGGTCACCCGTCCTTATTCGTTTGGCCAGTTCTACCTCTTCGGCGGCTTTTATCAGGGGGGTTTCGCCTATCTCGCGCAGGTACAGATCAAGCGATCTATCCTCATCACGGTACTTTCTTATAGCTTTCGACAATCATACTCCTTTCGGGCCAGGCCCATAATTCCAAAGATTGTTCGACAACCATTCAACCAATTTGCCTCGCGCTATGTTCCACAAAGGCTCTCATTGATCGGGGGTCACGGCCACAAAGATCTTCTGCGCGCCTCTCTTTATGTAGAAGGATATCGGCTTGACCACATTTTTATGGTTTTCGGCCGCTTTGTAGAAATCACCCGCGTCTTTGATTTCCGCGCCGCCTATGGACAGGATGATATCGCCGACAAACAGGCCGGCGTCATCGGCGGGGCTTCCCGGCTCGACAAAGACAATCAACGCTCCGGGTATCGCTTCGATACCGTATTGCTCGGCGTTGGCGCTGCTCGGCGTTTCCACTCTCAGCCCGAGCCAGTCGCGGTTATCCCGGTTGATACCGTCCGATTCCGATTGAGCCGTCACGAACGCGGCCCGGTCGCCCAGCTTGACCTTCTGTTTCTTAATTTCGCCGTTGCGCCATATATCCATGGCTATCTCCGCACCCGGGCCAGCGTCGGCCACGAGGAACCTGAATTGCTGGGCATCAAGGACATTCTGTCCATTGAATTTGACAATTACGTCGCCGACTTTGAGACCTCCCTTGTCGGCTGGAGTGCCAACGTCGACCTGAGCTACAAGAATGCCATCGGTCGAGGGCAACCCATTGGCTTCCTTGAGATCATAAGTAATATCCTGAGGATAAATGCCAAGATATCCCCTGGAGACGGTACCCGATTCCCTGAGTTGCTCGGAGACGCGTTTGGCCAGGTTGATGGGAATAGCGAAGCCTATACCCACATTGCCGCCGGACGGCGTCGCTATAGCCGAATTGACGCCTACCGCCTCTCCCATGAGATTGACCAGGGGGCCGCCCGAATTGCCCGGATTTATGGAAGCGTCGGTTTGAATGTAATTCTGATAGGCCGGCATGTCGCCTCCGAACATCAATCCCTTCCGTCCTTTGGCCGACACCACGCCCACCGTGACTGTGCGGTCCAGTCCAAGCTGCGGGAACGGGTTGCCCACGGCCATGACCCAGTCTCCCACGAGGATGGAATCGGAATCACCCAGCCTGATGACCGGCAGATCATAGTCGGTTTCGATCTTCAGAATGGCCAGATCGGTCTCGTTGTCGGCACCTATAATCTCCGCCTTGTAGCGATGCTGATCCGACAGCGTGACTGTTACCTTCTCGGCGTTCTCGACCACGTGGTTATTGGTCAGGATATAACCGTCTTCCGAGAAGATAAACCCGGAGCCCAGAGATTCCGACCGTCTCATCCTCGGCTTATCGGGCCTGTTGTCATCGGGCAGACCGAAGAATCTCTTGAAAAAGTCATCGTCCATGAACGAATGAAACCTGTCTTCGGTCATCGACTCGGCAGAAATATTGACTACGGCCGGTTTTACTTTTTCGGCCACGTAAACAAACGGCGAATGCCCGGAAGCGGGAATCACCGCGTCGTCCGAGGCACGAGGCTCGATGGGCTGTCCCGATTTTGCCTCCGCCTTGAGTTTTTCGGGAATAGTGATATCCGACCCGATAATCAGGCCGGCCAGCATGAATATCCCGCCAATGGCCAGAATCCAGACCACGTTTTTAAACTGCGACCAGAACGGCATTTTTCTATCCTCCGGATTTACTACAAACTCGTAAAATAATTTTCACTTTTTTCCCTGTCAACATCTTTATTGCTATACCGCGCGATTTATCCGATTGTTCCAAATCCTCGCTACGAAGCTCCAGAATCGCTCGCAATCGCTCCAGATCCCCTGTAAGTCCAGATATTCATGACTCCAGAGTAGGCTTCTTTTCATGCGGCCAGGGGTCATGATGAAGCATCGGCAGGGTTCGAAAGAAGATTTATATCCCAAAATGGTGGCTTTGGCAGTCAAAAACAGATAAATTACTTTTGATTGGATGCTGAATCAAAGTCAACACGATAACCGTTCGAGGGGATACGATGAAGAGAATATTGAGTGCGGTCCTTCTGATACCGGCTATATGCGTCCCTGCCTCTGCGGATGAAGGCGGTCTGGAGATATTCGACAAGCTAAAATCGTTGATTATTTCGGTTTCAGACTCCTTGAAACCGTCGGTTGTGCATATCGAGGTGGTCAAGAAGAGCAACGATCAACGTTATGAATCCCTGGGGTCTGGACTGATAATAGACCGCGAAGGATATATTCTAACCAACGAACATGTAATCGATAACCATATAGAGGTCACCGTAACGCTGGAATCGAACAGGGAATACCGAGCGGAGGTCATCGGGTCGGATAAGCTCACCGACATCGCCCTGATCAAGATAGGCCCTCCAGCTGATATC
>CAZDAH010000137.1:0-418 GCA_964503405.1 uncultured Ignavibacteria bacterium
CGATGGTTTACATATCGTATACTCTCATATCGTCGACGGCCGCTACCAGCTTCTTGTCATGGATTATGACGGGGGCAATAAACGCAGGATTGATCTGCCTGGTAACTGCAAGACGCCGGAATGGTCCAAAAATTTAAGATGAGGCAATGGGCTATTGCGAATATCCGATAATCTAAGCCATTTTTTGTAAAACAATTATTACAAAATATTGAAATTTCAACCGGGATGTCGTATTATGATGACGATTAGGAGAAATCTGACTTGACAAAGATGGACTTAGTTCGGTAAATAGTCAAAAAGCTGATTAGGGGCCTTCAAGGAGGTAAGTGTGAAACTTAGGAATTTTGTCTTGTTATTGCTGCTGGCGCTGTTCGCGCTGACACTGTTCGGGTGCCCGAAACCACCGCCGCCGCCGCCG
>CAZDAH010000137.1:429-5816 GCA_964503405.1 uncultured Ignavibacteria bacterium
AAGGGGCACCGACGAATACAATATGGCCCTGGGCGAAAAAAGAGCCCGGGCGGCCCGCGATTACCTCGTCAATTTCGGTATCGATGCTTCGAGAATATCGATGATCTCATATGGCGAGTCGCGCCCGGCGAATGCCGGTCATAACGAGGAGGCCTGGGCCAGGAACCGTCGCGACGTTTTCGTGGTCATCTCCCAATAACAATAAATTCAGTTTTCGATGCCGGGTCCCGCGGGATCCGGCTTCTTTTTTTCGGGAACGAGTCGGCCGCCCCCGCATAAAATAATCATGAATTATGTGATCTCTTTGGCTTGCCTGAAAAAAACCGAAACTTAGGAGGGGAAATGAAATCTCTACTGGCAGTCGCGGGGGCATTTTTGGCCTCGGCAGTATTAATATCAGGATGCGGGACGGACGCCACGACAAAAGTCGCACCGCGAACTTCGCCCGACCCGACGCTTACCGATGAGTCTCTCGATGAACTGGGCCGGTACGGCGATGTCGATCATATTTCGGAATACGAGGGAGACGCGCCCCTCGAGCTTCTGACAGTCAATTTCGAATATGACAGATACGATTTGACTAGGGAGGGCATGGAAATCCTTACCCTAAACGCCGAATCGCTGACGCGTCACCCCGATGCCGTTATCAGGATAGAGGGGCATTGCGACGAGCGAGGCACCGAGGAGTACAATATGGCCCTGGGAGAAAGAAGGGCGCAGACTGTCAAAAGCTATCTCGCGGAATACGGCGTCAAACCTGAAAATATCAACATCATCTCCTACGGCGAGATGGCCCCGGTCGATTACGGCAAGAACGAATCGGCCTGGAAGAAAAACAGACGGGCCGAATTCGTGGTTCGCTCCGAATAACAGGTTAAGCGAGCCTCCGATAATTATCCGGCCGGAATGCGGTTTTTCTTGACATTTCCGGCCGGATAAGGTAATTCCGGTTCCGGGAGGGTCTGAGAAAATTATGCGGATGAAAATCATTGGAATCGCGCTTGTGGCGGCCGCGCTCCTGCCCGGGTGCGCTACCCGCCGCCAGGTCCAGGAGTTGAGAATGGAAGTCGATGCCATCTCCTCCGATCTGCGAAGCATCAGGACTGACAACGCGCGCCTCGATTCTCTCTTCCGTTCGAATATCGATCATTCCCGCAAGCTGAACGCCGATTTCGCCGCCTATGTGACTCGTCTCGATGAACGAATGCAGATGGTTGAAGCTCGCATCGACGATGCCATTACCCTGATCAACAGAGCGTCGGGAGCCATTGAATCGAGATCGCCCCGTCAACAGCGATCCGCCTCCCCGGATTCGGCCGGCGCGGATACGGCTCGGTCGGAGTCCGGGGTCGATTGCCAGAAAGTATACAGATCAGCTTACTCCGACGTTGTCAAGCAGGAGTACGACCTGGCTATCAACGGCTTCGAGAATTATCTCAAAGAATGCCCCAGCACAGCTCTCGCTGACAACGCCCAGTACTGGATCGGGGAATGCTACTATCTCGAGAAAAAATACGAACTCGCCGAACGGGCCTTCCGGAAAATGATAGAGAATTATCCGTCCTCCGAGCAGCTGGCCGCGGCCAAACTCAAAATGGGCAAATCGATGTATAACCAGCGTCTCAAAACGAAAGCCAAAGAGGTTTTCGAGGATATTGTCAAGAACCACCAGGGCTCTCAGGAAGCTCAGGAGGCCTCCGAGATGCTGGATCGTTATAGATAAAAATTAATTGCCGTCCGATTTCCGCAGTTCCCGCATAATAGAAGCGGTCCTCTCGGCCAGTATCTTATAGTGTTTGGCTTCATCGGCTCTTCCGAAATAGCGGCAATAGCTCTCTCTGCCGGCAAAAGCCTTATTATAATAATTGAGTATTTGTCCCACCCTTTGTTCACGGTAGGCTAATTCGCCGCTCCAGCCTGACTCGTCGAAAGAAAACAGCGGTCTTTCCAGATATTCATTCGCATCATGTATTCGAAACAGGATACCGTCGGGGACCAGCCGAAACATGCGCAGGAATTTGGGATCGGCGGTGACGTTGGTATAGACCGGCCGCGATAGCGATTCGTTCTCGATAATAGCCCGCAGCATGCCGTAGTAGGCCGAATCGATCAGCAGCGGATCGAAGGGCCTGTTCCGCTCGAAAGATTCCACCCTCTCTAAAAACTGCCGGATTGGTGATTCCGATCGACCGTAAATTTCGGGATATTGTCTCCGAATAAAATCGATATACCACGAGCGGCGCATCAATTCCTTGTCCAGCAGGATTGCGTCAGGACGGTATTTCTCTTCGAATGAAAGGTAGAGCCAGGGAGAATAGAAGTCCCAATTCTCGATGATTGCCAAACCGTCCGGCAGCATCGAATCGACCATGTCAACCGCGCCCTGCCTGGCGAAGGTTCGATTGTTTCTGTCGGATTCATGGTAATTGTTAATTAGATTCGAGACTGGCAATAACATCAGCCCGCCGGCGACAGCCAGTTTTATGAATCGGCTGCCGACGGCGAGTTTCAGGATATGCCCGGCCATGAGCGATACCCCCGAGGCCATGAACAACGAAATAACCAGGATCATAGGCAGATAATACGAATCGATATCGGCTATCTGGTAATTGGCCGCGTAGGCAAGGTTCAGCAGCCCGATCGTCGTCAGGAAAATACCGAAATTCCTGTGCCTCTTGAATATCGGGAAAAGACCGGCTGCGGCGGAGACGATTCCGAACCATCCGAACTGATCGACCATCAGTTCGCCGGAGTAGACCAGCCTGCCCAGCACCACACCGATATCGGCGTCGCTGAACATCCATATCCGGTACTGCCATCCGGTGATATGCTTGTATAAGAAATAAGAATCGCTGACATCACCCCAGTTTAAAAAAGGCGAAAACGCGGCCCGGACGGGAAGGAAGACGTAAAGAGTGAGCGGAATCGATATCATGGCTATCATCCACATGAAGGCGATCATCCTGATCTTCCTTCTCCAGACCAGCGATCCTGCTATGAGCGCGTAACCCGGAACGAGATACACGGCCGAAAGGTGATTGGTGAAAGCCAATCCCAGAATATAAGCCGACAAAATCAGCCAGCCGGGCGATGACGTTTTCCTCAGGTATTTCAGAATACTGTAAACGAACAGGGAGATCAAAAGCAGGTTCAACGAATAAACCTCGTTGGTGGTGCCCTGCGACCACCAGACCGGCGAGAGCGCGGTGAATAAAGAGACAGTCCCCGCTGTCAGGGCGGCCCTCTTATTTTCCATCGTTAACATCTCCATCATGACCAGGCTCAGGAATCCGGCCGCGATAGCGGTAAAAAAGAGCGACATCTGGTTCATCCTGGTGATCAGTTCCCCTCCGAGAATCATGGCCGCGAGCCTCCCCAGCAAGGTGTATA
This sequence comes from uncultured Ignavibacteria bacterium, assembly GCA_964503405.1. Lineage (GTDB taxonomy): Bacteria > Zixibacteria > MSB-5A5 > UBA10806 > UBA10806 > JAZGHS01. The sequence continues at coordinate 3,820 of CAZDAH010000137.1, forward strand.
ACGGATATCCCGTGGGGTGGGCTATACCGAGGTTTTTGCAGGCCAGGGCCAGCTCGCCCGAATCTACAAATTCGACAGTGGGGCAGAGGGTAACGGCGTATATCAAGCCGGCCGCGCCGATGATAATCAGGAATGTCAGAATCCTAATACTGTTCATCTGAATTGCCCGCCCCGTGGCGAGAAATTATAAAAAAATAAGAAAAGAAACGGCGGGTTTTACCCCGTAAAACTAAAACGGTAGATCATCGTCATCGAGCGGCGCTTCCGGTTCGGAAGTCGTCTGCGATTGCGTCTGAGTTTGCGACGGCTCCTGCTCGGCTCTTGGTCTCCCTCCCAAAAACTGCATCTGACGTGTGACGATTTCGGTTTTGTATCGTTTTATGCCATCCTTATCGTCGTAGCTTCTGGTCTGAATTCGGCCTTCAATATAGACCGAGCTGCCCTTCCTCAAATATTCATTGGCGATCTCGGCCTGGCGGCCCCAGCAGACCACGTTGTGCCACTCGGTGCGCTCCTGTTGCTCACCGTCCTTATTCTTGAATTTCTCGCTGGTGGCCAGACTGAAGCTGGCAACCGCCTGCCCGGACGGAGTGTAGCGAAGTTCCGGGTCCGCTCCCAGGTTACCGATGAGTATAGCCTTATTGACAGCAGCCATTATTCCTCCTTAAATTTATTTTCCCCATTATAATAACCTGCTCCGCAGATGTCAATTCGAATTCGATGAGCTCGGTCGAGTCGAGATTTTCCTTGCCAGCAATGACCGATTTTGATAGGTTTTCACTCCGGATGTTGCTTGGTATAGCCGCCCGGGCGGCCGAGGAAGAAATAATCCGGCGATTTCGATTCGATTAAGCTCACCGAAATCCGACAGGCATGACCTTTTAGACAGGAATTTCGAGAAATGAGAGATGGTATTGCCAACGACCCCGCCGTTATTGCCGAGTTCCTGACTGATTTTATCTCCCGCCAACTCTCTCTTGCCGGCTTCCGCAGGCTGGTGGCAGGCGTCTCCGGCGGTGTAGATTCGGCCGTCGTATGTTTCCTTGCTGTAAAAGCGATAGGAAAGGATAACGTGGTCGGCGTGGTAATGCCTTATAGATTATCAAGCAAAGAAAACATGGCCGACGCCGAGTGTCTTATTGAGCTTCTGGGTATAAAAAAACATGTCGTCGATATCAGCGTCCCGGTTGACCATTATTTTCAAAAATTCCCCGAGGCCGACAGGGTCCGCCGCGGCAACAAGATGGCCAGAGAAAGAATGAGCGTCTTGTACGATATTTCCGCTTTGGAAAAAGCCCTGGTTGTAGGGACCTCGAACAAGTCCGAGATCCTGCTCGGATACGGGACTATTTTCGGCGATCTCGCCTGCGCCCTAAATCCGATCGGAGATCTTTACAAGACCCAGGTCCGGGAACTGGCCCGATTCCTGGGAGTGCCCGAGGGGATTATCGCCAAGAAGCCTTCGGCTGACCTCTATGCCGGGCAGTCCGACGAAGGAGAGCTCGGATTCAGTTACGAGCGGGTCGACGAACTGCTGTATCTTCTTTTCGAGAAGAGGATTTCTCATGCCGAATGCGAAAAAAAGGGCTTCGACAGGGGAATGATAGAACATGTGATGCACCTTTACAACAACAACAGGTTCAAAGGATCGCCTCCGGTTACAGCCAGGATAGCGGATCTTCGAGAAAAACCGGATTCAAGGATCACCCCGGACGGGGGCAAATGACCGTCACGCCCATTAAGCCAGGCATACTCTATATAGTCGCGACACCCATCGGGAATCTATCGGATTTTACGCCTAGGGGTATCCAAACCCTGAAGCTTGTCGATATGATTCTCTCCGAGGATACCAGGGTCACCGGCCGGCTGCTGTCTCATTTTCAGATCTCGACTCGTCAAGAAAGTTATCACGATCATAACGAGAAAACGAAGGCCCCCAGGATAATCGAGGGGCTGATTAAGGGAAACAACGTGGCCCTGGTCAGCGACGCCGGAAC
>CAZDAH010000137.1:5826-6153 GCA_964503405.1 uncultured Ignavibacteria bacterium
GGAGCACTGGGACTTCTCCGGCAGCAACCCCGGCGAGAGCATCGCGATCATCAGCGACGCCGGAACGCCGCTGATATCGGATCCGGGATATACTCTGGTCAATTCGGCCATAAGGGAAGGAATCGAGGTAATCCCCGTTCCCGGCCCCTCCTCGATTATAACCGCCTTGTCCGTCTCCGGATTCCCCTCTGACCGTTTTTGTTTCGAGGGATACGCGCCTCGTGCCGAAGGTAAGCTGCGCCGATTTTACTCATTGCTGGCCGACGAAAGCAGGACTGTCGTATTTTTCGAAACCCCCCATCGTATAAAGAAAAGTCTTAAAATCTT
>CAZDAH010000138.1:0-6132 GCA_964503405.1 uncultured Ignavibacteria bacterium
TAACCTCGGAACCCGAGCGCTACGCCGCTTACACGCGTGAATACCTGGGCTGGGGTGTGTTCGCGCTGATGACGCGGTGATGAGTTGTGGCATCCGGCGGAGATGGGGAAATGCGATTCAACGCCGCTTCCGGCCTGCCGGAACGGCGTGCTCTTTGATAACTCGTTGAATAATAAGCGCTTTCTGATTGACATTCGAGTGGAGAACGGTTATGAAAAGGGTTGCAAACGGGGAGCCAAAATTTGCTTGTTATTTTTTAAAAATATGTTAAGTTGTAAGGAACATTCCCGATAAGGAATACGTTAACAGCAATAATGCTAAGACCGGTAAGTCGAAATGAAACACCGAAACTGAAATCAAAACATTAAAAACGCTCCTGTTTAAAATGTCTTCGTTTCTGGGGCCGAGATCGCTACGTTTTTGCGTCTTCTCCTGAAAAAGCATGATTAAACAGAGAAAAGAGGAAAAGATGCAAAACAGCAAGCTTTACGTAGGAAATCTCCCTTATTCCATGGGAAATGACCAGCTTAGTCAGATCTTCGCCGAATACGGCGAGGTCAAAGAAGTCAGGGTAATCGAGGGTAAAGGATTCGGGTTTGTCGAGATGGCGACTCCCGAGGCCGCTCAGGCCGCCATGGACGGCCTCAACGGGTCCGAGCTCGAAGGCCGAACGATAAAAGTCGATGAGGCGCGTCCCCAGAAGGACAAGCCGAAAAGAGGCGCTTATCAGAACAGAGGCTACCAAAGGTACTAGCCTCGTAAATAGATAATCTCGATTTACCGGTCGAGAAATCGTAATCGAAAAGGGGGAAGCTCGCGCTTCCCCCTTTTCCTTTTGGATTAAACTTTTAGCGACGGATTCGAGCTTTCGGGACGGCTTTCCGTGGATGGCGCGAGGGCGGTTGACTGCTCAGTTGACGCGCCCGCTCCTATTTTTCGCTCCTTGAGACTTCCAGAATCCTCAGGTTGATTTCCTCCAGTTTTCCGGGATCCCAGTCTCTCATACCAGCCTCGAATAGGTTTCTGTAGGCCACTTTCAGCATTCCCAGACCCCGATCTCGATCGCCCCTTTGCAGGACTATTTCCGCCAGTTCGAGATTGGCCCAGCCGACCCATTCGGAATTCTCCGGGGACTTCTCCTCGGATTTCTTGATGAACGCCCACTTTTGCACGTTGCTTAAAACCGTCTCCGCCGAATCGATCTGGCCGGTCATTCTCAGGGCGTGACCCACCGACCAGTCGGCGATGAGCATGGGTAGTTCCTCGCCTCTCAGGTAATGATAATAACGGGCTTTCTCCAAAGCTTTCAATGATTCGTCGTAGCGGCCCAGATTGTCATAGGTCCAGCCGAGGTTATTCCAGAGAGGTCCCAGCATTCCGCTGAGGTTACCCTTCTCCGCCGCCTCGATTCCTTTCAGGCTCCATTCCACCCTCTCGTCTAGCCGCCCGGTGATGGCCACCATATTAGCCGCGTCCACAACCCGCGAAGGCAGCTCATGCTCGATACAGTGATCGTACATCTCCTTGAATGTTTTCGAGGCTTTATCCGTTTCGGGAGTGAGCATATTGGAACTGGCCTGGGAATCTTTCCATTCGAATCGACCTCTTACCCCAAGATAACGAGACCATCCCAGCGGATCCTCCTCGGATGCCGTTTGACTCGCCTTTTCCAACCAGGTTTTTCCTTCGTCCATTCGATCCAGTTTCAGGCAGCACCGGGCTATCTGCGAATAGGCCTCGGCAGCCACACTATTATTTTTCTCAATTTCAGCCTCCTCGGCAGCCTGCTTATATGAATCCAGCGCCCCTTCGAAATCATCAGACTCGAATAAATTATCGGCCTGCTTCAGGATACCCGCCGAGTCAGGATTATCTTTCTCGCCGGCCAGGGCGACGCTTATGGAAAAGCAAAAAACGGTTATCCAGGCGATGAAAAACGTACCAATCATTTTCATTTCAATACCCCCGTGGAACGATGGCCGAAACCTCATTTATGATACGCGCAATAACGGCGCTTTTCGTCATTGTATTTTGTCCGCCGCGGATATTCACGGCTGAACTCCGGAATGGCAATCCCAGCAACCTATTTCCTGCCATGCCTCGTCGATGTCCTCCGGATGCGTAAAATCCAGCCCCTCCTGGGTTACCGATATCTCCGTTCGATCACCGCTGCCCTGAGACAAAATCGAATGACAGGCGCCGCAATCGTGGGTTATGCTGATACCGTCATCGGTTTTATGGTTTCCGAGATGACAGCGCATGCATCCGGGATTATCGAAATGTCCGATATTATCCTGGTATGATTCCCAGCGGACGTTCATTTTGGGAAAGATATTCTTCTTAAACGCGTTCTCGGTGGCGATTATTGCCTTGTCTATCCTAACCCGGTTTTTTTCGTAATAATCGGGCATCTTCAGACGATAGAAATCGGTAATGTAGCTGGCTATTTTGGAAAGAGCTTCCTCTCTGCTGGCGTATTCTTTCGACATAGCCTCGACCGCCACCCGCTTCATATGCGGAAGATCGTGATCTATCTGGCCGGTGAGGATAGCCTTGTCAATGGCGTAATCGGGAGGATAGAAAATGTGGCTGGGGCGGTTATGACAATCCATGCAGTCCATCTGGCGCGCCTCGGCGTCGGCGATCTCCTCTTCGCTCAGTGGGTTGGTGACGTCCTGGTATACAGTAACCCGGCCCGTTTCCCGGTCGGTGATTCTTACCCAGGGTATATCCTGACGTTTCTCGTCGCGGGCGATATAATCCACCTTAACCCCGATATTCATATGCCAGTGAATGCCGGCAGTCTGGCCGGTCTTGGGGTCGCCGCCGCCCGTCTTGATCAACATGTTGATCGGCCAGTGCAGATTGGTCTCGTCGTACATGTAATGGTTGAATTGCTTCTGCTGAGCGCCGAAGAACTGCTCGGGCCAATGGCATTGCTCGCACGTTTCCTGGGCGGGGCGGAGGTTCTGGATCGGGGTCGGAATAGGTCTTGGATACAGGTCGAACGCGACAGCGTACACCTGATAGGCACCGGACAACTTGGAGCGCACAAACCAACCGGCACCCGGACCGATGTGACACTTCACGCAACCAACGCGCGCATGCGGCGAAAATTGATAGGCCGTGTACTCGGGCTCCATGACCGAGTGACACATTTCTCCGCAGAACTGATCAGAATCCGTGTATTCATATGCCTTGAAACTTCCGAACGCCGAAAACAAAAGCAGGAGAATGGCGCCGGTCGCAGCAAAAGTGAAAGCAGTCCGATGACTCGGATTATTCAAATCAATTTGAGGGAGGCGCATCCCGTGCGGTTTTCCCAACCTCTCCCTTCGATGTTCTCTCATAATTCCGAACGCGATGAGAGCAATTCCGAACAGGAGAACGGAGGGCAGAATAATAAACGTGAGGATGCCCATGTAGGGCTTCTGCTCTTCGGCGAAGAGCTCCACGACGGTGAGGAAGAGAATTAATCCGAAACTCACCGTTGCCACGGCAGTGCCGAGCAGAGTGATCGGGTTATAGAAAGAAAGGGGAAAAATGCGCTTCAAGCCGGCAGGTCCTTGTTATCGTGAGATCATACTACGACGAATGAACCTAAGGATTTCTGTTTATTTATTCCACAGAGAACAACCGATTCACTGTTTCACGACAGTTTTCGATGATTCTTCTGCCAAAAATTCGTGAACAAGAGTTGAATTGGAGAGTGCCGATTGGATTCGCCGAAGGGCCTCGCGAATATCCTGTTCCGATGACACATACGAGAGACGGATGAATTCCTGATTTTCATCGTCCGCCCGCGTTCCAAAGCACTGCTGGCCAAGGACCGCTACTCCGGCTTTGTAAAGCAGAAACTGCTGCAGCTGTTTTGAATCACGGAATCCATGCTTGCGGCACACCTGAGTGACGTTCGGATATGCATAGAACGCCCCGGCGGGCCTGTGGCATTTGAACCCATCGATGGCGTTAAGTCCGCTGACGATGAGGTCGCGATTCGTGCGAAACTCCGCCACCATGTGATCAACATATTCCTGGCTCCCGGTGATGGCTTCCAGGGCTGCATGCTGGGTGAAGGTGGCAGTGCAGGAATTCGAATTGGTCATCAGCCGGGTCATGTGCACGGCGAGTTCCTTCGGCATGACGCCGTATCCCACCCGCCATCCGGTCATCGCATACGTTTTGGAATGTCCGTCCAGAATGATCGTCCGCTCTTTCATTCCGGGAAACTGACTGATGCTCTCGGGCTTTCTGTCGTACAGAATCCGCGAATAAATCTCGTCGGAAAGGACCCAGAAGTCATGCTTGAGGGCGAGTTCGGCGATTTCGTGGAGGTCTTGTTTCGGAATGACACCGCCGGTGGGATTGTGCGGCGAGTTGACGATGACCATGCGGGTGCGATCCGAGATCTTTGAGCGCAATTCATCGATGTCGAAACTGAAATTCTTTTCTTCCCGGAGCCGGAGAGGAACCGCTTTGCCTCCGACGAAATTGATCATCGATTCGTAGATCGGATATCCGGGAAGCGGATATACGACTTCATCACCCTCGTCGATGCAAGCCAGAATGCTGTAGAAAATGATCGGCTTCCCCCCGGGAACGATGACAACTTCGGCGGGATCGACAGAAATTTCTCGTGTTGTCGAAACGTATTCTGCCACGGCCCGGCGGAGCTCGATGATCCCCTGGGAGGGACTGTAATGCGTCAGGTTCTTGTCAAGGGCCTTCTTGGCGGCATCCTTGATGGACTCAGACGTTGCACAGGCAGGTTCTCCAATAGAGAGAGCGATAATGTCCCTTCCCTGGGCCCTCAGTTGATTCACTTCCGCGAGCACCTCAAACGCGGTTTCTGTTCCCAAACGAGTGAGCCTCTTTGCCGTCTTCATAGTTGTCTCCGTGGTGCCCTTTGGTGAAAATTGAGAAGTGAAATTTTTCAAGGTCGAATTCAGCCAGACATCGTTTCACATCTCACTCCACACATTTCACCTTGTTAATACCTCAATTCCACCGAGCGTTTTTTGAGATTTATCAAATCCATGGCTTTTTGTGCAATGTGTTCCGCTGTAACCTCAAATTCCCTTACTAATTCCCAGGGTGCGCCCGATTCGCCGAACCTGTCTTTTACGCCGATGGATCCGGTGATGATCGGAACCTGATACAACGGCGGTGATTCTGTGAGGATGCGCGAGACACGATCGGCAAGCCCGCCGATCTGATGTTCCTCGGCCGTTACGATGACGCCTGTCGCTGCCGCGGCTTTCACCACGGCATCCGCGTCGAGGGGTTTGAGCGTATGCATGTTGAGTACGACGGATTCAATGCCGAAGTCCTTCTTGAGCATAAACGCCGCCCTCATCGCCTCCGGAACCATCGGTCCGCAAGCCACGATAGCCAGCTGCTCGTCGTCATATTCGAATTCCGAGGCAAGGACGGTCTCAAAGGCATCGATAAACCTCGGTTGTTCGTCAGTGAACCGGATCGCGTTCGCTTTGCCGAAGACAAACGGTGTTTCGGCGGTTGTGACAATCGGAGTGGCTTCACGGGCAAACCGGATGTATTTCGGGCCCTGAATGCCGAAGAGGAGATGCTCGGTAGCTTTCCGTGTTTCAACAGTATCGCAAGGGACCGCAACATTCATGTTCGGCAGGCCGCAAATTTGAAACAGGTCTTCCAGCGCCTGATGGGTAGCACCGTCGGGGCCGACGGAGATGCCACCGTGCGCTCCTGCAATGAGGACATTGAGTTCTCCGTAGCACACGGTAGTCCGAATCTGGTCAAGGGCGCGGCCTGATGCGAAGGTACCATAAGTACCGAGAACGGGGATCTTGCCTTCACGAGCCAGCCCGGCCGCGATGCACACCGCGCTCTGCTCGGCAATTCCCACACTCAACCAGCGTTCTTTCCGCTCGGCGTGTTTTGTGTAAAAATCACTGATGGTGATTGACCCCGAAATATCCAGGCCAAGGCAAACGACACGTTCATCGCCGCCGCGTTCCTGCAAGGCAACGCCAAAGCCTTTGCGCGTTGGCTGCATTTCCACCCGCATCATCTCGTCGCTGTTCCACCAAAAGTCGCGGCTGAATCGCGGCATTTTTGCGGCGAGTTGTTGTTCAGCCCTCTGCTGAAACTTTC
>CAZDAH010000139.1:0-220 GCA_964503405.1 uncultured Ignavibacteria bacterium
AGGTGGACTATCTCGCCGTCAATTGCGATTTCCGGGAAGCGGCCGTTCTCCCCTCGGTCCGTTACGATTTCGACATCCTCCCACGATTCACCGAAATTGAACGTTCTTCGTACCAGAACCGCACCATAGGTGTCGGAAGTGTCTGCTCTACCATGCCAGGAAGCAATTACCGTATCCCCCGAAACGGCAATGCACGGGAAATAATTAATGTCGTATAGCG
>CAZDAH010000139.1:230-820 GCA_964503405.1 uncultured Ignavibacteria bacterium
GATACATCTACAGGGGTCGCCCAGGTTAACCCCGAATCTGCGGAGAGAGCGACAAAAACCTCAGATATACTTCCAATCCATGAATTATATCGGTGGTAAACGAAAGCCATATGTCCGCCATCTGATGCGTCCATACGCTGCTCCCAAACCGCACCTACTTCCGACAATGAGTCATGTGCGATCCAGGATTCCCCGTTATCGGCGCTGAATAGAAGTTTTATAGTGGAGAGACCGAGTCCCCCGTCATAACCGGATGAGAGGACGTATGCGCGATCATAGAAGTAGTATAAAAAATGGTCAAACACAGGCCCCGGATAAGTCCAAATCGATTCGGCCTCCGCCCATGTAGTCCCGAAGTCGGTTGAGTTTTTCAAAAAAATATGGGTCGCGAAAGGTTCGTCATAAGTCATCTTACAAACGGCTATATGCGAGTGATTATAATTGGCCGAAACTTCGTATCCTGGATCCCTATCGGGAAACCTGGGCCCCTGCCATGATTCGCCAGCGTCGGTTGAAAAATAAAAATTCATGATTCCGCTCGACTTGAAGAATGCCACCAGGGTATCGCCGGTCAGTTTGAAGCCCACGTC
>CAZDAH010000139.1:830-2205 GCA_964503405.1 uncultured Ignavibacteria bacterium
TAACGAACTGATCTTGCCAGGTTTGCCCGCCGTCCGTGCTTCTGATAAAATTGAAAAAATCATAGATTACATAAATGGAATCGTTTCTCGCTTCGATGGCATTCCAGGGCGGTTGGCTATAGAGCAAGGTATCTACGAATGTTGGTTCTGACCAGCCCCCTTGGGATGCTTCAATTAGTGGCCAAAATAGGAGGATGGCCACAAGTAAACTATTATTTCTCATTTGACTAACACCATCCTTTCGATATTGGAATAATTGCCGGCCTTTAGCATATAGAAGTACACCCCAGAATTTACATATTTTCCTTCGGAATTTTCGCCATCCCAGTATACGCGATTGGGACCCTGCCTATGGCTTGATGCCAACAGTGTTTTTACTTTTCTACCCACAATATCGAATATGTCTATGGTGACGTCTGAGTCGGTAGGCAATGTATAGTCTATTAGAATTCTATTATTAAAAGGATTGGGATAACATTTGGAGGAAGACCGCGATGCCATATTTGCGTCGTATCCGTTTGCCTTTGGGCCGCCAGGACCATGACCTGCCGGTAGTCCCCAGACTGCATAAGATAGGAAAATATACGCATTCGTGGGATTAAAAGGTTCCCAATGCCATTGACCCCCATCCTCAATCCTATAGGTATAAGTTTTAATCTGGCATCCGTTTGGTGTTAGTGACCCCGGTACAACCTCGCAATATCCCCTTTGCAAGTTAGGATCGGAGCCTGACCACCCCTCGGTCTCCTGTAATTCTTCGTAAAAATACCCCCATCTCTTTCCCCAGGCTCCTTGAAGAATACTAAAACTGAACGGGAATTGCACCGAACAGATCACCTCGTATAGCTCAGCGTGGTAGCTGTTAACTTCTCCGGATCCGTAGAACAGCCAGTTAAAATCAGAATCGACGAAATTATAGGTATCAATGCTGTAGTATCCTGAATAGTAATTAATACTGTATAACGACAGAGCGGGCGATATCTTGGCTACAGCTTCTCCCGCATCAAGGCGCCCCCCGCCATGGTAACTGTCATAGCCCGGATCTCCGGTGTCGTCAGCAGTTAATTTTAATATCCAATCTACGTCTTCTGACCAGAGACCAGGCCTTAAAGACAGGATTAAAGCAACGACACCAGTGGCATGAGGAGCGGCGGCGGAAGTGCCGCCCCATAATACGTATTCTTGATCCAGAGTGCAGGTTGGAACTGCTGTGCCGGGTGCTACCAGATCGATTTCACCTCCGAAATTGGAATAATATTCGCAATTATCAGGGTTTTGAGGCGTTCCTTGGCAGATCAGCCCATCCTGCCCGTAACCACCTACAGCTACAATCCAGCTATTTTCGTAGTTTCCTGGATAAATACGGTCGTTAAAA
>CAZDAH010000139.1:2215-2847 GCA_964503405.1 uncultured Ignavibacteria bacterium
TAAAAGGAGGGTCGCCGTTTAAGCCCCCGTTGCCCATAGCCGCTACCATGATCTTTCTATTCTCCTGTGCGTAGGCAACACCTTCGTGCCTCGCGTAAGACCAAAGCTCACCGCCCCAGCTGATGTTAAAAACGTCACAGTCAAATGTTTCTACACCACCGTGAAGAGCAGCTCCCATAGCAGTTGCGGTTGCTACACCACTGGCATCGGTCATCCTCAATGAGTAAACTTCCGCTCCAACGTCGTTGCCTCCAGTATTCCAGCCGCCAGCCACGCCTGCAATACCCGGTGCGCCGTTATTCGTAAGGGCGGCGGCAATGCCGGTTACCAAAGTTTAGTGTCCTGCGTTAACCCCATCGTCCCCCCAGCCGCACTCTGGGCAGTTATTATAGTTATCTCCGCCTACTACTTTCACATCTTGAGGCAGGTCGGGGTGATTTGGTGTTGCGTCTATCCCGGAGCCGATAATCCCTATTCTAACATCGGACGTGCCTTTCGTATAATTCCAGGCGGTTTCAGCTTTTATGCCGAATCCGACATCTTTCAAATTCCACTGATATTGATCGAATAATTGATCGTTCGGAGTGTCAAAAGGCTCCATAATGGAATTCGGCTCGGCCCAAACTACAGCA
>CAZDAH010000139.1:2857-5046 GCA_964503405.1 uncultured Ignavibacteria bacterium
AGATTGTGAAAACCGGTGAAAGATCAAGTACGTTCACATTAGTAGAATCATCCAGCACCTTAAGAGTGTCGTTGGCTATCGCGTTGGGAAAGACCTTTCTTACATAATAGGCATTAGAAGAATATAATGCCTGTTTCAGCTCTGGTTCTATGATGCAAGACTTTAGCTGGGCCTCCGTCGCGCCCATTGGTAATAATAAGCTGTTGTTTCTAGTCCTGATAACGACTTGATTTTCGACATAGTCTACCCCTGCCTCCTGTGGCCATTCCCTTACGAAGACCACCCCTTGCTCGTTCCTTAAGGTATCCGCACAGCTATATGCTTCGCGTACGAAACTAGCCAAAAATAGCAGGACCGAGACTACTATTAATCCTCCGCGAACCAACATAGTATCCTCCTTGAGAATATCTCCAAAATAATGATAGCGGGCAGGACCTTTTTTGTCAAGCTAAATATACTATTTTGTTACGGCTCAAAAAAATCGGGGCGAGCCGATTTGAACGGCCGACCCCTTGCACCCCAAGCAAGTGCGCTAACCAGGCTGCGCTACGCCCCGATTTTCAATTCATAATAATATGGCGGAGGCTCAAATCAAGGGAAAAGTTTGAGGATGTCCTCCAGTTCGGCCCGGATTTCGGCGAGCATGGCCCGCACCCTGACAGTTTTGGGATCGTCGCCGGAGCCAGGGCCGTCGCGACGGAGCAGGCTCCTGGCCCCCTCGATAGTGTAGCCGTCTTCGTGGAGGAGCCGTTTGATCTGCAACACGCGCTCGATATCTCCCTGCTGATAGATCCGGTTGCCGGCGCGGTTCTTTTTCGGTTTGAGCTGGGAGAACTCTTTTTCCCAGAAGCGCAGGACGTAGGCTTCCTCGCCGACCATCTCGGCGACTTCGGAGATGGAGTAATAAATTTTCCCCGCCGAATTCTTATTCATTGATTCCCTCCGCTTTCCATGCCGAAGGCGCGACGCGGGTTCAAGCGCGTCACCCGCGTTTCCAGGCCGCCTTCGTAAAGCGTGATATCGATTTTATCGTCGACCGCAACTCTGCGGAAGCTCGTGACCGGCCTACCCTCTTTATCCCGGCAGTAGGAATATCCTCGTTTCATCACCGCTGCGGGAGAGACCATCATGAGTTTGGAATCCACAGAGTGGTGCTTATCGCCGAAAAAACGCATTCTGTGTTTCATATTCAGATCGAGCAGGTGCGACAAATCGTCGATTCTCTGCGCCCGTTGGGCGATGATTTCGGCGGGTCGGCGCAGACCGTAGCGGGAGATTATCTGGTCGAGTCGGGATTGGGAATTTTCGAGCAGTCCTTTCAGGGCGTAAACCATGGCCGAACCCGCCTCGCGGACTCGTGGCAGCAGCGCGGGGCCGTCGGGGACGGCGATCTCGGCGGCCGCGGAAGGCGTCGGCGCTCGCAGGTCGGCGACGAAATCGGAGATGGCGAAATCGATCTCATGTCCGACGGCGGAGATGACGGGTATTTCGGAGCGGTAGATGGCGCGGGCGACGATCTCCTCGTTGAAGGCCCAGAGATCTTCCAGGGATCCTCCTCCCCTTCCGACGATCATTAAATCAACGAGCTTATTCGCGTTGAAACCGTCGATGGCATGAGCGATCTGTTTGGCTGCTCCTTCACCCTGCACAGCCACCGGCCAGAGGATAATCCGCACCCAGGGCGCCCGTCGTCGGGTGATATTGAGGATATCGCGAATAGCGGCGCCGGTGGCAGAAGTGACCACGCCGATGGTGCCAGGGAAATCGGGAATGGGGATCTTACGTTCGGGATCGAATAACCCTTCCTCGGCCAGTCTCGCCTTCAGCTGCTGGAAGGCCAGCTCGAGATCGCCTATTCCGGCGGGAACGATAGATGTAACAATGAGCTGATACTGCCCGGATTTTTCATACACTGTAATTTGCCCGAGGGCTTTTACTTTCATGCCGTCCTGGGGCTCGAACTGAAGACGTTGACCGGCCCAGCGCCAGATGACCGCGCGAAGCTGAGCTTCGCCGTCTTTGAGTGTGAAATATCGATGGCCGGAGGAATGCCGCACGTAGTTGGAGATCTCCCCTTCCACCCAGATTCTGGGAAAGGAGCCCTCCAGGATCTGTTTTATTTTCCTGGTAAGTTAGGCTATCGAATAGATCTTATCGGGCATTTCTCACTCAAGACCGTGATGGATTCT
>CAZDAH010000139.1:5056-6040 GCA_964503405.1 uncultured Ignavibacteria bacterium
GGGCCGACGCCGCCGGGGACGGGGGTGATGGCGCCGGCTATTTCCCTGACCGAATCGAAATCGACGTCGCCGACAAGCCTCTTTCCCATCGGATGCGACGGATCGTCGATCTGGTTGGCGCCGACGTCGACAACCACGGCGCCGGGCTTGACCATATCGGCAGTCAGGAAGCGCGCTTTGCCCATGGCGGCGATTATGATATCAGCATTTTTCGTAAAAGCGGCTATGTCTCCGGTGCCGGTATGACAAATCGTGACGGTGGCGTTGGCTCTGGGCGATTTATTGGATAGCATCACTGACAGCGGCCTGCCGACGAGCATTCCACGTCCGAGGATGACCACGTATTTGCCGGCCGGGCTGTTGCCGGATCTGATCAGCAGTTCGATTATTCCCAAGGGAGTTGCCGGTTCGAATGCGGGCTGCCCCGATAGTATCAGCCCCTGGTTGAGGGGATGGAAACCGTCGACGTCTTTTCCCGGCTCGATGGCCAGGGTCACGGCAGGCTCGTCGAGATGTTCCGGCAACGGCGATTGCACGAGGATTCCGTCGATATCGCCTCGATTATTAAGATTGTCGAGGAGCGACATGATTTCATCCTGGGTACATGATTTATCTTTGTTGATGACCTCCGAGAAGAATCCGACTTCCCCGCAGGTTTTGGCCTTCATTTTAACATATAACGCCGAGGCGGGATTATGGCCGATCAGGACCGCGGCCAGGCCGGGAGTGATTCCCTTGGCTTTTAGAGAAACAGTTTCTGATTTTATTTCCGCCTTAATCTCGGCGGATATTTTCTTGCCGCTTATAATCTCCGCGGCCATTTAGAATCGCTCCTGATTTCTGATAGGGTTCTGCTCCTCTTTCATTTGGCTGAAAATTCGCGTCATGGAAACGGTTTTTCCGGAGGCCGGGTCGATTTCAATTTCGAGGGCGGCCAGGCGGATGTCGTTTTGGGCGACGGTGAACCTATTGGGCATGCACATG
>CAZDAH010000140.1:0-992 GCA_964503405.1 uncultured Ignavibacteria bacterium
AAAGCCCAGACGAACTGATGCAAGAAGCCTTTTGGACCAGAAGGGATATCTGCCGTATATTCCATAAGGACCCTCGGACCATCGACCGGTTTATTAATCACCCTGATCCGAAAAAGCGATTGAAAGGGTATATGATAAATGGAGAGTTTATGGCTGAAAAGCGAATTGTATTGGAGTATTTTAAATATAGGCCATATACCGATAGCTCTGAAACTCTAATTCCAGAGAGGACCCGGTCATAGTTAGGTCTGCTGGATTCCGTTGTCGATCAAATCAAATAAGCCTCTGCCATAAAAGGTAAACGCTGATCATGGCTACCACAATAAGCAAAATCAACGCTATCCTTTTAATCAGCTTTGAATAGCTGCCACCCGAGAAATTGTCTGTTTCACCTGAATGACCGTCTTCATATGGCTCATTAGAATTGTGGTGCGGAACAGCCGTGGATGTCCCCTCTACAGCTTTTTCGGCGCAACCGGGCTCAACGGCTTTTTTTCGGAAAGCCTCTGGGCAAAAATCAAAGCTCGTCGGAGTAAGCGGTGTATCACGGGCCTTTTCAATATCTGTATCGCTTTCTAGTTTAAAGAGTACCAGCCAAATCCCGCTATCCTTATAGTATGCGACCTTTTCATCCTCGGGCGAATTGGTCACGACGATCTCAACCGCGCATAAGGCTGCGTGATCTTGGTCAAGTAGGGCGACATCGGCAACGAAATCTCCCATTGCATATTCCAATCTTGACTCATGTGCCGACTTGATGAGATTAGCTTCATGGGGCTTCCCACACAACCTGCAATTCCACCTGACTGGAAGCCTAATAGACCTAGCGATGTGTTCCTGGAAGCGCTCGTGTAAGGTGATCTTAAAAGCGTTATGCAGCACCGTCTCAGGGCTGCAAATATAATCGAAATCCTTATTGATATGCGCGAAATGCGGCCGGTTTTTGAGTCCTCTTCTTAATTTCATCGGATTAAGGCAGTTTATGCAGATAT
>CAZDAH010000140.1:1002-6032 GCA_964503405.1 uncultured Ignavibacteria bacterium
ACAAAATAAATCCTTGACCGCGCTATCGCGAGTACTATATTAGTCGTTCAAGGAGGAAATATTTATGCGAAAGACGCCAATTTCATCTGATGAGTTTGTAAGACTTAGAGAAGTGTTTTTTCTCGGTGCGAACGGTCCGGTCAGAGAATTGGGATTGCGCCTGATGGATCATTGCTGGCTACTCGATAATTACGCGGTGACGCAGCAATGGGAGGGTCAGGACGAGCGGCTTATCGTGTTTGGTGTGCCATATGAGAAAAGAAGAAACGTCCACATAAAAAATTATTTCTCAGTGTGGAGGAATAATGATCGGGAGTGCGATTATCTGAGTTGCGAGGTGATTGTCCCCAAACCGAACCAGACAAGGTTTCTAGCAGAAAATAACTTCAGTAATCGACTGTTTATATCGACCTTGCCTCAGGTGACCGGGCACTTCCAAGCAGGAGATTTCGATCGCGTGGTACCGTTGATTACAAAAGCTTACAATTTTCGGGTCAAGGAAGAATTCCAACTAACGAATATTAAGTAGGAGCGGTAATCGTTATGCTTTATAAGATGAGCTTCCTTAGTAACAAAACCAAAAGTCTGGAGCCGCTCCCTTTCTTAGGTTTCACAGATCTCGAAAAAGCGGAAAAAGACTTAGAGCAATTATTGTCCGAGAATCTCTTTGAAGTGCTTTTTGAGGACGGGGCTCTAATGCCCATCTTCCGGGAGCGATCTCTCCAGGCCGAGGGTGATATCTATGCTCTCGACAGGAACGGATGTCTGGTGATATTCGAATTGAAGCGGGGATTCGCGGGTGACGATGCTATGCTTCAGGTGCTTCGTTATGGCCAAGAAGCAGGGCAGTGGGCGTTCAATGTGCTTGATAGCAAATACAAAGTCTTTTGCGGAAAATCAGATGTTTCATTGGCGAAAGATCATCAAGAAGCATTTAACCTGGACACAGCTTTGCTTTCGTCGGAGTTTAATCGCCATCAACACTTTGTAGTAATTGGTAATGCCGCAAATGACAGCCTTATTTCTGCCGTGGATTATTGGAGGCGGCAAGGGCTTTCGGTCGACTTCCTTCCCTACCGTGTATACTCAATCGGTAATGAAAGATATTTTGAATTCTTTTCTTTGCCGTATGACATACATCAGAATCCTGCTTCAATTAAGGGTGTGATATTTGACACCAATCGTACTTGGGACGAGGACGCGGTTTGGGAAATGATGGAGAAAAGGCGTGTTTCCACTTACGGGGACCGAAAGCATGTTGTCGATTATTTGAATCCCAGAGACATTATTTTTTATTCTCATAAATGGGTAGGTGTCATCGCGGCGGCTTAAGTGCTTGCTGGGCCTGTGAAATGTGATGGCCTAGAGCAAAGGTATCGGGATGTTAGATTTCTTACTGATGTTCCACAAAAACAGGACGGTAGCGAAATTGCCAGAAGGTTAACCTTTAGTCAGGTAATCGAAATAACGGGAAAGACGTTTTTCTGGGCAAGAATTATGAAGGTACCATATCTAACAAAAGAAGAATCTCTAAAGTTAATATCCGAGTTGAAACAAGTAGTAGGCAGGTAATTGCTCTCTAATTCAATCTTAAATCGATATTGCATGTTGGTCACGATATGGTCACGCACTTCTTTAACTCGTTGTGACACAATATGGGTAATAGAGTTCGATTCCCCCCGCCTCCATTTGTATTTTTCCGTCAGGAAGGGGTTCCTACCGGCGCAATAGATACGCCGGCCCGCAATGCCGCTTCCTAAGCTATTCGAACATAGAGTGTTATAAATATTCAAAGAAATACCTTGACATTCGAGAGCTCATCCGATATAGTGAGTTCGTTAACGTTCTCTGCGATTAAGTTTTCTCAAGCCTTGTTAATTCCTCAATCCTTGGCAAAATGTTAATTTGGAGACAAAAAGCGCAATGTTGCGCCAAAATCCGTTTAATTTTGCCGGGAAATCGCTCCTTATCGAAGTGAGCGGCAGGATTAACGAAAAAAGGAGAAGACGATGAATATCTTCGTCGGAAATCTATCACATCAGACAGCGGTTGACGATCTCCGTCAGGCTTTCGAGAGCCACGGGCAGGTCACATCCGCGAACATTATCAAAGACAAGATCAGCGGGGAATCCAAGGGATTCGGCTTTGTGGAAATGCCTGCTCAGACCGAGGCTGAGGCCGCTATCACCAATCTGAACGGTAAAGAGCTGGACGGACGCGCGTTGACAGTCAACGTGGCCAAGCCGCGGACTGAAACCCGTCGTTCAGGCGGCGGTTCTCGCTATTAAGGGACCACGAAATACTCTGCGCTGATTCGGGCGGAGGTTTGATAAGGTTAGGGCCGTGCGATTTGCCGGCCCTTTTTTTATTGGCTTATTTCTCGATTCGGCCGGCACGACAGCTCGAAACACAGGCGATCCATGAAGCTACCTCGTATCGCCTGCAGTCTCGAGCGCGGCTTTTACGAATCATCCCGTAAAGTGATTCTTGAAACCGATTCCCACATTCTCCTGGTTTTTCAGTCAGGTCGGGGTTTCCGACCTCGCCTAAGATCGGGCCAGAATTGGTTGTCGCTATCTGAGGTCTAAAATCGTTTGAGGTGATGACGTGAAAACTATGCTTCCTAACTCAACTTCAAAAGCTTAAATGCGTGCATCCACTGGTTATTCCGGAATCCGGGGATACACCAGAGCATGGCCAACGGTTCGATAGCCCGGGCGGCCTCGGCGGCCCCCATATCCTCGACTTCCCATCCGAACTTGTCGAGCATATTCGTAACGTCGGATTTTGCCCCGTCGTCGTTGCCGCAGATGAACATTGTGGGCCTTAATTCGCCGAAATCCGGGTTGACCATGAGGGCGCTTCCCACACTGCTGAATGCTTTGACGAGTCGAGCCTCCGGCGCCAGTTTCTGGAGTCTTTCCAGAAGCGATTCGTTGGGGGAAGTGAAATAACGTAAAACGCCGTTGACGGGCGGGTCGTCGGAAATCGGATTAGTGGTGTCGATGATCGTCTTACCAGAGAATTCGGCTATGCCGGCGGATTTCAAAGCCGCCTCCGCTGCCGTGCCCTTGACTGCGCAAACGATAATCTGCCCGAACTTGGCTGTATCGGAAAACGACCCGATCTTCGCTTTTCCCGCCGTCTTTTCGTTGAGTTCGGCGTACTTATCTTTCCTGCCCGTTCCGATCATGACCTCGTAACCGTGCCTAACAAAGCCATTGGCCAGAGCTTGTCCGACCATTCCCGAACCTAAAATGCCGATTTTTTTGCTCATCTTGTCTGCCTTTCTTTAATGCCGGCCATTATCTTTACAAAATCGATACCTGAATTAGACATCGCGCCGTCGGCGAGCAAAAGCGATCTCTCCGAACGGCCCCTTTACCTCAGCCCGACGCTCTCAAATCTGCAAACCGCGATTTTGCAAAATTGTTCCCTGCAAAGACTCATTGCGCCGGATTTACGAATGCTAAACTGGAGTGAATTGGATACATTTTTTATATCGAGTAATGAACTTTTATTGGAACCGTCGGGGCAATCTTATTGTTGATCGGAAAAGAGCACATTGCGATGGAGTATCGCTTATGGTATCTTCCTCTATGTTAATAAAGACAAGAATCGCGATTTATTTGATCGTATCCCCGGGTGTCGCTTTTTCAGGGTGGGCTCGCGTTCAATCGTCACCCTCGGGATTAGTCATGGATGTTGTCGATTCTTATGGTGTTTTATACCTGGCCCATTCAGAAGATGGCGTATTTAGATCCACCGATAGCACGATGACCTGGGAGCGAATCAACAACGGCCTGGATGACCCTTATGCGCGGATAGCCCATCAGTTGTTATCATACGGAAACGACTTATATGTCGCGACATTCGATGGAATTTACCGATCAGGCGACAGCGGTGAAAACTGGGAATGGAGCAGCAACGGCATCGATCCATATCCGTGGAATTCATACATGCTTACAGAATCCATTGTCGAATATGGCGGCCAGTTGCTCACCGGCGCTTTCTCGGGCATCTACCGTTCGACGGATGGCGGTGAACATTGGACAGCTACCAATATTACCGGCGAGCACATCAGTATAAGTTATTTTGCCGATCATAATGGCATACTGCTCGCGGCCAGAGACATCGGCAATTTCCCGAACGGATATCTGTCCTTGGATCATGGAGAAACCTGGGAACCGCTTATCAACATGCCGCTTCCGACAATTACTTTTTATTCGGAAAATCCTCTGTTATGGGCTGGAACCATCAGCGGCGTGTGGCTTTCCAGCGACGAAGGGGCTAGTTGGACCTGGAGAAGCGAAGGACTTTCCTCAGATCCATATAATTCATGCATCATCCGGGTCAACGGAGTACTGATAACTTCCCTGGAATCCGGCAGCCCGGGTATTTATCGTTCCAGCGACGAAGGAGTCTGGTGGGAGGAATTCGGAGAAGGACTCCCGTTCTTGACTTCAGTCGAAAAATTAATCGTATATGGCGATCGGATTATCGCGGCGACGAGCGACGGCTTATGGCAGAGAGACACTTCAGAAATAGTCGTCGGCCTTGAACCCCCGAAGCAAATCCTGCCGGAATTACATATGCTGTCTCAGAACTATCCTAATCCGTTCAACGCAGCTACTCATATTGAATATTCTATCCCGATATCCTCGAGGGTCATTATCAGAATCCATGATCTGTTGGGAAAACAGGTTGCAACGCTTGTCGACGAGAGGAAGCAAGAGGGCGATCATTTCGCGAATTTCAAACCAGTCGGCCTGACCAGCGGCATATATTTCTATAGCATTCAAGTCGGTAATTACTCCGAAACAAAAAGCATGATATTCCTGGAGTGAGCGCAGGGACGATCTTTTTTGTGCGCTCTTGCCTTAGATTGGCCCGACCATTCATCTCTTTAGACCGTAAATTTTCCAAGCCGTTACGCCGCAACGGGTTTAAATCAGGCGATTGGTATATTTTCACCGTGACCTTCTCCCAAAAAACTGGACAATTTGAGACTTAAGTATTTGACTGGGTGC
>CAZDAH010000141.1:0-340 GCA_964503405.1 uncultured Ignavibacteria bacterium
GGAGGATCTCTTTCCGGTATTCTCGATAAAGAGAGAACTTTTGTATGGCGTTTTTGAGAAATGTGATTTGCAGGAGAATAAAGGCAGCTACTTGACAATTCAGCCTTTCGCCGGCTGGGAGGCGAAGAATTGGAATATGGACCGGTTCGGTGAATTGACTGACCGATTTTCAAAATCAAGTGGGTTGACGCCGGTATTTATTGGAGGGCCCGGAGAACGGGAACTTGTCGAAGAAATATGCAAAGGGATTTCTGTGCGCACGGTGAACGCCGCTGGATTTCTGGAGTTGGACGAATCGTCGATTCTGATTTCAGGCGCTCAGATACATGGCGGCGTCGAT
>CAZDAH010000141.1:350-628 GCA_964503405.1 uncultured Ignavibacteria bacterium
ACCGAGCCGGCGCTGTTCGGCCCGACGAATCCGGAGCTCATAGCTTTTCTTGGTCCCGATAATGTCGCTGTGAAAAAAACGTCAAAATGTACCCCCAAGCCGGGAAAAATCTATTGTTGCCCAGACGCGGGCCGAAGCTGCGGGGGTAGAAACTGCATGCGGCAACTCGATTCCGCCCCGGTGATTGAACTTTTAATCAAATTCTGGAATAGATTTCCGGTTGAAAGGATAACGACATTTTAGAAGCCGGACCTCTGACTTGAGTAAATTGGGTAAAC
>CAZDAH010000141.1:638-6011 GCA_964503405.1 uncultured Ignavibacteria bacterium
AGGCTGGTCCAGGACACCGCCCTTTCACGGCGGCGACAGGGGTTCAAATCCCCTTGGGGACGTAAGCTTCCGGGCTTCCGTAAGTCGTTGCACGACACCACGGAAGCCCATGTTGTTAGTCAGGATGAATTCCTGATTCCGATGAACCCTCTTCAGTCGATCCGCGGCAGACTTGCCTCAATCTCCCCAGCCATTTCTTCCGGATATTCCAGATCTTCGAGTTTGCCCGCATGATAAGCCTCGTACGCTCCCAAATCGAAATGGCCGTGACCGCTCAAATTGAAGGCGATTACTTTCCCCTCGCCGCTTTCACGGCATTTCAAGGCCTCATCGATCGCCGCTTTTATTGCGTGCGACGACTCCGGTGCGGGCAGAATACCCTCGGTTTGGGCAAAAAGCACAGCCGCCTCGAACACTCGCTTTTGGGCGTAGGCAATTGCTTCGATCAGATCATCCCCGTAGAGCGAGCAGACCAGCGGCGCCGCGCCATGATATCGCAATCCGCCGGCGTGAATCGGCGGCGGCATGAAATTATGCCCCAGGGTGAACATCTTGATAAGAGGGGTCATCCCCACCGTATCGCCGAAATCGTAACCATAAATTCCTTTTGTCAATGTAGGGCAAGCTGACGGTTCCACGGCAACGATCCTGGTGTTCGTCTTGCCGTCGAGCTTGTCTTTTAAAAACGGAAAGGCGAATCCGGCAAAATTGCTCCCCCCTCCCACGCAACCGATAATCACGTCGGGATAATCATCGGTCTTGGCGAATTGCGCTTTGGCCTCCAATCCTATTATCGTCTGGTGCGTCAGGACATGATTCAAAACGCTGCCGAGCGAGTATTTGGCGTCGTCGTGTTGGACGGCATCCTCGACAGCCTCGCTGATGGCTATTCCCAGGCTTCCCGCCGAGTTGGGTTCATCGGCTAAAATCTTCCTTCCCGCTTCCGTAAGCTCAGAAGGGCTGGCGAAAATCTCCGCGCCCCAGTTTTCGATAAGGATCCGTCGATACGGTTTCTGGTTGTAGCTCACCTTCACCATATACACCGTGCATTCCAGGCCGAAAAGGCGGCAAGCGAACGCGAGCGCGCTTCCCCATTGACCAGCGCCGGTCTCCGTGACCAGTCGCCTCACCCCCTCTTTCTTATTGTAATAGGCTTGCGCCACCGCCGTATTGGGCTTGTGGCTGCCCGGAGGACTGACAGATTCGTTCTTGAAATAGATCCTCGCCGGCGTGTCAAGCGCTTTTTCCAGACGCCTGGCTCTTTGTAATGGAGTCGGCCGCCACAAACGGTAGATATCGAAAACCTCCTCGGGTATCTCGATAAACCTCTCGCTGCTGACCTCCTGCTTGATCAACTCCATGGGAAACAGCTGCGCCAGATCAGCGGGGCCGATTGGCTGTCTGGTTCCCGGGTGAAGAGCGGGCGGCAACGGCTTCTGAAGATCTGCCTGGATATTGTACCAGGCGCGGGGCATCTCCCTCTCAGTTAGCAGAATTCTGGTCTCCATCTGGCGACTCCTTTATCTACTCGTTGAACATGAATGTCTGCTCCTGGTAAAACCTGATCGATTTCTCGATTACCTTATCGTGAATCAGTCTTTTTAACCAGCGGTTCTTCTCGTCCAAATCGTCTGGCGACCGCAGAATATCGAGGCCGACGTTCAGACCAAGCGCCCTCCTGGGCAGAACGATCCTTGTCAGACCCGACGGCAGTTTTCGGCCGTTGTCCGCCAACATCGCAATCTCGTCTTTGGTGAATTCCTGAAAAGTTATCAGGGTCTGAAAATCGGGATAGTGAGCTGTCAAATATTCTGTCTCAGTATAGCTGACACGATCCGAAAGATCAGTATGACGATACATGCCGGTTATGAATTCCAGTTGGTCGATCCTCTTGTTGAGTCCGGAGCCGTCATGCAGATAGTATATCTCCTCATCTCTGAAAGTTAGTGCGCAAAGGAAAGTGTTTTTGGCCGTTCCGTCACCCGACCTCGTTATTTCCAATCCCGCCCGAGCAGTTATTTTTCCCAAAAAATAATCCTTGCCCAGTTTCTCCACGGCGTGACCCCAGGTAGATACGACTAGACAAGGATCGGAAAGAGCCACGACTTGGGCCGGAACATGTTCGATTCTCAGTCTGGATAGAGCGCTAACCCGGTTTGCGCCGTCAAGCAATATGAGATCGGAGCTATCCTCAATCGAAGCCGCCACTGGAGGGTTTTTTAAAAAGCCGTCCGATTCCAGCCGCTCCGCCAGTTTTCGCGTCCTCAACTCGTCATGTTCCTCGTGAAACCGAAGACTTTTCATATTGACAATTCTCAGATCGGGAAGCTTGCCGATTTTCAGATTGCTGCTTTCGATTCTCATTTTAGTCTCATTCAAAATATTCCCGCGCTTTGGAGTAAATCTCCACGTCCGGGCAGCGCAAAAAAAGAGCGGTAATAGATCAATTCCCGCTCGAATAATCGCACTTGCAGCGGGAGGATTATGACATGCCCCACCACCAGCGAATTATGGCGGAAAACGCCGGGAATTCTATTTTGGAACAATTATTCATACTGCTTCAATTTAGCGAAATTCGACAATCTGTCAATATTTAATTTTGTTGCGCTTACGTAAGTTATTAAGCCTCAAGCCATTCTGCCCTGACTGGCTGAGCCGACTTGTCGGCTTCTCAAATAGCTCGGATTCCTGTTTTTGGCTATCCAATCCTCCACGTTTTCGATTCAAGTCAATATGTGCTTGCTATATACCGATATTCATAGTTGATTATCATTTGAGGCAACGGAAGGTATTCTGAATGGTCGCTTTTCTAAAAAAGTATTTCAGCGGAGACCAAAAGCTGATCTCGAAGGAGATCGATCATGTCGATCCCGCCGTAAAGCTTCGTATTGCCACCTGCGCCGTTCTTCTCGAAATGGCCAATTCCGACGATGAATTCAGTGGCGAGGAACGAATCAAGATCATAGAGATTCTGAGGGTGAAATTCGGTCTTTCCGACGAAAACGCTCATGAACTAATCGAAATTTCTCAGGGCATGATCGATAAAAGCATAGACATATACGGCTTCACGAAAATAATTAACAAGGTGTATTCCCCAGACGAGAAGATGGCGGTCATTGAAGCGATATGGCAGGTGATTTACGCCGACGGCCAGCTTTCCGGGCACGAGGACGCGCTTGTTCACAAGCTTTCATTTCTGATGGGCCTGAAGCATGAAGAGCTCATCGACGTCAAGATCAAAGTCCGGGGCAAGAACCGGTGATGGTCGAATCCAATCCATAAATATCGTCCGCAACATCGCGCTCATAAAATTCAATTGACTGGCGGCAGGATCCGGGTATAATTCTCCCCGAAGAAATTGAAAGTGGGCAAACGATAGACTGGAGCGGGCTCGATGGCCGAAGAGAAACCGAAAACAGGTATTACCCATATCGAACCGGGCAGGATTCGAATAAGAGGTTATGACATAGTCGAATTGATGGGAAAAAAAAGCTTCGCTGAAATCGTCTATCTGGTATTGAAGGGAGAACTGCCGTCGAAGGCCGAAGCCTCTATGATTGATGCTATCCTGGTTAGTTCCGTGGATCACGGCGTGACGCCGCCATCGTCGCTTGCGGCGCGCACGGTCATGTCGGGGGGAAATCCTCTTAACGCCGCCGTGGCCGGAGGAATCCTGACTATCGGAGATACGCATGGCGGAGCAATCGAGCAATGCGCCAGGATTTTGCAGGAATGGGCGGCCAAATCGGGTGATACCGATGAGACAGCGGGCATGTTGCTCGATGATTTGACGGCCCGTGGCGGACGTATGCCCGGTTTCGGGCATCGGCTGCATAAGACGGATCCGCGAACAGTCAAGCTCTTCGCCCTGGCTGACAGTCTCGATTTCTCGGGGAAACATCAACGCCTGGCGCGCTCGATCGCATCGCTCTTCGCGAAAAGGGGAAAGCCTCTACCCATCAACGTCGACGGCGCGATAGGCGCCGTCATCTCCGACATGGGCTTCGATTGGAGGTTGGGCAAGGGTTTCTTTATCATCTCCCGAACGGTCGGACTGGTGGCCCACGCGCACGAGGAATTGACCCGACAAAAGCCGATGCGCAAGCTGGGAATATCCGATTATGAATACGACGGACCGCAGCCGAGAGATGTTGACGATTAACAAAATCAGGGCCGATCGTTAATAGATATTAGTTAATATTTTCACTTGACACCATGTCTCATTGGCTTATATTCCAGCCTGTTTTGGTCGGGGATCGAGCCGAAAGGCGCGAAGTTGTGAACTTGCCTGACACAAAGGGATACCGTCAGTTAGCTCTGGCTACGACGATCCCCATAATGATGCTGGCCGCCCCCGCGGTCGGGTATTTTATCGGCAGATACCTCGACCGTGTTTTCGATACCTCCGAAGTCATGACCGTGATTTTTCTTCTTCTGGGTGTTGTCGCGGGAGGAGTCGAGTCCTACAATCTGATCAAGAGGATCGCTAAAGTAGATAACGAAAAGTGAGATTGAAGCTGGTCGACAGAATAATCAAATCGACACTCATCGCGGCGGTGATATTCTTCCCTTTTCTGGCAATATACATGAGCATGAGTTTCGCTCTTTCCGTCTTCCTCGGAGCTGTCTGGGGAGCGCTTAATCTGCTGGCGATTAAATATATAATCGTTAGTCTGGTTGCCAGGCAGGGACGTAATCCGAAGCTGGGCGCGGCGGTCCTGGTTCTCAAGATCCCGGTAGTTTACGGCGCGGGATACGTGCTGGTCACCTGGGATTATCTATCTGTCGGCGGCCTGCTTTGGGGTTTTTCGGGAATTCTAATCACAGCCGTGCTCAACGCCTTAAGCAGAAGCATTCTCGGAATGGACAGCGACATGAAAGCCGGAGAATCAAAAGCATGATCGGGCTCTTGATGTCGCTGTTGATGGCCGTCGGACAAACCGGGCATGAGCCTGCCGCAGATACGTCATCTTGGTCGATCGAACAGGCCGTCGAGCGAAATGCCGAACAGTCTGAATCAGACCTGGAATACGAAGGCTCTCACCGGGCCCCCGCAGAGGCGAATAATGACGACGCCAATGGCGGTCACCGGAGCGCCGGAGATAACGATGCTCCGCCCGAACTGCCGAATCTTATCGAAATCTATCATCACAATTCCGATAGTCCGATTGCCGCGTTTCTATTCAGGTGGAGGCTGGTCATATTCTCGGCCCTCGTCTGGCTCATACTCGGCCTTTTATCGCTGATTGTCTTCGCAAGGCGAACGCTCGTCCCCGGCCCCCTGCAGAATTTCCTAGAATGGGTGGCCGAGGGGCTCTCCAACATGGTGGTCACGATCCTGGGGGAGAGCGGCCGCAGGTTCGTGCCCTTCAT
>CAZDAH010000142.1:0-5919 GCA_964503405.1 uncultured Ignavibacteria bacterium
TGCACAACGCCCACGACCAGGCATACGGCTCCGACTTGAGAAATGCGTCGGCGGGCAGCGAAAAGACCTCGCGCCAGAGGGCGTCGCTGGCCTGGTGGACCGCCGGAAGGCTGGTTACGATCCGGATGATGAACCTGCCCTTGGGCGGCAAGGCGCTGGTGGCGGGGCCGGGCGTCGACCCCGACGTGGTCCGCAAGGTCACGGAGAAGCTGGCGGCCGTGCTCGAGGTGGAAGGCTTCCTGGTGGCGGTGCTTCCCGAGGTGGAGGAAGTCGAATTCCATATCGAGCCGAAAGACATCAAGATCGACGTCTACAGATCGTCGGGGCCGGGCGGGCAGTCGGTCAACACAACCGACTCGGCAGTACGTATCACCCACTTGCCCACCAACACGGTGGTAACCTGCCAGGACGAGAAATCGCAATTGAAGAACAAGAATAAGGCAATGAAGATTCTGCGGGCGCGCTTGAAAGATATAGCCGTGCGCGAACAGCAGGATTCAATCGACAAAAAGAGAAAAAGTCAGGTTGGATCGGGGGATCGCTCCGAGAAAATCAAAACATACAATTTTCCCCAAAACAGAATAACCGATCATCGATTCGGATTGACCGTATATGATCTGGAGAATATTCTCGACGGGGATCTGAAGGAAATCATCAATGCAGCGAAGAAAGCGGCGTTTAAGCTGGAGTTGAAAGGGGTCGGGAAATGAGATTTGTTCGCTACGGGATTGCCTTGATTCTGACCATAGTGTTATTGGGGTTGGCCCGGCGGATCTCGACCAGGCATCCCACCGATTTCTCTCAGGCTGTCGGAGACATTATTATTTCGCATACCACGGTTACCGAGGATTTTGGCGACGGGCCGGCGCTTGACGTCATGCTGTCGAAGCCGGATAGTCTCTTGGCGATTGTATATTATTCCAATGGCGAGGGAAGCCCGTATTCTTTCGATACTCTGGCTGTCACCAATTATGGTCTCAGCGGCAATCTGCCCGTGCTCCCGAAAGGAAAGCGGTGGTACTATCATATAGCGGTTTTTGACAAAGATCAGCTCGTCGCGGAGTTTCCCCCTGAGGGCGATCAGTTTATCAAGTTCAAAGGGCACGTTCCCGCATATATACTGATCCCCCACATTTTTTGCATGTTAGCCATCGTCTTTTTCGGATTTCTCACTGTCTTTTCGGCTTTCGACCTGAGTCGCGGAAAAGGCGATCTAAAGAAGTCCGCCCGGTATCTTCTCTGGACCGCGATATTCGCATTCGTCGGTGGATTCCCGCTGGGGTATTATGTCGCTTATCTCGCCTTCGGTGTCGGATGGGGAGGAATTCCGTTCGGATGGGATATCACGGATAACAAGACATTATTGCTGTTCGCGTTCTGGCTGGCTACCTTGATCCTGGCCCGCAAAGGGCTGAAAGGGGAAACTATGGCGATTTCCGAAGGCGCCTACCTGACCTTGACCGCCGTAAGCCTGGCGGTCACCATAATAACCTTCATGATACCTCACTCGATCTGATATGGACGCAATTGAAAAACTTGCGGCAGCCGCAGTGGAAAAAGCGATGGCGCTGGGCGCGAAGTACGCCGACTGCCGTTACGTGGAAATAGAGAACGAATCGCTTTCTTATTCCGACGGCGCCCCGGAGGCGGTGACATCGTCTTTCGATAAGGGATTAGGGGTCAGAGTTATCAAAGACGGAGCCTGGGGATTTTTCGGGTCGTCGAACCTGACCGAGAAGGAGGCGATCCGGGCGGCGGAGAAAGCCGTGGAAATCGGAAAGGCGTCGTCGTCCATAGTGCAGGAACCGGTCGCGCTGGCTCAGGTTGAAACTTACGTCGACGAATACGTATCCAATTTCGAAATCGATCCCTTTACCGTCGGCTTGAAAGAAAAAATCAGCTATCTCGAGCATCTCGATAGCCGTATGGCGTTAAACAAAACATTGAATACGCGCAATACCCATATCGACTTTCGAAAAACCGTCTCCTATCTGCAGACATCCGAGGGAACTGCTGTTCAGCAGAAGATTATCCATTCGGGCGCCGGAATCGAGATTGGAATCGCCAAGTCGAGAAGGGAGCGGGCCGCCAGGAGCTTTCCCCAGAACGGCGGGCAATACGAGTCCAGGGGATATGAACTGCTTTCAGAGATGGACTTCTCCGAGGCAATACCGAGGCTTGGCGAGGAAGTCGCGGCGCTGCTTGCCGCTCCTGAATGCCCGTCGCTGGAGACTTCCCTGCTGCTGGAAGGCTCCGTTGTCGGACTGGTTATTCATGAGCTAATCGGCCATCCCCTCGAGCTCGACAGGGTGTTCGGTTCGGAAAGGAATTTTTCCGGCACCAGCTTCGCCACAACGGATCAACTGAACAATCTTCAATACGGAGCGCCGCTGATAAACGTTGTTTCCGATCCGACTCATCCTTATGGCCTGGGATCGTTCGGATTCGACGACGAGGGGATAAAATCGAGTCCCGCGGATCTGATTAAAAACGGGCTGCTTGTCGGGTATCTGTCGTCGCGGGAAACAGCCGAGCGTATCGGCAGGAAATCGTCGGGCGCTATGCGCGGTGACGGTTGGGGAAACATCCCGCTGGTCCGCATGACCAATATAAATCTGCTGCCCGGCGACAAATCGTTCGATGACCTGCTGGCCGTCGCCGGCGACGGTGTCTATATGTCGACCATATCGTCGTGGTCGCCGTCGGATGACCGCTCCAGTTTTGAGTTCGGCTGCGAAATTGCCTGGGAGATAACAGGCGGCAGGCTCGGACAGGTATATAAAAATCCCACGTTCTCAGGCCGCACGGTCGATTTTTGGAATTCGGTCGCGGCCGTCGGCGATTATTCCATGTGGAATGTCTGGGGCACACCCAATTGCGGCAAGGGCCAGCCGGGGCAAAATGCCAGGACCGGCCAGGGAGCCTCGTCGATTCTGATCTCAAGGGCGAAGGTGGGAAGCTGATGATTGACGAGAGGATATTGGAAATATTCAAAAAGGCCCTGCTGAAATCGTCAGCCGAGCAAACCGAACTAGTCTGTGAATCGGAAGAATTTTACCTCACAAGGTTTGCCGAGAATTCGATCCATCAGAACATGGGCCGATCCGACTCCACCATCTGGTGCCGCGCCATATTCGGCAAGAAGATCGGTGTGGCCAGATCCAATGATTCTGGAGTCGACGGCGTGGCAAACCTGATCGGGAAAGCGTCGGAAATAGCCCAAAATCAAAACGACGACCCCGATTTCCAGTCGCTGGTCTTATCGCAAGGAGAGGATAGTTCTCTCGGTTTTTACAAGGACACGCTCGAAATGCCGGCGTCCGAAAGAGCAGCGGAGGTGGCCGAAATCGTTAAGCGGGCTAAAGAAAATGACCTTACCTGTGCGGGCACTTATCAGACCTCAGCCTCCTCGCTGGCTGTGGTGAATTCTCTTGGAACGAGCCGATTCGCGAAAACAAGCGATTACAGGTTTTCGCTAACTGCCTCGGGGCAAAACGGCCGTTCCGGCTGGGCGCAGGCGGCCGGCCGCGATGTTGGCCGGTGCAGTCTCACTGCCGAATACGAGCGCGCATTCGAAAAAGCGTTAGTGCCCGGCGAGCCGGTGAATCTCGAAAGCGGACAATACACCGTCATATTGGAACCCGACGCCGTGGCCAACTTCCTGCTCTTTCTGGCCTTCCTTGGATTCGGAGGCAAGACTCTATATCAGCAGCGAAGCTTCATGAGCGGCAAAATCGGCGAGAAAATCACCGGCGATAACATCACCATCAGCGAGGATCCTTTCGATCCGGCCATCCAGTACCTACCCTTCGATTATGAGGGAGTATCGAAAAGAAAAGTCGAGATTATCAAAAACGGAGTGGCGGGAGAGGGAGTTTACGATAGCTATTACGCCGACCTGGCAGAGGCGCGCTCCACCGGTCACGCCCTGCCTCCGGATAACAGCTACGGCCCTTATCCCAAAGCGATGACCATGGATGGCGGGGATCATTCTCTGGCTGAAATGATAAGATCGACAGCATCGGGAATCTACATCACCCGCTTCTGGTATCTCAATTTCCTGAACCCGATGCAGACCATGGTTACCGGTTATACCCGCGACGGCACGTTTCTGATCGAAGACGGCAGGATCGCCAAACCGGTTGTGGACATGCGGGTGCAGCAATCGATGCTGGAGGCATTCGCCGCAGCGGAGATGATATCGACGGAGCGGAGATTGATACCTCAATACGGGGCGTTGATGCTCGTGCCGTATATGAAAATAAACAACTTCAACCTGAGCGCGGCCTGAAAATTGAGATCGATAGTCGCCTCCGTTTTGACCGCAAGCTGCCTGGTTGCCGCGGATAGCGCGGCCTACGACGGCATCTCTCTGGGATTGGGTTTGGAGTATAATCCCATCGCCCGGCTCGAATATGGAAACAATAGCCAGCCGGGGCAGGACGTTGTGGATAATATCACCCTTGAACCTGGCATTTATATCGGTTTTGCCAACGGTCTTCGCGTGGGCGGTTTCTTCACTCGATATAGCAAGAGCCTGGAGAGGGGAGAAAACCGAACCTCCAGCCTTTCCGCCTGGGGAATCGGATTTTCAGGCGATTACGGGCTGGAGATAACGGAATCGGGGAAAACACAGTTGGCGGGAGGCATAGAAGCCGGATATTCGGAGCTTACCGACAAAAACGAATTCAACAAAAGAACCCGCGGTGGAACCTGGGTTGCCGCAATCGGCGGAATCAGACATTTTATCAACCGGGCGATATTCCTGGAGATGAATTTTCGAATGAAATGGCTCGAATACGATTTCCCCGAAACGCCGCAAAAAAGTTACGATTATTCCGGCCCGGTTCTTCGCATTTCCCTGGGATACGGAGTATACGCGTTATAGATTGGGAGGCATTTGTGAAAAGACGTCGATTCCTGGAATATACCGGTGTTGCCGCAACGACTTTATTTGTCGGGAGAATGTTGAACCCCGCCGGGATCTTGGCCGCGGGCAAGGTCGGAACAGCCGGATCCTTTGCCGGCGGGAGGCGGATAATCCGAATGAACGGTGGGCGATGTCTCGATCATCGTTTCTTCAATAACGACCCGACCCTTTCGTTCGAAAGGGAGATATTTGGAGTCTGACCCTCTTCCCACTCTCGGCGAACTGCTCGCTTGGGGTAAAAGACGTCTTAGATCGGCGAGAATAGATGATTTCGCAATCTCTGCCGAGGTGCTGCTTCGCGACGTTCTCGGATTGACCCGGGCGGAACTTCTCACCAACCTTCAATCGACAGCCAATAGCCGGCAACACATTAAATACGTAAAGCATATCAGGAGACGGGCTTCGAGAACGCCTTTGCAGTACATCACCGGTTCCACTGAATTTTACAACGTGCTTATAAGATGCGATCGACGGGCCCTGATCCCCAGGCCTGAAACAGAGATTCTGGTGGATATCGTCGTTGATAGATTGCAGGCGACAGAATCTCCCCGTATTCTCGATTTAGGGACAGGTTCCGGCAATATTGCCATCGCGCTTGCCCGGAACATCGAAGACGCCGCTGTGCTGGGAATCGATATCAGCGACGGCGCGATCGAGCTGGCTCGTTCGAACGCCGATCTGAACGATGTCGCCGGCAAATGTCGTTTTCTCTGCGGCGATATTGAAAACGAGGCGTTCGTTGGCTCCTTGGGTCGGTTTAGTTGTGTGGTCTCCAATCCGCCTTATGTTTCGGAGGATCAAAAAGCCTCGCTCCAGCCAGAAATTGTCGAGTTCGAGCCGAAAATCGCCCTGTTCAGCCCGGGAGATCCATTAAGCTTTTTCAAGTTAATCATAACTCGTTCCTCCGGAATCCTATTGTCGGGCGGTTTGCTCGCTTTCGAGACTGGGATGGATCAGGCGGGCGAGGTAGGAAATCTCATGGAGAGGGG
>CAZDAH010000143.1:0-5580 GCA_964503405.1 uncultured Ignavibacteria bacterium
GCTACGAGCTCGAGGTCGTGTACGAGGGCCTGTTCAAGGTGCAGAACATTCCCCAGCAGGCGCTCGAGCCGTTCCTGCTCGGTCAGGGCGCTGATGGCATGCAGGAGATAGGCCCTGAGCTCGCATTTTTCCATATCCTGGAGAACGTCGATGGTGGCCGTATTTTCGATAGTTTCGATGCGCGGCACCTGGCGGTTATCGTCCTCGCGGCAGATCAGTTCGTCAAGCGAAAGCAACGAGGTTACACTGACATCCTTACGCGCGGAGAAGAGCTCGGGTATGGAGATATCCATTCTGTCGGCGAGCTCGTTTTCCGAGGGTCCGCGTCCCAACTCGTTTTCGAGCTGTGTCAGGGCTCTGTCTATGCTTCTGGCTTTAGCCCTGGTCGATCTGGGCACCCAATCGAGGGCCCTGAGTTCGTCGAGGATAGCTCCCCGGATCCTGGGCACGGCGAAGGTCTCGAATTTGACTCCGCGTCCCGGATCGAAGTTGTTGAATGCCTCGATCAGCCCGATAACGCCGGTATTGATGAGATCGTTCAGCTCGACCGACTTGGGGAAGCCGGCAGCCATTCGTCCGGCCACGTTTTTCACCAACTGCAGATATTGATTGAGCAGCTGATCCCGAGTTTCGGAATCCTGCGTTTCCTTAAAGCGTTCCCATGTCGCTAAATTCGGCATATTCAATTCCTGTCTTTTATTTTTCCTTATCCAGTTATTTATCGTCAGTCTTAAAGGCGGTTTGAAAAGCGCGGCGCGGCCGGGCTGTATCGTTTTGCAACGACGCCGGCCGGATTGCCCATTCAAAGCCGTGACCGGCAGGCACGCGGATATGATCGAAATTGCCCTTTACAGGGGGCCGCTCGCGGAGCAACGGATTATTAGCAAGATTCAGTCCGCCGCGGCCGCAGCGTCTGTCACGGCGCGGGACGGAGGATTTGTGCGCACAATCCGCGTCCGAGGAAAGCGTCATGCCAACGACAGGCAGATTAAAGTTCATGAAGCCGCCTCTTTCGTCTCGGATTGGTTATGATGGAGAGTTTTAGCGGAAGGCTTCAGCGCGGAGACGAACGTCATGGGATCGAATAGGGTAATATCGCCGGGCAAATCCCTGGAGGACGACTGATAGGAGAATTTCAGGTTTGATTTCAGGGCGGCCCCGATGACTCCCCCCCGAAAGGCGGTTTGATCGAGCTTGGTGATAAACAACCTGTCGATTCTTATATCAGGATTAGTCTCGATGAATTCGATTA
Source organism: uncultured Ignavibacteria bacterium (assembly GCA_964503405.1). Taxonomy (GTDB): domain Bacteria; phylum Zixibacteria; class MSB-5A5; order UBA10806; family UBA10806; genus JAZGHS01. Next base: position 1,253 of record CAZDAH010000143.1, read on the forward strand.
TGTCGCCAGCCGGGGCTGCTGCGGGAATGACCAGGTGGATTTCGTGAGGATTAGCCGCGCCGATCAGCGCAGCCAGCTCATCGGCGTCAGCCCGCGAGGCACAGCCGCTGGTATCAATGAGCACCAATCCGCTATCGATTGTCTTCAAATGCGCCGCAAGCTCATCCGGCGACGATACCGCCGTGAAAGGGCATCCGATAACGTCGGCCAGGGACTGAAGCTGTTCCCTGGAATCGGCCCTGAAGTTATCGGTGGTCACCAGCCGAACATCGGCTCTATCCTCCAGGGTAAATTGAAATGCCAGTCTGGCGGCCGAGGACGATTTTCCGCCGCCGGTCGGTCCCACCAGCATGATTACAGTGGTTCCGGTTTCGACAATCTTAATGGGCTCGGGCTCGCCAAGCAGTTCGGCAAGGCGACGCAATACCGTATTCCAAAATTTGTCCGGACCGGATTCATCGGGATCGGGCAGCTGCCTGAGCAGATCGGCCACCACATATTCGGGCAGATGTTTCCCGATCAGGTTTCGCCCTACATCCAGCTGAATTCCGGAGGGCTGACCTAAGAGGAATTCGGCGCGGTTTCGGGCAATATCCTCGCGCATAGCCCTGATTTCATTTCTGATTTCGGAGAGTATCTCGCTCGGAGTCCTGCCCCCGGTGTCGGGAATTCGGCCGGTATCTTCTATCGGGAACGATTCGGCATTATCCATCGCGGCTTGTTCGGACGGCGTGGACTTGAATCGATTGGCGGCAGATGGGATTTTGATCTTCGTGGCAGTAATATCGGTATCGGTAATGTTCTCCGATTCGCCGATGGAGGCCGTTACCTCCACGAATCTGCCGTCAACGCCGGAGCCTTTGTTTTTGAAACGAGTCTTAAGGATGACGGCGTCCTTCCCGAGATCGCTTTTAGCTTTCGACAGAGCTTCAGGCAGGCTCCGGGCGATGAACTTCTTGATCAACATCTGGAATCCTCGCAGTCTATGTGCATTCGATTTCCATGTTAGGTATCAATTCGTTAAATGAGGTCGCCGCCGCTTTGGGCAAAGAGGACGCCATGAATCTCTTGAAGGCCAACCGTACATGCGAGCGGGTCGGGATGAAGAGCAAATACCCGGCGGCGATTTCTCCGGCGATCAACGAAACGACTGCCCCCCAGCCGGCTGGAATCTTAGAAAACGACATACTTCCCTCACTTCCGGGGTATACCTTTAGCAATGCTTATGCCGATCGAGGCGATGATTTTTGACGTCGTAAGACCTTGATTTTCAGGTAGTTACAAAGTCAGATGTCCGATTTTGACATTTTGCCCGAAAAAGCGGCGGAAATTTCTTCCCATCGCTATATAAAATATTCCCAATCGATCAAGCGAGGGGTGTATTAGCTCGAAGAGACGGTCGGGGGAGGCGATCAAAGTCGTGATTATTAAGGGCAGGACAACGACGAGCCCGGCCGTCTCCGCTATGATTTTATGATTGAAAGGGAGCGTCATTCCCTTAATTCGGGAGATCGGTTGCAGGATGGAGATTGTCAATCCAAGGCAAGGGCGAGGATGAGATTGCGGGCGGAGACGAGCAATGCTGCGTAAATGAAATCACGGGCCGGGCTATTACGAACTGGATGTTCATAGCGCAATTTCTTCCTTACTGTTCAAATTTCGAACAAAACGAATGCTCTGTAAAATGTCGACTGCTTCCGCTGAGGAAGGCGATAATGGAAGATCGATACTGCGGATTTAGCGATCGATTACCGGTCGTCGAAACGGACGAACCGCCGGATCTCAAAAGGCAGCGGGAGCATCATCGGCAGGAATATCAACATGCCCGTGGACATCAGGTCCGAAGCTACGACAATGTCAATCACCGGAAACGAAATATAGAGCGTGAAGCCGAATTAGAAAGCGAGCATGGAGATTCTCTTATCCTGTCCATCAAGAATAAAGTTCTGATCCCTGTGAGCGGCCCTCGTCGCCCCTAAGCCGGATCCGGGCTTAATTCGCAACCATTTAAATTTAATGAAGTTAAGTCAGCTATCGCGCGTCGCAACGCGAGGGCGAGCGAAAAAGAGCGAGGCGAATATTTCCGGGGGCGGAGTAAATTTTTCCAGATTCGGCTTGCCCTATTATGGATTTTCGATATTTTGTCGTCATGCCGGAATCTGGATACGAACGCGCGATTTCTTGCCAAGGATCGGAGCAAGTCTGATTATGAACGAACCGCTATTCATACCCTCGCTTTTTACCAAAGTGCTCGCGGCGATAATGGCAGTAGTGATCGCGGGCATGGTCATAGTGGGCATGATGCAGGGGACGATATCCACGCTCGATATCGCCGGCACTTTGGTCAGCGCGGTCATTGTGGCATATATCGTGCATCTTTGGGTCTTCTATTGGAAGAAAACGGATTAGATCGAATCCTCCGCTTTTATTAGATTAGCCGAACCGGATTCGATCCGCTTGACAAAACGGCGAAAATTCAGTAAATTATCAATTCAGGAAAATCGAACATTCGGTTTCGCGGGAAGAACCGCCGTTTTTCCCCACGCTTCAGAGAACCGATGTTCTTGGGAATTGAAAACGGCATATCCGGTCATGGCCAAAAGTCGGCAGTTAGAAGTCCTCAAAGCGGATTTTTTTTCGATAGGAAGACAGTTCAAACAGGGCGGATGTTAAACGTTTTTCGGGAGGAATGATGAAAAGGTTTTTCGCCGGGATTTTGTTGAGCGTGACGGTCATCATAGTCGCCTTATGCCCCAACCTGATGGGGGCGCAGACCGAAGGTCAGGCGCTGGTGATGAACGCGTTATTGGCAGAATATCCCAACGTGCAGTATTACACCTACGGCGAGAGAGTTTCGCAGGTTTACGGCCGGCCATTCGGCACGGGCGAAAACCCCGAGGAGACGGCCGGACGGTTCATCGAGAGTTATTCGGGGCTTTTCGGCGTGGGGCCGGACAACCTGCGGGCCGCAAGTCTCACAGACGAGGGCCTGAGCGAACAGCCGCTGATGTACGATCGTCAAAGGGGGCGTTACAAATTTACTTTGGTTTACTATTCTCAATACAAGGACGATATCCCGGTTTACATGGCCGATCTGCGGCTCCTGGTGCGCAATGATCCGGGATATCCGCTTGTCCTGGCCTCGTCGGCTCTGCGGGATCTGGGCGATTTCAGCCCGGGCAATTTGACGGCCAACAAGGCGCTGGCGGAATCGGCGGCCCGGTCGTTCATGCCCGAGCTGATAAACGTATCCGAGCCAAGGCTGGTGATTTGGGCCGGGATCGATGATATGATCGTCAACCCGGCGTTGACAATGGAGATCATTGCCGATAACGGCAAGCCGGCAAATGTCGAATATGAGAAATGGCGGCTGCTCGTTGACGCGCAAAACGGCCAGATTTTACATTCCGAAGACATGATCCTGAATATAAACATTACGGGAAACGTAAGCGGCAACGCCACGCAGGGTTGGGGAGCGGATATTTGCGGGGCGGAGTCGTCGGCGCCAATGCCCTACGCCCGGGTATATGTTAGCGGGGGCAACCAGGCGTACGCCGACGCCGACGGTAATTTCGAAATTGTTCACGGCGGGAGCACGCCAGTGACCGTTAATTCGGAGCTCAAGGGCGACTGGTTCAACGTTTACAACCAGGCGGGCAGCGACGCTTTGCTGTCGATGTCGGTCACACCGCCGGGACCGGCTAATTTTTTACATAATGCCCCCAACACCAGCGAACACAACCGGGCGGAAGTCAACGGGTATCTTCACGCCAACGTTGTGCGCGATTATACCCTGACGTACAATCCGGCGTTCAACATCATATACAACCAGCATAATTTCCCGGTAAACGTGAACATAGCCGACAACTGCAACGCTTTTTATGATTACAGCTCCATCAACTTTTTCACGGCCGGCGGAGGCTGCCCCAATACGGCGTTTTCGACGGTTATCCATCACGAGTACGGGCATCATCTGGTCTCGGTGGCGGGAAGCGGCCAGGGTCAGTACGGCGAGGGTTTCGGGGATGTCATGGGAGTATTGATCAGCGACAATCCCTGTCTGGCATACGGATTCTACGGCAACTGCGCTTCGCCGCTTCGTTCGGCGAACAACACGTATCAGTATCCGTGCAGCGGCGAGATACACGATTGCGGGCAGCTTTTATCGGGGTGTGTTTGGAGCCTGCGCAATGAACTGTTCGCCACTTACCCGCTCGAGTATCGCGATATTCTGGGCGGCCTGGCCGTGAATTCCGTACTAATGCACCAGGGAACCCAGATCACTCCGGAGATCACCGTACATTTCCTGACAATCGACGACGACGATG
>CAZDAH010000143.1:5590-5797 GCA_964503405.1 uncultured Ignavibacteria bacterium
GAGATCATACCGGGAGTCTATATCTCCCACACTCCCCTGCAGGATACTCCGTCGACAAACCCTTACCAGGTTGACGCGACAATCATATCGTCGCAAGGTTCGATAACGTCGGCGACTCTTTACTATTCGATCGATAACGTGAATTTCACGCCAGTGGGCATGCAGGATATGGGGGGAAACAACTATCGGGCGTTCATACCGGGGCAG
>CAZDAH010000144.1:0-357 GCA_964503405.1 uncultured Ignavibacteria bacterium
CATCCCCTTCACCACCGTCCTCGGCCCCGGCGAGGGACGGCTGTATAAGATCGTGGCAACCTATAAGCAATAGCACATTTCCCTTATAGACATATTCACCAAACCCCCTATATTCTCCATATGAAAATATTGGCCGTAATTCCGGCATTCAACGCCGCGAACAGCTTGCCGGAGCTCCTACCCCGGATAAAATCACGTATAGCTGATATTCTTGTTGTCGACGACGGCTCCGTCGATCAAACGTCATCAGTTGCCTTGCAAACAGGAGTAAACGTACTGCGGCACAAGATCAACAAGGGCAAAGGCGCGGCTCTGAAAACCGGGTTCGCCAGCGCGCTGGAAAGCAGTTTCGACGCG
>CAZDAH010000144.1:367-2469 GCA_964503405.1 uncultured Ignavibacteria bacterium
CCGCCGATATCCCCAGGGTCATTCGGGCACATGCCGATTCCTGCGCCGATGTGATTATCGGTTCCAGAAGAGAAAATACAGGCGGCATGCCCTGGCCGCGGCGAATTTCCAATTGGAGCACGTCGCGGATACTCTCGTCAATTCTCAATACCGAAATCGAGGATTCCCAGTGCGGATACAGATTGATTTCGAGAGCAGTTCTCGAATCGGTCAAACTGGACAGCGACAATTTCGATCTGGAATCCGAAATCATCATCAAGGCCGTCAGAGCCGGATTCAAAATCCGGTTTTTGCATGTCAAATCCAATTACGACACCGCTTCGGGCAGCCATATCAGGCCGCTTATCGATACGATCCGCTGGTGCCGCATGATGCTCAAAACGCATTAACAAAGAGCTTGCAGAGTTTCAAAATCCGAGGTTTATTATTTTCATGCTTATATTGCTGTCCAACGACGATGGCTATCAATCGGCTGGAATCCACGCCCTGGCCAGGGAAATGCGGAGGCTCGGGCGGGTCGTCATCGTGGCGCCCATGTGGGAGCAGTCGGGAACCAGCCATTCGCTCACTCTCAGCCGGCCGTTGAGAACAAAAAAAATAGCCCGCGATATTTACGCCGTGTCCGGCACCCCCACCGACGCTGTCATGATAGGGGTATACTGCATCCTGAAAAAGAAACCGGATATCCTCATATCGGGAATCAATCACGGTCCCAACATGGGCGACGATGTCACCTACTCGGGAACCGTGGCCGCCGCTATGGAGGGAACACTGCTTGAAATCCCCTCGATCGCCGTTTCCCAGGCAATGTCCGACCACGTTTACCCCAACGATCCCGGAAGATTCGGCAAGGCGGCCCGATTCGCGGCCAGGCTGGCCGGGGCGGTCGTGAAAAAAGGGCTGCCGCCAGGTCATCTGCTCAATGTAAATGTTCCCGAAGGGAAAAATGTAAATGTCAGACGTTATCAAATAACAAGATTAGGAAAACGGGAATACCACGACGTGATAACCGAGAAGATAGATCCGCGGGGCGAGCCGTATTTCTGGATAGCCGGCCATTATACGATCAAGGACAGCGGCCCGGAAACAGATTATACCGCCGTAGCCGCCAGCCAGATTTCGGTTACCCCGTTGAACATAGACTTGACAGCCAGCCTATTCTTTGGGCAGATCAAGGCCTGGAGAATTTGAATCAACCCGATATTGGGAAGTGAAGCCCCTGGCGCCGAATCAGACAAGTTCAAACTGCTTAATAAGTTCGATATCGTAGGAGCCGGAAGGGTCATTTGCAAACTCTGGGATGAATAATAAAGTGAAACCTAAATGCCGATTTTCAGTAGGTAATTAGGGGAGAACCGTTATGTACAGGAAATTAACGCTGGTTGTATTTGGGGTCATGGTCGCGGCCTCGGCGATTTACGCATTGATGGACCGCAAGACGGTAACCACGTCATCGGATAAAGCCTACGCCGCCTACCTTCGCGGCGACGAATTCACTCAAAAGCTATACACTCAGGAAGCGATCGCCGAATTTGAGAGGGCCGTCCAACTCGATCCTCAATTTGCCATGGCTCACGCTCGGCTGGCCTGGCTGTATTTCGACACGGGGCGGGATGATGAGTATAAGCAGGCCAGGGACAAGGCCCTCGGACTGATCGATAAGGTCAGGGAACTCGAGAAAATCCGCATCAATCTCGGATTCGCCCGATCCGAAAAACGACCAGAGGATCTTGAAAAATACGCTAATGAGTTAATCGAGAAATATCCCAATTCGCTGGAAGCCCATATATATCGTTCCGGCAAATACTGGGGAGAACGAAACACAGACGCGGCCATCGAGGAAAATCTGAAAATACTGAATATCGAACCGGGTTATGCCCTGGCCCATAATATGCTGGGCTATCTGTATTTCGAAAAGGGAGAATTCGATAAGGCGCTTGAGAGTATAAACCGCTACGCGGCAATGGCTGTCGACCAGGCCAACCCTCATGATTCTTACGGCGAGATCCTGTCCTGGCTGGGACGTTACGACGAGGCCCTGCAGCAGTTTCAGATGGCCGACAGCATAAAACCGAATTTGGATTTCGTTATGGGACATATGG
>CAZDAH010000144.1:2479-5699 GCA_964503405.1 uncultured Ignavibacteria bacterium
TTTATTTCAACAAGGGGATGTACCGCGACGCTCTGGGCGCGTTATTCAAGGCCATGGAAGTGGCAGTGGGCGCAGGGAGAAAACTGGAATTCGAACTGGGAATCGCCGACTGTTATTTATTCTCGGAACGGTACGATGATGCTCGGAGATTCCTGGAAGAGAACATCGTGGGAAATCCCGACGTTCCCAGTCTGCACCTGCGACTTGGACTGCTCTACGCATGGACGGGCGAATCGGATAAGGCTCTTATCGAACTCGGAATTATGAAGGGAATATCGGCGAAGCGAACGAGCCAGAGCCAGGCGGCCGCGAATTCCAAGGATAGGCTTGCCATTGAGATCGCCCTGATGGAGGGCGAATTAGCGGCGTCAAAAGGAAATTTCAAGTCGGCGGTGGAGTCCTTTGAATCGATTTCGTCCTCGATCGAATTCGCTTCGCGGCCGTTCGTGAATTACCGGTTGGGGACGATCTACCTGAAATGGCGAAAGCCGGAAAAAGCGATCGAGATTCTCACCAACGGGCTTAAGGATAATCCCAACCATCCGCTAACCCTGATTACCCTGGCGACAGCCTTTGGGACGGCAGGCCAGAATGACGCCAAGGCCGAGGTGTTAAGGCGGCTTTTGACTGTGTATAGGGATGCCGACGAAGACTTTCCCCACTATATGCGGGCTCTTTCAGAATTTGAGGCACTTCAGCAACATTCATAGCTCATCTGATGATTTCTAGAGGATCATAATTCCATTAACAAGATAAAAATATTGCCAATCTCGCCCTTGCCAGGTTATTTTAGATAATTCCGCCGATCCGAGGCCTTTCGGCGTCTCAGATACAGTGTTGAGCAGTTGGGGTGAATTGCTGAAACAGACCGACATTCAGTTTCCGAGGACCGACATTGGGGATACTCGTCTGAAATTATACAAAGGCGCGGATACTTTTTCTCCAGTGTCATGAAACTGCAGATTGCCAGACAATCGATTAAGCAGGCCTCCTTTATTATTGCGGCAATTGCCATAGTCTCGCAGGGCCTTGGAGTAATCAGGGAGGCTCTAGTCGCCAATTACCTTGGCACCAGTGCCGAGTATGATCTGCTCCTGATATCCATGGCCATCCCGATGATGATTGCGAATCTGTTTTTCATGTCCATTCCTTCAGGAGCAATTCCTTATCTCCAAATAAAGAAAGACCCCTCAGCCATACAGGTTTCCTGCGGTTTATGGCCCTTTCTCAGGATCAATAGCCTCCTGATTCTGATTATATCCATCACCGTTTTTCTTGCGCTCCCGTCACTCAGGTGGATATTAGGAGAAGGGCTCAGTGATTCGGATCTGAACAGGATAATCATTTATGGTAGGATATTCTGTTTGGTTATTCCTCTTAAGGCATATGAGGGTTTATTCAGAGCGCTCCTCCATCTGAGACATAACTTCCTGTTTCCCGCGATGACCATAGTCGGATTCAACTTCGCAATGATACTGATTTTGATCACTTTGTTCCCGTCCGCGGGCGTTCCCGCCTTTATAATCGCCTGGATCACGGGAGTGATTATCCAGGCGCTTATAGTCGCAATACCGTCATATCTGCTATATCGAAAAATATCCGGGGAATCCGGAGCAAATGGGAATTTTGCATCTACCGCCTACCTCCGCTACCTGGGAGTGATCGCCCTCGTTGAAAGCTTCGGTCTGATTATCGATCCGTTCGATCGCTACATGCTTGGCAATCTCGGGGGAGGAGGACTCGTATCGGCCAACTATTATGCGGTTGTACTCAGCACCGTACCGATGAGGATTTTTGTCTATGCGGTGGGAACCGCAATATTTCCGTCCTTATCGGAACGAATCGCGAATGACAGATCAGGCGAGGCCGCCAGATTATATCATAAATCCCTGATTATATGCCTTGTCCTTATTCCAACAGCCTTATACTTATACTTGTTCAATAATGAATTGATAAAGATACTTTTCGAAAGAGGGGAATTCACCGAAGAATCCCGCTTGATGACGTCCCGAATCTTCAAATTTTATCTGGCTGGGATAGTTTTTCAGGCGTTGTTTTTTGTTCAGCTGAGAACAGCTTACGCGTTGAAGGCCAGGAAACATATGATCGAGTCGAGACTTATGGCCCTTATCATTAAAGTTTCAATCGGACTGATACTCATCAATAGCAATTGGGCGCTTGCTGTCGGCGGAGGGACGGCGATCATGTTTCTTGCTAACTTCGCTTTTATGGAGATCTTCCTTATTATTAAGCACGGTTTGAAATATACTGCGGAAGATCTCCGAAAACTGTCATCGGCGATTTTAGGATCGGTTGCTATCTCTGTTGCAATCCTGGCGTTGTATCATATGACAGCCCGAGTTTTCGGACCCGGAGACATCTCGATGTTGTCGGCAGTCGGGATCGGAGGACTCGTTGTGTTTTTGCTGTTGGAACGGAAGTTCAGCGTGTATGGTATATGGAATAGAAACCGATGAATTGGATTATCGATCGTGTAATGGATAGGAGATTCGAGAAACTCCTGCGCGGGATCATCGCAGGGACATCGGGTTTTGTAATCGATGGATTCACAAACATGACGGCATATTCATGGGGATACGGTCAGGAAATCTAGATATGATATTGGGACCAGATGTGCCGGGCTTTTCCGTGAGTCGGGCCTATTGAAAGGGCATTAGAATGAATTGGATTATTCGATCAATGAGACTCAGGCTGAGAATCACTATTACAGGTATTCTGAAGTTCTGCATTCATGCGGCCGGATTACTTCTGATATCCCCGATTATCAGGTATAATAAAGGGCATTACAAGAGATTTGAAAATACAAAGCCGCGCATTCTTTATATCTGTCTGGCTTACCGGGGCGATCTTATCCTGAGCTGCCCCGCGATACGTGCCATTAAGGAGAAACTCCCAGATTCGATTATTGTCTGCTGGACACGAGGATATGCCAGAAAGCTGGCGGAATTAAACGGTATGGTAGATACGGTAATCGCCTTCGATAGTTTTAAAGCGAGCGGTTTTGGAATGCTATACGATATAATGACATTCCGTAAATATAAGGCGGTTGTGCGAATGATACGAGATTACGGTTTCGATATTTGTATCGATGATTCTGGATCCTGGTTCACCTCAGTTGTAACGGCTTTGTCTCGCATTGAATTCAGGATAGGAAGAAACTCGCAGGGATTGGGATTTCTTTTTCATGTGGAATACCCTT
>CAZDAH010000145.1:0-5633 GCA_964503405.1 uncultured Ignavibacteria bacterium
CGTCCTGCAATTCTACCCCGACACGCTGAACTCGAGGTACGATATCGAAATATCGGATTCGCTGCTGGAGAATGTCTACCGATATCGGGGACTCAATGATCTGAAAGCGTTCAAGGACGATAACAACGTGGGGCTGACCACGACCTTCCCGGAGCGATTCTGCGAATTGGCTGCTTATCAGAGAGCCGAGGGGGATACCGCGGCCTCGCTGGAGACACTCTGGGAAGCTGTGAGGAGTGTCCCTTACTATCATCAAATATACCTCGATCTTCACCAGGTGTATACTTCGATGGGCAATCAGGCGATGGTCGATTCTGTCAAGACAGTGGGGATTTCCATCCTCAAGGCGGCCGCCGACGAATGGCCGAGCATCATTCTCTATCAGCAATTCCTGGGAGTCCTCTACTACAGCTACGGCATGTTCGATGACGCTCATGAATACTATGAAAATGCCTTCATACTGCAGCCGAACAACGCGCTCGCATTCAGGCTGCTGCGGGATCTGACCATTCAGATGATTCAGCAAACGCAAATGGAAGCGCTGAGCGCCGGTTCCGAAGTGGACAAGGCGAAAATCGAAAGACTCAGGGCGAATGCCAGAGATATCATGGATGACTGGAACAGGCGCCATCCGGAGGATATCGACGCCCGCAATTTCCGCAGTCAATATAGGAATATTTAGGAATCTATGGACAATATTAGGACCTCGCCCGGCCGCAGGTTGGCGGTCAGATAATCGAATATTCCTATCTAATATACTGAATAATAATAAGTTATGGCGAAAAACGGAGAATTCCAGGAGCCGGTCTCGGAGGAGAGTCCATCCTGAATCACTTTTTCTCAGGTTCGTAATTGATTGACAAACTGATTGATCGGGCAGAAATTGGGAATATATGCAGGAGCTTGACGTCAATCAGACAGTCTTGATCGTGGTAGGCTCGGACATCAGGCCTGAGGAGCTGGATCGGCCCATTGCTTACAAGCTGAAGAAAGCGCTGGAAACATCGTCATACTTTGGCGATCACCCCTTTCGAAAATGCCTGGTCATATCCGATGCTCTTTATCAGCATGACAAGATCATCCGGGTTTGCCCGACTATCGCCGTGGGAGGGCCCGGGGTCAACTCGGTGGCCGCCGAATTCGTGGAAAAACTCCCCGTTTATCTGTCGCGGGAGAACCGGTATTATATTCAGCTGGTGAAAGATTTTACCGAATCGAAAATCTCGATTTGGGGGATGGATCGAAAGTCCACGGAAGAGGCAATCGACATGTTTATCGCCAACGGCATTCTCGATGATTTTCTTAAGTCTATCTGGAATTGAGTCGGTATTTACCAGTCGTATCCTACCGAAAAGTATATCGCGTCCAAACCCCTGCTTGTTCTGGCGTAATAGCAGCGTATAGGCCCCAGCGGAGTCCCCAGAGCCAGGCCCGCAGCAACAGAATTGCGCAATTTTGAGAACCTGATGCTCTCGAGCCTGTTACAATTATTACCATAAGTATAACACCCGACAAGATAGATCCTCCCGAGAATTCTGTAGCGCAAACCGAATTCGCCGACAATGGTTTTTTCTCCGACGATTTCGTCCTGGTAGAGACCGGGGAAATCGTTTACGCCTCCCAACGTGAACTTGTCGAAATAGGGCATGAAATTGCTGGAAATGCCCAGGGATATTTTGGGGTGAAAATTGAGCCGATCGGATAACTCGTAATAGGATTCCAGGGATGTGAAGTATCTCGTGTACGCGCTTTTCTTGTCGGACAAATTTCCCGCGATCTGGAGATCGAAGTAGTGGTATTTGCCTCCCTCCGGGAAATCGAGATCGTCCCTGGTATCAACAATGGACCGGAACCCGATACTGGTTTTGTCGAAAAGCTGTCTTTCAGGTTTTTCCGCTTCGTCCCAGCGATATCGCCGGATTTCACCCACGACGAATATGGTGCCGAGCCGCGGTATCTGCCGTCCCAGCGACAGTTCTCCGCCGTGACGGAATTCTCTCAGCGATCTGCTGAAATCGTGGTCGAGATAGTAATTGCGCTTGAGCTCCCCATAGTCGGCGACCAACTTGTAGGTGTATAGGGTATTCCAGATTCTGTCTGCTTCGAAAGTCAAGCTCGCCGAGCGTCTTTTCTCCCCGAGAACGGTGGATAGGTAGAATTCCATATCGGCGCCGAACAGGTTATCATCGACCAGGTCGATAAACGCCTGTGGGCCGTATTCAAGATCGTATCGCGCGCCGGAGCGCAAGAATTTGAAGGCCTTTTCCGCGACTATTGCTTTCAACGTGATTCCGGTTGTATCGGGCAAGGCGATGAACCTGGCGGTTTCGAAGAGATCCGTGGCATATAGGTCCTCGACCCCCCTGTCCGCCTTTCTCTGCGTAAACAGATCTCCCGCATCGAATGGAATATGCCGTCGAATTACCCAGTCGCGGGTATTGTCATTCCCTTCGACGGTGACTTTGTTAATTCTGCCTTCGTCGATTACAAATTCCAGAATCCTGCCCGCTTCCATGAATTGGGTTGTCACCCTGGCCAGGCTGTATCCCGAGGCGATATATAGATCCTCGATCGCCTTTCCATCGGAAAGCGCGGTCACGTGATTCAAGACCATTCCTCGCTTCAGAGAGATGATTCTTCTCAGGCTGTCGGCCGGGAAAACGGTCTGTTCTCTGAATTCTATCCGATCGATTCTCGCATTATCGTCGAGATGGTATCGGAGATGATAACCCGAATCCGCTTGCGACAATTCGGCCCGGCAATTCCGAAGATAGCCCGATTCAAAGGCGACCCGCAGGTTAAGCAGGATGGCGTCGGCTGTCATTGAATCGGACTGAATAAACGCGGTCATAAAAAAAGTCCTGGGCATCGATACGAGCCCATCAATATCCCAGCTGAGAATCGGATATCCGGGCGAGTTCTTCGGTAACTCCTGGCGGTTCAGGAGAGATTTTATCCGGGGCAGGGCCTCCCGGGCGGCCGCTTCGCCGGCATTGATTATGGAGTGAATGTCGGAAAAATCGGTGGAGAGTTTGCCTGGAAGATCGGGTCTCACGACCAGATCGACTAATTCCAGGGCATCCTTCCTTCTCTGCATGGACATGATAGTGGTGGTCTGGTCGGCGATATCGATGACGTCCTCGATCATTGACGCCGGCAGCAACTCCGAGGAAACGTCAACGGCTATGACAGGGCCGTTGAAATTTCCTTTGACCGCGTCTACAGGAATGGGATCTACAAGGCCGCCGTCAACGAGCAGACGGCCGTCGATGCTGATCGGGGTGAAAGCGAGCGGCACAGCCATGGTGGCGCGCATGGCCTCGGCCAGGCTCCCCGATTGCAGAACCACCTTCTCCCCGGTGGATAAATCGGTCGTCACGATCCTCAACGGGGGATCGAGATAATCGAAACTGATGCTTGGGCGGATTCCGCTGCGGGAGGCCAGGGTCTCGAGATACTGGCGCAGGTTCTGGCCCGTGGTGATAGCCTTGGGAAGAACCGGATGCCAGCTTTCGAATCTGATATTGAAGATACTTTTTTCGGAACGGTCCTTCCTGGTGGGGGGCAGGCTGCTTCTTACGGGACTCTGGGAAAGAAGCCTGCTCCAGCGAATCGAAAGGGCGATCTCTTCGATTTGTTTCGGCGTGTAGCCGGCTGAATACAGTCCGCCTATTATACCTCCCATGGAGACTCCGGAGATGATCTTGATATCGACTCCGGCAGAATCGAACACGTTGAGCACTCCGATATGGGCCAGGGCGCGGGAACCTCCCCCTGAAAGAGCCAGCCCTATTCCCGGGCTGTGAATATTCCGCGAGAAATAGGTGTATAAATCGGATGGACTGTTATCGAATAATATGATAATCTTTTCGTCATCGGAAGATTGCGAAAAAGCGAGTTTCGTGCCGAGCGTAAGGTTAATCAGGATCGCCGATAGAAGGGGAATATACTTTAGCATGGTTCAAATTTAGGCCGAGGAGATTGTTAAATCAAGACAATGAACGAAAAACGAATAAAATTGTTCTCGTCTCTGGCCCATTCTAAATACCGCGGGGAGCATAAGTTGTTTCTGGTCGAGGGAAGCCATTGCGTGGAAGCCCTGCTCGATTCCAATTGGGAACTCGAAACGGTGATGGCGGCCGAGGATTTTGACAATACCGGCCTGCTGTTGAAAGTGAAATCGAACCGGCTGGAACGGGTGGGGAGGAAGACGATCGCCAGGATTGCGAGCGTCAAGACGCCGCAGGATATTGTAGCGGTCGCCAAAATCCCCGAAATAGATCTCGACTCCGCAGTCAGACACGACAGAATTCTGGTTGTAGATAATGTCAAAGATCCGGGAAACCTGGGGGCTATGATCAGAACCGCCGAGGCCCTGGGATTCGACTCGATAGTCACCATCGCCGGCACGGTCGATATCTATAATCCCAAGGTCGTAAGGGCGACTCAGGGGGCGATGTTCTCCGAGATTATCGCACAAAGGGTGGATCCCGTCAAAGCAATAGAGAGAATCGGATTGAACCATGTCTTTTATTCTCTTGCGGTAGATGGAGATATCGAGATCGCGGAGGCTTCGGCGGTTAAAAATCCGGCATTGGTCGTTGGTTCGGAAATCTCCGGGGTGGGACAAGAATTTCTTGAAACCTCGAAATACAGGATAAAAATCCCCATATCCGGAAAATCGGAATCGTTAAATGCTGCAGTGGCGGCCGGAATAGCGATGTACTTTCTTCGCCCGCGTTGACAGGAGGCCTTTGAAACCGATCTTTTGGTCGGGATTTGTCATCAAAATATAGCACTTCGTGGAACTAATAATAATGAAAATCAGTTTCAGATAAGGCAGGGTTGTATTCTTTTTAAAATTGAAGATCCGATTCAAAAACAGGAGGATTCATGTTGTCAGCGCGAGCTATTTTGGTCGTGGCCATACTCTTGACCATCCCGGCGGCGGCATTCGCCACCGAGTACTTCGTCGATATCCCCGGGTTCCTTTTCGATCCGCAGAACATCACTGTCCAGGAGGGCGACATAGTAACCTGGACGAATAACCACACTTTCATTCATACTTCGACCAGCGCCGACGGCGGTATAGAATGGGATTCCGGCATATTGAATCCCGGAGACTCGTTTAGTCATACGTTCAATGCGGCGGGCTCTTTCGATTACATTTGCGCCGTTCATCCTACAATGATGACGGGAAACGTCACGGTTGAGCCGGCGGCCAGTATCCCCACCCTGTCCGAATGGGGAATGATAATGCTTTCGCTGCTGCTGGTGCTGGGCGGAACATTCGGCGTAATTCGTCGACGCAAGACCGCGATCGCTTAACGCGGCGAATAGGTCTTTATCAGAAAATAGTCATACTGACGGAACAGATAGTAATGAATCTTAGTTTCCTATTTCCGGGGCAGCGATCTTTACGGGACTTAAGGATTTTTTCCAAGCTAAAACAGGAGGATTCGTGTTTTATCGAGGACTATTGCTAATGTCCGCCATTCTCATGGTGATCTTCGCTCAGGCATCCGCCACAGAGTACTTCGTCTCTATCGTGGATTTTGCGTTCACTCCCCAGGATATCGAAGTCGTGGAGGGCGATATGGTCACCTGGACCAACGACGGTCAATTTATTCACA
>CAZDAH010000146.1:0-300 GCA_964503405.1 uncultured Ignavibacteria bacterium
TGTTGAAGATTGTCCGCAGGGTTCCGATCTCGAAATTGATGGTATGCGCCCGGGCGCCCTTACGGGTGAATGTCGAGACATCCTCATCGGTCTCAACCCGGGAACCGTTGGGATTGACCCACTCCCCCTTGCGAAAGACCTTATAGCTATCGATCTCTCTGGCCCCGATCTGCGATAGGAATAGAATCTCAGGCTGGAGCTTCTGGAACCTCATGTCGACGATCGGGGCCTTCGGGATGGTGATCCTTCTGGCGCAGGGGACGGTGCGAGGGGATCAGATTGACGATTTCACCGGGCTGG
>CAZDAH010000146.1:310-5539 GCA_964503405.1 uncultured Ignavibacteria bacterium
CCAGGACCTTTTCGATGGAGATATCGTTTTTGGCGAACCCGAACTCGTCCCTAGCGATTTTGACCTCGGCGTCTTTAAGGGCCAGTTCAGCAATCTTCTTGGATGAGCCGACTCGTTTTCGGATTCTACGCCCCCCGGCACGTACGTCGATATACCAGACATTGCCTCTTTTGCAGAGCGATCCCATGCAAACCCCCGTTTTTTTGGTGGTCACAATTTGGCCACACGGCCTATTTGCCCTTAATATACGATATCGGAAGCGTTTGTCAACTATTAAGTTAGGAAACTTAGAAAAAATCTGGCGGAGAGGCTGGGATTCGAACCCAGGAACGAGTTTCCCCGTTAACTGCTTAGCAGGCAGCTGCCTTAGGCCGCTCGGCCACCTCTCCAAATATTCCGCCTAAATGCAATTATAAGAACATTCGGCGATTCCAACAAGGTAATTAACTGCGGCTGGAATCAACAAAAAAAACGCCCCGAAAAGGGGCGTCTTGCAAATCTATCCGAGAATTATTAATTTTCTTTTCGTCTCAATCTCAGCGCGCCCAGTCCGATCAGGCCGGTACTCAAGAGCAGAATCGTTCCTGGTTCAGGCACTACTCCGGCGTCATGGGAGAACGGGGCGAATTCGCTTATGGAACCATCGGAATTGAGAGTATAAGCGTCGAAATGCAGCCGGGAGAACGATCCTCCCACGGTCACATGAAACGACCTGACCTCGCCGAGACGATGCGCCGAACCTTCCCCAGTGGCCGGATTCCAATAATCGCCATCCTCGTCCGGCTGAACGTCGCCTACCTGCTGAACGAGGCCATAATCGCCGGTATTAACCTGGGCGAAATTCGTGGGAAAGATAGAATGACGGGGCAAATCCTCGCCGCCGTTCCATTCATCCGGCAAGTTATCCATCGGCGCGTAACCGTAAACCCAATCATCGGGATTGATGTTAGTGCCGTCGAAATTAATGAGGGCGTCGCCCGGATCGTCACCCTGGCCCAGGGCGATGCTGACGAAAACGTCCTGGCGGCTGGAATTGGCGGAGACGACATAGAGGTCGAACTCGTTATCGGTGGTAATCCAAGTCTGCGAGCCCCAGTCATAAGTGGCGCCGTCAATAAAAAGCTGCAGCCCCGGCACGGCGAAGGCGCAGGGCGCCAGAAACATCAAAATTACAATCGAAAAAAGCGCGATTTTCATCGAAATTTCCCTCAATTCCCACCGGATAAAACCCAGTGTAAATATAAAATATTAGCAAGAATCCTGCCGAGACAAAAAGCTCGCGGGTCCATAATATAACCCGTTGACGTCTAATTGATTATCGCATAGTTTATGGCCGGTTTCGGAGTCGTCCAAGAAACTTATATGCAAATCAATTCACCTAAATGCCCTTTCAATCGCATTTGACAGGGAAATTTGAGAAATAGCGGAAAGGCCCGATTTGTGGATACTAAGCGAATCGTCGGCGCAGAGACAGGCCTCCGAAACCGAGAAGGCCGAGACCGAACAGGGCTATCGTGCCGGGTTCGGGGGCCATGCCCACCACCTCGGCGTCGCAATTCAAGGGAGCGAACTCGTTCACAGTGCCGTCCTGATTGAGGGTATAGGCGTCGAAATGGAGGCCGGTCATTCCCCGGAAGCCTTCGATATCCACATGGAACATTTTAACTTCGCCTATTCCCACGAATCCCGGGATTTCGCCTCCCTGCGACGGATCCCAGTACAGCCCGTTGCGGGGGTCGGGCAGCACGCTTCCCACCTGTTGGTCGATGCCGAAGGAACCGGTATTGACCTCGGCGAAATTGGTAGGATATACCCTGTGACGACTCATATCGCCAATGTTGAATTCGTCAACGTTGTTGTCCATGGGCGCGTAACCATACCTCCAGTCGGAACCTGAGATTATTGTTCCGCCGAAATCGACACTTATATCCGCCGGACTGTCCTACTGCCCCAGGGCCAGACTGATAAGGACGTCGTCGCGGCTCTGGTTGGCCGAAATAACATAGAGATCGAAACTGGACTGATCGGTGACCCAGGCATCGTTTTCAAAATCGTATTCGGCGCCGGCGATGAATAGCTGCAGAGCCGGCAGGGCGCCGGCCACCGTCGCGGTCATTAAAACGACTACCATTGGCAAAAGCAGACTGCGCATCATTCTCTACTCCCCTCCAAAACAGCCGATATTTCAATCATCAATTAACAGAGCGTTAAAATACGTGCCAAAGTCATGCTTCCATCGTCTATTTCTAACATATATCACATTAAGGTTTTATGATACTAATCCAGACCTGATGAGGCGGCGCCTTTCCGGGTAAGTGCATTCAATTGCAATATCCTGGATTTATTGGTCGCATTAATAAAAGGGGCTCTTCCGTCGCTTGAAAATTCAAGAGGTCCTGACGAAAGCGAACCGGACGTACTTGATTGTTCGTCCTGCTTCGAGATGGCGGCGCTCGTAGGTCGTTTTCAGACTGAGGATATGGTCATCGATTGTATCGTCGTAGAGATCAAATGTGATATCATGAATAAGGCATTTTTCCGAGTTGAGAGTTTCCAGGGTAAAGGCGAAAAATGCGTCATCGTCGGTTTTCAAGCGAACCTGCCCTCCGGGCTTCAGCAAGCGTCTGTAAACCTGAAGATATTGCGGCGCCGTCAGCCGTCGCGATGATCTGCTTTCTTTGGGAAACGGATCGGGGAAAGCGATCCAGATCTCGGAAATCGAATTTTCGTCGAAAAGCTCTATCAGCCTGCCGGCGTCGGACTGCACGAATAGCACATTTTTCAGATTCTCATCCAGCGCTGTTCTGGCCCCGCGCCAGATCCGTTCCCCTTTGCGGTCGATCCCGACGAAATTTCGCTGGGGATGACGTCTGGCCAGGCCGACGGTATACTCTCCCTTGCCGCAGGCGATTTCCAGGGTTACTGGATTTCTGTTGCCGAAATAGCGGTCGCTCCAGCCGGAGACCAGGTTTTCCGGCCAGCAGATGACGTTGGGAAAAGCCTCTATCTCGGCGAAACGTTTGAGTTTCTTGCGGGACATCTATACGATCAAAGCATGCATGAAATCGGCAGCCGACGTCTTCTCGCACCTGAAAACCATATCTTTGATTTTCATTTGCCGATCGGCCTTGAGCAATTTCCCGGATAACGCATTGAATTTATCCTCCAGGTCGCTCATAGTCATCGGCTCGCGAGGATCCCCTTTGGGGTATTCGAAGTATTCGGAGAATTCCCGGCCGTCCTTGGTCCTGATCGTCACTTTCGACGGCTGTTTGGCAGGGAACATCTTCTCAAACTCCACCGAGGCCTCCCCTTTGATCTTGTCGATTACCTCCCAGATGCGGGGGTCCTTGAGTTTTTCCTCGGAGAAGGTATTGGTGGTGATCTGGCGATCGACGATGGCGGCGGCGATGCAGTAGGGCAGGGAATGATCGGCGGTCTCGCGCGATTCCGGGCGGTATTTGTGCGGATCGAAAAGGATATCGCAGGCGCGGGCGATGGTGGTCACTGTGACCGAATCGATCTGGTTATGTTTGATATCATTGTTGATAACTACCTTCAAGGTGGCAGTGATATGAGTATGAGTCAAGGCCTCGGTGGGGTACGCTTTCATGCTGCATAGGAGGATGCGATACGAATCGCCCAAGCCGCCGGTCAGTTTGCCGATGTCCCAATCCGGGCCGAAGACGTCCATAAGCCCTTCTTTCCCCTCGAATACCTCTTTGGTGCCGGTGTATCCCATCTGTGCCATCAAGGCCGCGAAGACGCCGGACTGGACCGCCATGGGGTCGACCGTGTTCTTCATCATGGTTAACTTGCCTGCAGTGGGGCAGCCGATCGTATGATTGTGGGCGCCGTTGATGCCGATGGCGTTGACCATCTGCTCGACGGTCAGTCCAAGCAGTTTGCCGGCCACTATGGGTGAGACAAACTGGGTTAAGGTGGCGTGATGCCATTTCCGTTCCCGCACACCGGGCCTGGCGAATTCGCAGAGCCGCTGCTCGAACTCGTAGGCCAGGACGATGGCCACGATGACCTCCTTCATCGGCGCCCCGACCATCTCCCCCACGTTCAGCGCGGCGGGAATCAGGTCCGACGGGTGCGACGGGTCCTCTTTCCAGTAGATGTCATTGAAGTCGAGTGCGCGGATCATCAGGGAGTTGACCAGAGTGGCGTTGACCGCCGGCATCTTGTCGCCGAAACCGATCAGGGTGGCCTCTTCCCTGCCTCCCATGTTCTTGTAGATATCACGAAGGATATTAACGTCTTTGGTGTGGTAGCCGCCGTAGGCGCATCCGATGGAGTCATAGAGGTAGCGTTTGACCTCCCGGACTACGATTTCCGGGAGATCGTCGTATTTGAGGTTGACGGCGAATTCCGAGATTATTTGAGAGATTGGTTTGGACATATATCTATCCCTCTTTCTATTTTCCATGTCATTCCGGACTTGATCCGGAATCTTGCTATGCCATAGGAGAGCAATTGACCCGGTTACCGCCCATGGCAAGCCGAAGATTCCTGCTTTCGCAGGAATGACAGCTTTTTTGTCCGGCGATAATTTCTTATATTCGGGATGGGAAAGCAAGAGGGAAGTAGGATAATATCGAAATCATAAAGGTTTCGACCTGCAATTTCTTAAAATACTTAGCTAGCGGCGTTTGCCTTGATAATCCTATTTATTGTAATTCATTTTCGTTGAAATTAAATTTACCATCGCCGGTACTAGATTTAGATAGTTCATAAAAGAAATTAGATGGAACTCCGAACCCGACGGCAGCCGGAACAATAGTCTGAAAGACGCCTTGATCTGTAAAGGTTGGCATCTGAAAAGGAAGCAGTTGTGCAGCTATGGCAACTACTTCGCCCGTACCTATATCAACTATTGGGGAACCAGAACTGCCTTTTGCTATAACTGTATCAAATGCCAATAATGCAGGTAACGATGCCTTTGAAAATGGAAGCACGCCAGCCAATTTAGCAAATTGCACTATTGGCTCCATATTTTTAGGCTTATTAGTTTTAGGATCAATCATCAAATAATTAGGTGAAGGATATCCTATAATGGCTACTTCTGATCCTATATCTCTCAAAATTATCTTTGAAACAACTAGAGGTGGAGGATATTCTCCGTTAAATTTAGATTGATATTGGCTAATATCTAAATCCAAATAAGCCACATCAGGCATTTCGGAGCTCATGTCAATAGTTGTGTAAATTCATTTTTCTAAG
>CAZDAH010000147.1:0-5442 GCA_964503405.1 uncultured Ignavibacteria bacterium
ATTTGCAACGGAGCTGCGGGGATTCTCGATTTCCCGCATGGAAAGCTTGAGGCCGTTTTTCATATTATTGAAACTTCTCGCCAGTGAAGTCAGCTCATCCTGTCCCTTCAATTCGATGTTGACTTCGAGCTGGTCGCCGACAACCTTTCGGGCCAGAGTCTCGAGATAGACCACGCGATTCAATATCTGCCGTTTTATATACCAGCGGAATAAAAACATCATGACCAGCACGGAAGCCAAGGCTATGCCCCCGGCAAGTTTTAGATTGGCTATTATTTCGGATTTCACCGGCTGCAGAGAACGATCCAGGATCAGAAGACCGTTTAACCGGGCCTCGCTGCCGTGGCATGAATGACAGGCCGGCTTGTTTCTTACGGGGGTCACCACGCGAAGGATCTCATCATTTGCCAATGATATGTCAAGTGCCGCCGGCGGTAATCTATCCTCAATATGACAATTACGGCATCCGTCATCTTCCACTGTCAATCTCTGCCCGATCATCTCCTGTTGAGAGGAGGCCTTGACCACCCCCTCCATATTCATGAGGAACACCCTGATAATGTCGTCGCCTCCGGAAATCTCGTTGAAGCTGTACTGGACCGATTGCAAGTCGCTGTTGAGCATGGCGATTTCCAGGCTGGAGGTCAAGGTCCTCCCGAGCTCCTCGGAGGATTCAATCTCCATCGCGGTCATTTTCTGACGGAACGAGAATATCTGATAGACCGAAAAAAGACCGAAAATTATGATAATGGTAATTATGACAAAAAGCGCAATTTTAAAATGCAGGCGTTGGGTGATTTTAACCTTGGGCAGACTTTCCATAAACTTCAAATGTCCTTCATACTTTGTCAAGATAGGTCGGCAGGCGGCAATGTCAAGCACGATATAAATGGGACTCGGGTTGTCGGCGTGGTTTAATCTCTCTGCGCGATTTAAGGGGCCGACTCTTCAGCGCCCCCTGCTCTTTTCTCGGTCATCGGCCGGTCATCAATTCGCCGCGAGAAGACGTAAAGTCATTTATCAGAGATAATATTCCGCTGGACCTGCGATGCATTTTGCATTACGCTTCGGCGGCGTCAGGCCCCGAGCGGCCTCTAATGGTTCATCGACGGCAAACTGAACAGCACGCTTGGCCCAAGCCGGAAGGCCTCTTATGCCCCGGTCTCCGGCGATCACGATATCACCTGCAGCGACGACCAGGGGAGGACAAGCTCGGCCTCGATCAGAATCAACCGGCGACAATTCCGGCAGAACGATCAGACTTTCTCAGACATCAAGCGGAGCCCTTTTGCGGTGCAGCCGACCCCCCCGGCGTGTCAGCGACTTATTTTTGACGACCCACGAGTCTTTCCGCTGACCTTGTGTCATAAATATTATGCCAGAGTAAGCGATCTTCAGGTTTACCTCATAAAGCGGCATGATTATTTTAACCGCGAGCGACCTCGCAAGCTTACGAAATCAATTTGACTGCTATACTTTTTCCCGCAACATGAGTAAGGTATTGAATGTCGCGACCGCATGAATCCGGGCATTCAGGATTGCCGAATCAATGAATATTGACAAGCGATAATAATCCGCTATATTGTTATTGCATTCTTGTCGTATTTGCCTGGGGCGGCGGTTTGCACTAATTTAGACTTCAGTTCCACGCAAGAGAGCCAGCCGCGCCAACCAGTTAATAAAACTCGATTCTCGAAAACGTTTGAGAATTTCCCGTAGTTGAGTTTTCGAATAATTCGGGGAGTCGGCCGATGAACAATGTTTGCTTTATCAGACTCTGCCTGAAAGCTCTGATGCTGGTTTCGCTCGAAACGAGCGTTTCGGCCCAGGTAATCGAGGATTGGGTCGCTCATTACGATGGGGAAGATAATGACGCCGATTACGCCCGCGATCTGGAAATGGATCGGCAGGGAAATATCTACGCGGTCGGAACGAGCATGAATATGGACGATGGAGCGGATATAGTCACCATAAGCCTTGACCACCAGGGGGTAGAGAGATGGGCGGCTCGGTTCGACGGTACTGACGGCCTGAACGACTGGGGTTATTCGATCGCCATCGATACGGCCGCAAATATCTACGTTTGCGGATCGAGCCAGTTTCACGATACCGGAAAAGACTTTGTCATTATCAAATACGATAATACCGGCAACGAGCTCTGGGTCCGTTACTACAACGGCCCCGCCAACCGCGATGACGAGGCAATTCAGATAGAAGTTGATTGCGCCGGTAATGTCGTGGCCGCAGGAACCAGCCAGGGCCTGCCGGGAGCATCGGATTACTCCACGCTCAAATTCGACTCCGACGGCGAGCTTGTCTGGTCGGCACGATACAGCGGTCCCGGCGAAAATATCGACGAGGCCCGGGCACTGGCGGTGGATCGCAACGAAAACGTCTACGTATCCGGCGGAAGTATCGGGGACAGCACCGATTATGATTTCGCCACCGTCAAATACAGCGGCGAAGGTACCGAGCTTTGGACGGCCCGATACGATGGCCCGGCGCATGGATTCGATATGGTCTATTACGCCGGCTCGGTCCTGGCGGATGACGCCGGGAATGTTTACCTGACAGGTTACAGCGAGGGGATGGATTTTGCCAGCGACTTCCTCACCGTTAAATATGATCAGGCGGGAAACTTAGTCTGGGCCGCTCGTTACGACGGACTCCAGGGCAACGATTACGCGGACGCGCTTTGTCTGGATCTGTCAGGCAACGTCTACGTTACGGGCGGAAGCTATAATGCGGAGTCCGGCTATGATTTTCTCACGATAAAATATAATTCTCAAGGTGCGATCCGGTGGACGGCGGTTTACAACGGCGACGGGAATGGCTGGGACGAGGCCTATGGAGTCGCTATCGATCGTGACGACAATGTATATATAACAGGACGAAGCGTGGGCGATAACACCGGGGCCGATTTCGCCACGCTCAAATATTCTCCGTCGGGCGATCAGTTGTGGATCGCCCGTTACGACGGCAGCGCTCACGAATTCGACTGGCCATTCAGGCTGCTTGTGGACCAGTCCCTGCATGTCTATATAGCTGGCCAGAGCATAGAAGAAGACAACGACTCAGATTACACTATAATTAAATACGAGCAGACCCAAAGCTCCGTCGGGGAATCGGATTTGCCTTCCAGCCAATCGATACTGCTCTGCGAAAATTATCCTAATCCGTTTAATTCGAGTACCGAGATTCGATATCTTATGCCCGAATCAGGTCATGTCCGGCTGTCGATTTACAATATTATCGGGCAGAAAATTGCATTGCTCGTGGATAATGAACAGAGTAACGGTTATCACGAAATTAAATGGAATGCCGAAAATGAAAGCTCGGGAATATATTTCTATAAACTGGAAACCAAAAACGCAACCGCGATGGAGTCGATGATCCTGATCAAATGAACGGGCGGCGACTTCGGGCCGAATGAGAGGTGTCTCGATGATTGTAAAGACAACGTTTAATTTCATATTAATGGCGGCGTTAGCCGTCCTCTGTCAGACCGCGTATCCGCAAGATAGCTGGACCCCGCAAAACAGCGGCACGTCGTTAACGTTGTACCGGGTACAGTTTATCGATTCCAATATCGGATACGCTGTTGGCGACGCGGGCACGGTTGTCAAGACTACCGACGGAGGATTGATCTGGATAGCCGTGCCTGTTTCAACGGATTATCCCGTCCGCGATCTGTCCTTTATCGACGCAGAGACCGGATGGGTGGCCACGGGGGATCCGGATAATTCGCAGAATTCGGGTGCCGTGTGGATGACTGCCGACGGCGGATCGACATGGAATCAACAGCCCCTGGGAACAAGTCAGGCCCGGCTGGGAATCTCGTTCGTATCAGCCGATAACGGTTGGGCTTGTGGAGCCAACAACGGGCCATGGGACATCAGGGCAACAACCAACGGGGGCTCAAGCTGGCAAATGCAATCCGGTTCCGGATTCGGCTGGATTTATGACATTCATTTTATCTCGCCCGGCGACGGTTGGTCGGTCGGTGTCGTTTATTATCCGGCCTCGACCGGATTCGTAATCAAAACCACCGATGGCGGGGCAAACTGGTCTCAATTGAACACCGGTAACGTACCCTTCCTTTACGGCGCCCAATTCGTCGATTCGGAAATCGGATATGTTGTCGGAGACGCGGGAACTGTGCTGGGTACCACTGACGGCGGTTCCGGCTGGAGCGATCTGGATCCCGGAACCTCAGCCAATATTGCCGACCTTTCGTTTATCTCGACCTCGACAGGCTGGATTTGCGGAGAGGCAGGGACTGTTCTGGCCACCAGCGACGGCGGGATGTCATGGGATGATTCTGAGGCCGGCACGGATCTGAATCTGCGAGGGATCTGTTTCGTGGATTCGGCCAATGGCTGGGTTGTCGGGGACGCAGGAGTGATTCTTAAATATACCGCCGGGCAAACCGATGTCGAAGAGAGGGAAGTATCTCGACCCGTGAATTCCGAGATCAGTGGAGTCTATCCCAATCCGTTTAACAGCTCCACTCTTATCGAAGTGACAATGGTCATTCCGGGCTATGCGACGATCGAAATTTATAACATTCAAGGTCAGAGGATAGCGACGTTATTTTCCGGTTTCATGAGCGCTGGCGAGCATCAGCTGGCCTGGAACGGCGAGGGGGCGGCATCCGGAGTTTATTTATGCAGGTTGACGGACGGCCTGTACAGCGCCGTGGCGAAGATGAACCTGATAAAATAAGACGCTGGTTTTCAAATAGGGCCGGACGCTCGGAATCGAAGCTCGAGCGCCTGCTGCCCGCTTTTTCATCAGGGCTTGCCTCTTAGATCGGGGGCATTGCCGCTATTATTTCATTGCCGGCAGGTCACGCTTCGCAACCACCAGTCGGAATCGGGAAGCCGGTCTTTCCCTGTGCTGTCGGATCGCCTGAACCGACAGCGATCCCTTTATCATTATCCTCCACTGCATTCTCATGTACTCTGCCGGCTTGTAGCCAGACAATTATTTATATATCGTTTTTGTGTCGATGTCAAACTCACTATGCGGCTTCTGGCGCGGGCCGCTTCCCGCTCCGGCAAAACAAAGCGGCTTCCCGCTGCTAAGATTCAATCCCTTGAAGAATAACATCTTCTGGGGATTTTCACCTTGAAGAAGATTTTCAATATATGCCTCTCTCAATCACTTTTCCAAAAAATCCGTTCAAAAACGCTCTCAAATGTGACAAAATACAAGAACCGACTTGCGTGAAAACAACATATTACATTTCCGTGGTTCCCGAAAATCTGTTGACCCTGTGCGATCTTCTAATATAAGAACTCAAAAGTTGAAAATCCGGATGAGCATTTGGAAATCGAAAATCAAATCATGCCGAAGATAAAAGGCAGGCTGCGCGATTACGATTATTGCAGCGGGCGGAATTTCAACCCTGTCACATTTTGCGCTCCATGAATTTGGCTT
>CAZDAH010000148.1:0-2581 GCA_964503405.1 uncultured Ignavibacteria bacterium
CGGGCACCGAATTGTAATCACCGTCGTGGCAGGAATAGCAGTCGGTCGGAGTATTTTCATACCCGCCCGAGTGGCAGTCTATACATTCGACGCCGACATGAGCCCCGCTAATGGGGAACTGAGTCTGGCCGTGATCGAACGTTGACGGCGCCCATTGAATTGTATTATGGCACATCGCGCAGTCATGATCGAAGTTATTGGTTACGTGATTAGGCTCGACCACGGAGTTGAAATCCCCTTCGTGGCAGGCGAAACAATCCGTGGGCGTATCGTTGTAGCCGTCGGCGTGGCATGACTGGCATTCCAGACTTGCATGCGCTCCCGTCAAGGGGAACTGAGTTTGGCTGTGGTCGAATGTCGACGGCGACCACGCGACCGTGGAGTGGCATACGGTGCAATCGGTGTCGAAGTTATTGGTCGCGTGGTTGGGATCGGAGACCGAGTTATAGTCGCTTTCGTGACAGGCGAAACACTCCGCCGGAGTTCCCTGGTATTGCCCGCCCGCATGGCACGCATCGCATACGAGAGTCGCGTGAGCGCCTGTCAGGGGGAAAGCGGTCTGATTATGATCGAACCGGGCCGGCTCCCAGGCCGACTCGCTGTGACAAAGCAGGCAGTCGTCGGGAAAATTGCCGCTGACGTGATCGGGATCGGGCACATTATTGTAATCTTCCTGATGGCAGCCGATGCAGTTTGTGGGAAGATCGAGCTGGTTCTGCGCGTGGCATTCCGTGCACTCGATGCCGGTGTGAGCCCCCCTGATCTCAAATCCGGTGGAAACAAAATGATCGAAAAAAGCTCCCTCCCAGGCGACTTCGTTATGACAAGCCTCGCAGGCCGTGGGGAACCCCATATCGACATGGTTGGGTTCCTCGGCGGAGGCAAAATCGGCTTGATGACATTCACCGCAAAGATTTGTCGTTCCCGCATATTGTACTGTATGACAATCGGAGCACTCCGCCGAAAGGTGCGCCCCCCTGATGGGGAAATCGGGGCCATGATCGAACAATGTCTGAGACCAGCCCGCGGTTATCGAGGCGTGGCACTCTTCGCAGTTCGCCTCGAATCCGGCCAGCTCGTGATCGGGATTCACGGATGATGCGAAATTTTCCATATGACATTCCCGACAATCAAGGGGGGTTCCCACGAACTCCTCGCGGCCCTGCCTGAGATGGCAGGCATCGCAATCGACAATAGCGTGCACGCCGACAAGGGGGAAGCCCCTCGACGAATGAAGACGCAGAACGTCTTCCAGGTTTTGCCAGCTGTGAGGTGTATGGCAGTTTTGGCACTCGATTCCAAACTGGTTGCGGTGCACATCGGTGTGGCAGTCCGCACACTCGATCGCCGTATTTGTAAACGTGAGATTGTTATGACAATTGACGCATCTAAGCTGATCATGGGCGCCGATCAATGCAAACCCGGTCGATTCGTGCTTGAATTCCGACTGATCCTTCAGCTTGTCCCAGGCCTCGAACGTATGACAGAGCCCGCATTCTATTTTTATATCGCCATGCGGGTTCTTCCCGGGCGTCTGTCCATGAGCGAAAGATGAAATTCCGGAGACCAGCGACGCGGCTAATAGAACTTTTGCGACTCTACTCATCGTAAAGCTCCTTGCTCCTAAGCTCGATATTTTCCCCATGGCAATTCCGGCAGGCCGGATCGACAGGCTTATATAATATATATGAAATTTCGTTTTGCGAAACCTTTTTATGACACCCATTACAGGGTGTTTTCAAATGCGCCCCTTCCAGCACAAATGCGGTTCCGACATTATGATCGAACCTCTCCGCCTTCCAGCTTGTCGGGCTATGGCAACGCCCGCAATCGGTTACGGCGATATTGTCCGGTGAGATCACCGCGAATTGAGCGTGATGTTTATCCTGGTGACAACTGGAACATAGGTTTTGTAGACCTTTGAATGTATTGACTCCCGATGAGGTTTCTGCCCCTTTCGGTTTATGACATTCCCTGCAGGCGACGGTCAGATGACGCCCCTCCAGCTTGAAACCGGTGGAATCGTGATCGAACACGACTTTCATCCAGCCGTCGACATTATGACAATGCTCGCAACCGTTGCCCGAAACGTACTTATCCACCTCGCCCTCGTGCGGGTCCTTATGACAGACGATACACTTTGTCGATGAGAAAGCGAAACGAGGTCCCGAACTGCCGTCGGCAAAAATCTCGGGCTTATGGCAGGCCATACAGGGGACAGCCAGGTGCGACCCGGCCAACGTATAATCTGAATTATTATGCTCGTCGATCCCGAATCGCGCGGGCGAGAAACCCTGGACCATATGACACTCGCCGCACTCGCCTTTGGACGGCCTCGCTACGAATTGTCCGCGATGGTAATCGCTGTGACAATCAACGCATAACTCGTATTTCAGGCCGTGAAGCGGTTTCCCCGGCTCGTGGCATTCCTCGCATTTTACCTCGGCGTGCCTGCCCGATAACGGATACCGCGTGTCGGCGTGAGTAAAGCCGGCCCGGTTGATATCCTTCCACCCCGACGTGCTGTGACATTTCGAGCAGTCGCGGTCGAAGTCGCTCTTATGGTAAAGTTTGTGGCAAT
>CAZDAH010000148.1:2591-5421 GCA_964503405.1 uncultured Ignavibacteria bacterium
ACCAAGCATATTATATGGTGCAGAATAATCGGGAGCTACTTCGGCGCGGTTATCGACCACGAGTAGGTGGCATTTCCCGCATTCGGTGGTCGCGTGACGCCCTGTCAGGATAAACTCTGTCTTGTTGTGGTCGAATCCCGGCGCTTTCTTCCAGCTTTCGAATCCGTGGCATTTCTGGCAATCACCGGCCATTTGCCCCCGATGCTCATCTATATGGCAGTTGACGCAATTCTGGGAAAGACCCAGGTGGGTGCGCTCGAGGTCCTTACCTGCCGCTCTTAACGGACCTGTGTCCGGAATATTCTTCGCCGTATGACATTTGCGGCATTCCACCCGGGCATGTTTTCCCGCCAAAACGTATCCCGTCTTCGAATGGTCGAATTTCTCCAGGCCGTCCTGCCACCAGATAAGCTCGCTTTCTCGTCCCAGATGCTCGACATGACATTTCACGCAATCGCGGAATCCCTCGCCGGCATGCAATCCTTGGCCATCGGCGATCCTGCTTCTCAATAGAGTATGACATTCGAGGCAGCGCTGCCCGGTAATTTGTTTTCCCGCCTCGTGGCATTTCTCGCAGTTTTTCAGTCCCTCAAACGATTTGTGCGCCACGTGCAAGTCTCCTGGTGAAAGCTGCGCTTTAACCTGCGTCTGTGAAATCACCGTCAAGGCCGCGGCAAACGGCAAGATCCATTGTTTAGTTCTGGCCTCAATGAACGCGGTCAGAAGATCAATCGTTTTTGTCAGAGTATCCAAGTATACCCCAGCCAGACTGCCACCGCCACATGCACTACCATTATTATATACATGATTATGGCGAAAGGCTTGTGAAAGACGTGCCAGTAATGGAATAATTGCTGCACCTGATCCAGAATCGCCATCTTCCGTCTCAGTATTGACTTCCTGATAGCCAGGTCGAAAATCTGATCGCGGCGGTCCACGGGAATCTTGAATCTGGCTGTGTATTTTTTGCGCACCCGTCTGATTCTGAACGGACGCGCGATATCGTCTGTTAATGCCAGCAAGAGCGAGAGCATCGTATTTCCGCTCCTGGTAAAGCGCCAGGATAGCTCGTACTCGATTAAGTCGAATTCCTTTGCCGACAACACCCCCTCCTCCTGGGCCTTCGACGTCATCTGCTCGATCGTCCGATTGAGCTCGTGGAGATTGAGGCTGTCTCCCTCGAAATCCCGCGGAATCTGCAAATAGAGGTATCGTCCCAAAACCCCGCTCAGGGCCACGGCAATCATCGACCAGAAACTAACGCTCACCAGTCCCTGGATCTTAAACGACGTGTGCAGCACCACCAGCAAGGGGCCTATTATTCCGAAATAAATATGAACGTCGAGCCAGTGACGCAGGTTTCCCAGTTTGCCGAACATCCGGGTGCGTTTGCGCAGCGAGTAGAGCAGCATGAAAATCATCATGGCTGTGCCGATTATTCCGAAAGCATGACCGTAACTGCCCGCAGGCTTCAACGCGGAATAATTCTCATGACGCGGCCGCTGCCCGTAGGCCATCGTGTAATACGTGTAGCCGTCGATAAGAAACCAGGCTATCGCCGCGAATGAGACCGCGTATAACGTTGCGATAAATCTTCTGTGCCGCGAGGGTCGGTTTTCTTTTTTCTGAGCCATCATTACTTATAACAAATTATACGACACTTTTGAACCCATTATTTGACTTTCTCGGCTCCGCAAGGGCAGAATTGACTATTGTCAATCGAGAATTCTTCAAATATACCCGCAAATGACCATCAATATGGGTACATATTTCCCCGAATCCCGCCGCGGAGGGATGTAACCGGCGCGGTCTTGAGACTCTCCGGGAGAATTAAATGCTCGTGGAGAGGATCGCTTTAGGGACTTTCCATATTACATGGATATGGGCTTGATGGATCCGACCATATCTGCGAAAGCGGATTCCGCGGCCGCCATCGTCTTCGCAGGGCCTGTCATCTTGAAGAAAACCGAGCCCTCCGGCCCCTCGACAATCGCTCCCAGCATCCGATAGCCGATTTTTTGTCCGGTAACCTGCATCATGGGGCCGGCGGCGACATTATAGATCCCCGTCAGATCTATCGTGGTGACTTTGTATCCGCTGATCTCCTTTTCGCTGATTGAGGCCTTATCCATTGATTCACTTCCGTCGGCCTGCGAGAACTGCCCGGCCCAGCGGCTGAGATTCTCCTGAGTCCCGCCTCCGGAAGTCGGCCCGAAATAGAACACCGCGCATTCGGCGCTGTCGACGTCTCCCTCGACCGGATCGACTGTGTATGTGGCCGCGCGCATCGGCTTTTCAGGTGCTACCTTCCAGGTGTTGGGGAAGCTCCATGTTATTCCGGCCACCTGGCCGTGAAACTGCGGCGCCCTGGGCATGCCGCTGTCGGGAGCCTCGGCAGCCTGTTGTTTAGGTTTGTCGCTCGATGAACATCCGGTCAGCGAAGTTAGTAGAGCCGTCGCGGCGATCATTATCACCAAAATCCTGAATTTTCTCACTTCAATCTCCTTTGTCGAGTCCTAAAATCCGCTGGAAATGATTTCTCCTTGAAAATCCCGCCAATGATAGGCCGGATTCCGGATCTCCGCAAGCGAATTTTCGGCTGTAGCATAGGCTTGACATATTTCGTTAATTAGGTATCTTAGATAGAGAAATCGTCAAACGGGGAAGATTCAAATGCGTCTTTTATTTGCAGCCATTTTCGCCGCAGCGACATCGTTGATCCTGCTAATGACCCCCGCCCGGGCTGACTACCACTACGCCAGCCACCAGGGGAGCGACGAATACCCGTATACGAGCTGGGAGACAGCGGCGGCGCTGATCCATGATTCGT
>CAZDAH010000149.1:0-5391 GCA_964503405.1 uncultured Ignavibacteria bacterium
CGGCGAGGTGGCGGCCATCGGTCGGGAGCTCGGCGTGCCGCTGATCATGGACAATACGGCATCGCCGGTCCTGTGCCGTCCGATCGAGCACGGCGCCGCCATCACCATGCATTCCACCACCAAGTATATAGCCGGACATTCGGACATTGTCGGCGGCGCGCTGGTAACGTCGAATGGCCAACTGGCGGAAAAGCTTTATTTCACTCAGAACGCGGCCGGGGCGGTGCCGGGGCCGCAGGATTGCTTTTTGACGTTGCGGGGAATAAAGACGCTGCATCTGCGTATGGAACGCCACGAACAGAACGCCAGAAGAATCTTCGATTATCTGAAATCGCAAAATTCGATCAGGAAGATTTATTACCCCGGCGATCCGACTCATCTTGGCCACGTCATCCAGAGCAAGCAGGCGACCGGTTTCGGGGCGATGATCTCGTTCGATATCGGGACGCTGGAGAACGCCAAAAAATTCCTGTCTGAACTCGAGATTTTTACAATCGCTGAATCGTTGGGGGGTGTGGAATCGCTGGCCGAGCACCCGGCCATCATGACCCACGCCTCGGTGCCGCCGGAGAACAGGGCCAAGCTGGGGATCACCGACGGTTTCATCCGGCTGTCTATCGGAGTGGAGGATATCGACGATCTGCTGGAAGACCTGGAGCGGGGATTCAAGGCTATCGGGACCTAATCAGGCCGCTGTCAGGTCCGACCGCTCGACCTGACGGCTTTTAAAATCGCGACGGAATTATAACTTTTCGGATGTATAAAGCTGAACCAGTTAACCGGGTTTTTACTTATAATCCACCCTGCAGAGCACCGCGTCGTAGGTGTTGAAAATGATCTTTTTGGGCTCGAAGGGGAGGTTGGGAAGGTTGATATCGGCCTCGGGCATGTCTATCCAGAGTTTCAAATGGATATAGCGATCCTCCTCGAAAAGAACTGTGATGGGAACCAGCATGCCGAAATCGTCCGGCACCTTGCTTTGAACTACATGGCAGACAACGGAGAATTTGCCGTCGTCGGTGGGAGTGCTCTTATAGCTGAACTCGTATTCGGGTACGGCTGTGCCGTAGACCCACTGGTCGAAGAACCAGGCCATGTCGGAGCCGATATGTTTTTCCAGAAGTTTCAGCAAGAGCGGGGTGGTAATTATCTTGCCCTTGTATGAGTCGACCAGATCCTTCAAGAAGGCGGCGAAAGCGTCATCGGAACCGGTTTTGTAATCGTGCAGAAGATAACGGATCATATGGAAGAAGTACGCTCCCTTTTCATATACAACGATAGCGTAATCTTCGGGATCGGAAGCGATCAACCTTCTACCGATCGCCATTGGCCCAGCCTTCGCTCCAACTGACCCCGCTGAACCTCCCGAGAAAATATGCTGACGGTAGAGATTCAATATATTATCGCAGTTACTCTTATTTTTCGAGGACAGCTGGTAGAACCAGAATCCGCTATATTCAGCGAGGGCTTCGATAAGCCAGTAGTCTCTATAGCTCTCCCAGCCGACCATATTACCCCACCATTGGTGGGCGACCTCATGCGCTCGGAATTTCTCGTCTGTCCCCGCGATACTTTCGGTTTGAAAAGTCGACCATGAGAGCAATATCAGCCCCGGCGTGCCTTGCCCATGCAAATAAGGAATTTCCGTCGCCCTTATCGTATCGAACGGACAAGGCCCGAAAATGCTGGTAAAGAAAGCCAGGCTGTTGGTGACATCGGTCGCTACCGTTCCGACCATATCAGCGCTTGACAATGTCCCCTCCGCGGCAAGGTACAATGCCATTTCACTGTGTGGTATCTCTTTAGATAGATAAGACTTAACCGGAGGAATATTCTCTGCTGAGACTTGCTTTGATTCGAAATCTCCCAAATTAAAGGAGACAAAATAGACCGGATAATCGAGTCTCCATCTGCTTATGTTCCTGTCGTCTTGTTGAAATGATTCGTACTGCACGCCGCATGACAACACCTCGAGGTTTTTTGGCGTTATAAACTCCAGCTCGTACGTCGAACGGTCGTTGATGTCGTATTGGGGATACCATTTTGTCTGTTCCTGAATATAATATACTCCCCAGACGCTCTTTACCGAATTGCACTCGAATTCGATTTCAATGCGCTCTGAACGCCCGATCTCCAGAGGCTCATCATAGATAATAGCAAATCCGGATTCGTTTTTTTTCGCTATGAAGGTCAATGGAAATCCCGAAGAATCGTGAACCGAAACTATTTCATTTTTCATATACCAATTGAAATAGATAAATCTGACGCCCCAGCGTAGAGGATTAAAATCTATGCCGCAAGTGACGGTCATATTCCCGTTATTCTCGATTTCCGCCCTTATGTCGTAATGCGTAACATCGACAGCAAAGACTCCCCTTTGTGAGCGAAGCGTATTGTCTTTCGAAAAGCCAGCGATAACCTCGGCCACTTTTGATCCTGATCTCCGCTTAAATTCAATAAGAGTGTAATGATCGTCGCTTTCGGGATTCTCGACAAATGCCAGGTGACCTATACCTTTGAGATCGAAATCGGCGTACAATTTAGAGCCGGGACGATCGACAAGCAAATCGCCTGCCAGAAAATTGACGATATAAATTCCGGCATATTCGAATGCGTCTTTGAAACCTTCCCAGTGTCTGTTCCACACTTCTTTGGGCATTTCCTGCCTGACAAATGCCGAAGTATCGGAAAGATTATCAAATTCTGTATTAAAGTAAATTGATATTGACTGCAATTCATTATCCAGTGAGTCTTTCTTTGCAAGCCGCTGCAATTGATATCTCTCCACCTCATTCGGCGGTGTATATTTGAAACGCCCCTTTCCCTCGTATACCATGGCGCAGGGGCGCGACGCCCCGAAATCGAGAATGGCAAGTTTTCCCGGGCCGAGACGGAATTCCACGTTGGGACGAGCGATGACCAGGCTGTCGATCTCCCCGATCAGGGCCTCCTGAGAGCCTTTGTTTTCCATATTCTTCACAAACTGATCGATATCGGGAATGGCCGCGGCGGCCATTCCGGCGGAAATAATAATACAAACGCTACCGAAAAAATTCACTAATCCGGCTGTAATGCGGATCATATGCACCCCACCACTCAACGGTTCCTGCTTAACACTATCATTTCGAAAGGTGAATTTTCGACGCTGCCCTATTAGTATATGACAATTGAAGCCAAAATACAAGCTAAGATTGGCCAGAAGTTCATGACAACGGATTTATGGTATATCGGGTCTGCCCCGTCTTACCGACGGTACTATGCGTAGCAGCGTCTCCCGCAGCGGCGCGGGTGCGTATCCCAGTTCTTGTCGGGCCTTCTCGCAGGAATAGACAAACCTGAGCCGGGCGACCCTGGCCAGCCCCCGGTGAAATTTGGGTCTCTTTTTCCGCAATCGGGCCGCTACCTCAAAACCGGGCGCGATGGGATATAACATCCAGACCGGAATCCTGATCCATGGCCTGTGTATGCCGAAAAATTCGTGCGCCAGGTCGAACGCTGTTTGAGGGTCGAGATTCTCCCCGGTCAGAAGATAACGTTCGCCCGGACGCCCCTTGTCAATGGCCGCGATTATGCCCCTGACGACATCATCGGTCTCCACCAGGTTGATTCCGAAATCGAAATAGGCCGGCACCCATCTCGGGATTTTTTTCAAATCCTTTTCCGTAAGTTCGCGGTCGGGGACGGAGATCATAATAGCCGGATTCACCACCACAACTTCCAGGGCAGAATCGTTCGCTTCCAGAGCAATTCGCTCTGCCTCTCTCTTGGTATCGATATAGGGGATTCGATAGCGTCCGAGGTTGAACGGGGCAGTCTCGTCTAGGGATCGTCCGTCCTCCGATCCGCCAACCGTTATTATCGATGAAACGTAAATGAGTCTTTTGACCCCGGCCCTTTTGCAAGCGTCGATCACCGCCTTTGTGCCGTCTACATTGATTTTTGTCATCAGCTCACGCGATCCCGGCCTCATGCTGACCATGGCGGCGCAGTGAATGACGAAGTGGCAGCCGCTCACCGCGCCCGGCAGCCATGACGGTTCGAGCATATCGCCGATTTCGGAGACAGCCCCCGGCGGACGGTATTTGGCCGCCCTCTCTTCGGAGCGATAATGCGCTCGGACGACATATCCCGTCTCTATCAACCGCGGCAGGAGTCGTCGGCCGAGCTGGCCGCTGGCCCCGGTGACCAGGACTTTTTTTTTCACTGAATCTGGCATCGCGCTAAAGTAGGAATATATGGATCGATGTCAAGAGAAAGCCCCGCTGGCCATGCCGACGGGGCTTCTTAATTTTAGCGGTCGAAGGAAATTCGAAAATTTACACATTCTTCGCTACGATAAAGGATTTTAGTGCCACCTGGCGCTTTTCGCGTTCGCTCGCTCCGGAACCCGGAGGTCATGGCGTTAGCTCAACGTCAGGGTGCGTCCTTCATTGGTTAAGTGTTAGCTTTTCAAATTGGCCTTCGACCAGCTGCTTGAAACATATCCTCAAATCGCCAAAAAGGCAAGTCATTTGTCAAAAAATCGGCCGACAGTAATCGAAAATGAAGATTATTATCGATGATTCCTAACGCGATAGAGTATGAAGATTTCCTCACCGCCCTGCCGGCGGGCAGTATTGGCAGGGCTGGAACTCCGGCTGGCCGAAGGAGAGACGCTGGTAGGCGACAACGACGTCGGCGACATTGAAGGCGCAGGTGTTGTTGACATCCATGGCTACCGCCCAATCATTCCCCGAGCCGGGAGGGCACTCGCATTCCAGGGCCGGATTGGGCGAACCAGTTGCGAGACGGGAATACGAGGAAACTATATCTGCCACATTGAACTCCCCGCTGCCGTTGAAATCACCGACGATGTACGAGCCGCACTCATTCAGCCTGAACTCCAAACAGGCATATTGGACCTCGTACGTGGCCGGATCCATGATCTCGCCGCCGGGCTGGTTATATTCCCACAGGCCAATACCGCCGTTTATAGGATGATAACCCTCTATTAGCGCGTCACAAAACAAAGTATTCAATTCAGGGAAACCGACCGGGGTCATAAAATAGGAAGCAACTTTCAGCCATTGTCCCTCGGTATGGATACCCCAATTATAATTTGGCTCCCCCCAGGTGCAAATTCCCATGATTCCCTGGTTGGTATAGCCGCTGTTATCAGGATCGTCGTTAGGCGCAAGAAATTCTCTGGTAGGCCATCCGTCTACTGGAGGAAAAAACGTACCGTCGTCGCGTGAAGCGATATAATCATCCTTTGATGACAAAGGTAGATGCATGGCCTGAATGCTGATCCCAGGGGCCGTGCGCATCCACAAATCGGCCGTGACTGCAGTATTCAAATATACATAAAGCGTCCCGGCGTTATCGCCGGCCCTGGGGCCGAAGATGATCTCC
>CAZDAH010000150.1:0-3325 GCA_964503405.1 uncultured Ignavibacteria bacterium
GGGGCGGCGTACAGGCCGGTGCCGTTGAGATCGGCGTAGAAATCGACCTGGTAATCCTCGCCGTCTTTAATGATGTCCCTGATTTCGATATCGAAATCGGAATTGGGGACGGCGCCGAGGCGGTAGTAGCCGACAACCTGGCCGCTATCGGCTCGAATGACCTTAAGCTCGAAAAGCTGGCCGACGTGCGGGGTAAAGCCCGTATAAGCCGCGCGGAATCCGGCGCCGGAATCGGAGGTCGACGTATCGCTGATGTCGGTGAAACTGATGTTGTGCGTGAAATTGACCGTGACATCGCCCGTATCGCTTAGGGCAATCCGCCAGGCGTGATCTGCCGGCGGCGGATTATAGTTGCCGTTGCCATTGAGATCGGCGAAGAAATCGAGCCTGAGAGCCTGTTCGGGCAAGGCGTCGTTCATCATGAACGAAAACTGCACCGCCGGAAGCGGATCCAGGACGGCGCGGGAATAGAGATTGGCCCCGCTGGCCACGCTGAATTCCATCAACTGATCCACGTGCGGGCTCATGCCGTCCATGGATACGGTGAGATTCCGGTAGGCCGACGGCGTCGGGCCGGGTGTCGTGGTCTTGTCATCGGAACACGAGATGAAGCTGACGGCAATCGCAGCTGAGATAATGGCGACAAGTGACTTCAAATTTCCTCCCTTTAAAGACGTTTCCACAATTCTGAAAATGAAAACTATTAGCAAATAGAATCTGTTCCTGTGGGAATGATCCGAAGACAATAATGAGCGATAAAACCTTTAAAACCTGATAAATCTCATAGTTTCCGGCCTCAAAGAGGTTCATCGCTGGCACGGATTTGAGCTGATCGATTCATGTAAGTATTTTTAAGAGGCGATCTTTTCCCCCAGGAACTCCAGTTCCAGACCGCCTATCAGCCGCGCCACGAGGTTGTAGACGGCCGAGACGATAACTCCTCCGATAAAGCCGAGCAGGCCGTACATGATGGGAAAGATTATAATCGCCCCGACACCAAGAAACAGGCCCACGAATGGCTCGGGCGAGTCGGTCAGGCGCGATCCGACGACTGAGCCGATCAGGGCCACGAAAGACACGATAAACCCGATAATCAAACCGATGGCGGCGTAAATAATGCCCATGATTTTGGCCAGAGAAAGCACGCCGATTCGCCTTAGCACCATAAATACCTCCCGGAATTTTTCTTAGGGATATATACCCTCGAATCGGGGATTATTCAAAGGAAAATAGGCGCTCACCTTCATTGCGGACCTGCCATACGGATCCGGCAGGAATCTCAAATCGGCGAAACGGCAACGGCAGGGTCTTCCGGCCTCCTCATGCCGGATGTCCAGGGCGTAGATTCCAGCTTTCGCTGGAATGACATGAAATTCGGACATCCAAAAACACGTTGCCAACCGCGGGGCGGTTGCGTAAATTGGCGACTCTGAATCGTTGACGGTAAACGTCTTGTAATAGGAGAAGAGGATGTACGGGAAGATTAAAGAGGATCTCGCCAGGGAAATACAGGCTACCAGAGAGGCCGGCCTCTACAAAGAAGAACGAATTATCATGACTCCGCAGGGGGCGGAAATCAAGGTCAAGACCGGGCAGAAAGTGCTCAATTTCTGCGCCAATAATTATCTGGGATTGTCGTCGCACCCCAAGCTGATCGAGGCGGCGCATAAGACGCTCGATAAATGGGGCTACGGACTATCATCGGTGCGCTTCATTTGCGGAACACAGGATCTGCATAAGCAATTAGAGGCCAAGGTTTCGGAATTTTTGGGCATGGAGGATACGATCCTCTACGCCGCCTGTTTCGACGCCAACGGCGGGGTGTTCGAGCCGTTCTTCGACGAGAACTGCGCTATCATATCCGACGCGCTTAATCATGCCTCCATCATCGACGGCGTACGGCTGTGCAAGGCCCAACGGTTCCGTTACGCCAACAACGATATGAACGAGCTCGAGGATTGCCTGAAAAAAACTAAAGACCTCAAGTATCGCATCGTCTGCACCGACGGTGTCTTCTCCATGGACGGGAATATCGCCAAGCTGAAAGACATATGCGATCTGGCCGAAAAATATGACGCACTTGTCATGGTCGACGATTCCCACGCCACCGGCTTCATGGGCAAAACCGGCCGCGGGACGCACGAATACAACGGCGTCATGGGGCGGGTCGATATCATCACCACGACTTTCGGTAAAGCGCTCGGCGGCGCGTCGGGCGGCTGCACCGCGGGGCCGAAAGAGATGATCGAGTGGCTGCGTCAGAAATCACGGCCGTATCTTTTCAGCAACACGCTGGCCCCGGCGGTCGCGGGCGCGACATTGGAGATGTTCAATATCCTCATGGCTACAACCGAGCTTCGCGACAGGCTGGAGAAGAACCAGCGTTATTTCCGCAAGGCTATGACCGAGGCCGGATTCGATATCAAGCCCGGCGATCATCCGATTGTGCCGATCATGTTCGGCAAATTCCCCAACGACGCCAAGCTGGCCCAGGATTTCGCCAAAGACATGCTGGCCGAGGGGATCTACGTCATCGGATTCTCTTACCCGGTGGTTCCCAAGGGGGGCGCTCGAATTCGTGTGCAGCTTTCCGCGGCTCATGAGATGAGCCATATCGATAAGGCGATCGGGGCGTTTATCAAGATCGGCAAGAAACACGGGGTGATAGGATAATATTTATTGTGCCGTCGGGTCCCCCGGCCCGACGGCATTTTTGCTACCTGTAGGGGCAGCTTATCGTCCTGCTCTTTTTTGACTTGACAAGCCGGGCGAAATATCCCTATATGTTCTCAACGCTTTCAGGCGGACCAAAAACTGAACCTCTTGCTTTCGAAGGTATCTAAATTTTGGAAAGAGGGTGGGAGTGCGAAAAATCAAATTTTCGGCTAACGATTTCAAGTTAACCGGATTCATCATTATCTTATCAATAATCAACCTGGCGAGTATCCGTCCTTTATTTTCGCAGATATCGGATGACCCACAAGATAAATTGATATCAATAGTCAAATTCTACGGCGGCGAAAAACAGGAGTATGAACATAAAACCGTTTACGTATTTTCAAAAGATGTTCCAAGAGATGATTGGGAAGTGGTCTATGACAGCCTGACGGCATTGGGGCCTTTCCCTGGACTGGCCGAGCTGGAATTTACAGGCGGTACTATCTATTACAACGCCGAAATTGCGGAGGTGATTAACAAATTGCATATGGATCTCGATCCCGATGACCCGCTGTTCGATAGCTCGTCGGCAATGGCTGACCAGCCTATTCTGATCAAATCGCCGTTAACACCCGGTTCCGCTGAGAAATTTATTTTTGTATTTGAT
>CAZDAH010000150.1:3335-5381 GCA_964503405.1 uncultured Ignavibacteria bacterium
AAACACGTGCCAGGGGCGGGGGAATGGGGGGTTACACAATGTACGTCCCCGGCAACGGATATGTCTATGTCGAAGGCCACACGAACAATTCATTCAACCATCGGAAAAAATACCACTATCGCGACGGCGGATTCGAGGAGGCTCCGCAGGCTGCTTATTATGTCGGCCTTAAGACCTATGTTACGGCGCCGATGAAATTCTATACTGATACCACCTATACTGAAGTAGTGGCATCATTAATGGAAAATCAGCCGGTCGATGTGCTGCTCGCGAATTTCAATGAAAATTCGGCCGACGGCCACGACTACCTGGTCAGAACTCCTTTCGGGCTTACAGGGTGGATAAGGCTTTCCAATACCTATCCTCGAACGCACATAGTGGGGATTTACTATGCCGGGGATTAAACCGAAATTGAGGGTAACGATGCATAAAAGAGGATCGAGTATTCAAAAAATAAGTCGGTTTTTTCTGCTAATTGTGTTTTTGACAATAAACTTTGCGGATATGAGATCGTCATATTCGCAAACTCAGGATAATTCCGATGGCAAATTGATATCCGTATCGAAATTCTACGGGGGTGAAAGGCGTGAATACGAGGATAGTATCGAATACGAATATTCAAAGGATGATCCGGGATATAATCGTGATGTCGTTTACGACAGCCTGTCATGCTTGGGGCCGTTTCCGGGATTGACCGAAATGGAATTTACGGGGGGATCGATTTTCTACAACTTAGAATTGGCCGAACCGATCAGCAAGATGAATAGAATATACAACACGAGAGATCCGGCAGCGGCTAACGCAAAAATAATTGATGAAGGCCCTGTTCTGATTCGCTCTCGTTTGTCCCCGGAATCCGAAGATATATTTGAGATTTCTTTTAAATGGGGTCCTGGAAGCACCAATAATTTCAATATTAAGAAGATTGGCGGAAGACGCACCGAGCCGGCATTTTTCCACGGCGATAAGATGTACATTCCCGGAAACGGATATATTTATGTCGAGGGGCACGTAAATAGCGCTTTTAACCATAGGAGAAAGTACCGGTGGGAAGACGGCAGATTCTGGGAGGCACCGCAGGCCGCTTATTATGTAGGCCTGAAAACATACATAACCGCCCCTCTGAAACTATATAGGGATACAACATATACAGAAGTTGTGGCTTCGCTTTCGGAGAACCAACCGGTCGAGGTTTTAATAGTAGGGAACTCCTGGAAAAAAAATGATTTCCTCTTGAAAACTCCTTTCGGCTTGACTGGCTGGGTTAGAATCGATGAAACGTATCCTCGAACAGCTCTTGAGGGAATATTTTACAAGATCGATTGAAAAACTCGATAGTCGATCGGGATCGTGAATGCCATTCCCTGGTTTGCGAGCAGTCAAGCTGCCCGCCAGCACCAATTAGATTCATCATCCCTAAGGTCGAATTAGTCTACTCTAAAAAAAATACTTCCATAAGACCGCGTGGCACTCCCCCCGCCGAAGGCGGGGATTGGCAGTGAATCAGCAAAATCAACCCCAAATAAATTTGGGGTTGCCACACAACGCTCGAATGTCTGGCCTTCAAGATTCCCGGTCAAGTCGGGAATGACATGGCCGGGGTTACAGGGAGATGAGCTCCACGCCTAAAGTATATAGCAACTATGACCCGTAGGGGCCGGGTAACCCGACCGAAACAAAAACAGAAATTACTCTTAATACCATTTACCGGTAATTCGCTGCACTGGCGATCTGACTTATCGATCCTGAAATCCACGATTGACATTTATGCAAAAAAGGGTATCTTTATATCGATAGAAAATATTCTTCGTTGAAGGTGATCGGGAAAGGGATTAAAGATGAAAATCCATAACGGTTGGTACCCGGCGATAGTTGCGGCGGTGTGCCTGTTGGTTGCGTCCGGCGCGTTGGCCCAGTGGCCGGATGATCCGTCGCAGAATCTGGCCATCAGCACACAATCCGGCGAACAGGTGATCGCCAAGGTGGCGACAATGTCCG
Organism: uncultured Ignavibacteria bacterium; assembly: GCA_964503405.1. Lineage (GTDB taxonomy): Bacteria > Zixibacteria > MSB-5A5 > UBA10806 > UBA10806 > JAZGHS01. The sequence continues at coordinate 5,334 of CAZDAH010000150.1, forward strand.
ACGACGGCTGCTATGTCAGCTTCTACAACGGCGCGTCCGGCAACTACG
>CAZDAH010000151.1:0-2020 GCA_964503405.1 uncultured Ignavibacteria bacterium
GTCCAACTCGGTGTTGCTGAAGTCTGCCTCCGGCTGGCCGTCCGTAGCGGAATCATCCTGGGTTGGGCAACCCATAACCAGGGGCACGGCCGCGATGACCGCCCAGCGGACACGATGCCGCGCCGTGGCTCGGCAGGACCTGGTTTGACAGGATGGAACGGGCGATGAAGAATATCGCGCTTTATCCGGGGACTTTCGACCCGGTCACGCTGGGGCATGTCGATATCGCTAAAAGAGCGACGGGATTATTCGAAAACCTGATGGTGGCAGTGGCCGATAATCCCGAAAAACGGACATTGTTCTCGGTGGAGGAAAGGATGGAACTGCTGCAGGGTTCGCTGCTGGACGTGGAAAAAGTTACCGTAACCTCGTTCGCAGGCCTGACGGTTCAATTCGCCAAATCGATCGGGGCGGCGGCCATCATAAGGGGCTTGCGGGCGGTATCTGATTTCGAGTTCGAATTCCAGATGGCTCTGATGAACAGGAAACTGGAGCCGGATGTTGAAGCGGTCTTCCTGATGCCAAAGGAAAAATACAGCTTCATTTCCTCGTCGCTGGTCAAGGATATTGCCAAGAGGGGCGGGGATATATCGGGTTTCGTTCCGCCTCCGGTCGTCGAAGCCCTCTTGAGAAAATATCCCGCCAGATAGAATATGAAATTGCCTGAAAATATGGAGACGGCTGATGAATGAAGACCTCAATGAGATCCTGCGCAATAGAAGAAACAATCTTGAGAAACTAAGATCCCTTTCCATAAATCCATTTCCCTATAGATATGAAAGATCGCATTTGGCCGCGGAAATACACTCGAATTTCGAATCGCTGGGCGAAAAGGAGATAAGTATAGCCGGACGGATCATGAGCCGGCGAGGTCACGGCAAGACGCTTTTCGCCCACGTGCAGGACAGGTCCGGAAAAATCCAGATATATGCCAGGAAGGACGACCTCGGGCAGGAGATGTTCGACCTTTTTGATCTCTTCGACTTGGGCGATATTATCGGAGTCAGAGGCTCGGTATTCAGGACCAAAACGGGCGAAACGACCGTTCGGGCATCGTCGTTCGAAATGCTCTCCAAGTCGATGATGCCCCTGCCGGAGAAATGGCACGGTCTGCAAGATAAGGAAATTCGATATCGCCGGCGATACCTCGATCTGATAGTCAATGAAGAAGTCGCGGAAACCTTCAGAAAACGATCGAAGATCATAAAGAGCATTCGGAATTTTCTGGATAAACGGGCCTTCCTCGAGGTCGAGACCCCGGCTCTTCAAACCATTTACGGGGGAGCCAATGCCCGCCCTTTCTTAACCCACCTCAACGCCCTCGATCTGGATCTTTACCTTAGAATCGCCGACGAGCTCTATTTGAAAAGACTGATCATAGGAGGCATGGAAAGAGTCTACGAAATCTGCAAAGACTTCCGCAACGAGGGCATGGATAAAAATCACAATCCCGAGTTTACCATGCTTGAATTCTACTGGGCTTACGCCGATTATAACGACCTGATGGGCATGGTCGAGGAGCTGATCGTCACCGTGGCCGCCGAACTGCTCGGCAACGAGGCCGTCATTATTGGCGATAAGGAAATAAGCCTGAACAGGCCGTTTAAGAAGATCCCCTTCTTCGAGGCCGCCGAAGAACGGCTCGGTAGGAATATTATTGAGCTCACCGAAGAGGAACTCAAGGCAATCTCCGGAGAGGAAGGCCACATTATCGACGAATTCAACGGGAGGGGAGCGGTGCTCGACGAAATCTCCAGGGAGTTTATCGAACCTATGCTGGTGGAACCGACGTTCCTGACCGATTATCCGATCGAACTGTCTCCACTGGCCAAAAAACATCGCCATAACCCCGCGCTGACCGAACGATTCGAGCTGTTCATCGGAGGGGTCGAATACGGCAACGGGTTCTCGGAACTGAACGATCCCGACGATCAGCTGGAACGGTTCGCCATTCAGGCCGCTTTGCGCAGATCGGGCGACCAGGAAGCGCATCCTGTCGACGAGGATTTCCTGCTGGCGC
>CAZDAH010000151.1:2030-5329 GCA_964503405.1 uncultured Ignavibacteria bacterium
TTGTCCTACGCCCGCCACGCCGAGGCTGCGAATCCGCTCGACGAGCTGCGTCAGCTGGCGCTGCGCCACGGCATGCCCCCGACCGCCGGTTATGGGCTGGGAATCGACCGTCTGGTTATGCTCCTGACACAGAATAGCTCCATCAGGGACGTCATTTTGTTTCCCATAATGCGGCCCGAAAAATCGGATTCCGATGAAAGCTGATCGATGTCGTTCGAATTTTTCATAGCCCGCCGATATTTCACGTCGCGCCACAGGCAGGGTTTCCTCTCTCTATTGGGTTTTATCTCCATCGCGGTGGTCGTCCTTTCTACCGCCTCGCTGCTCATGGTCCTTTCGGTGATGAACGGTTTTGAGAACGAGGTTCGCGGCAGAATAATCGGCACGATGGCGCATATCATGGTCTCCTCGCGGGTCGAGGACAGCATGGAAAATTACGAAGAGATCATCGAGCTGATAGAAACCCTTGACGATGTGGTGGCCGCCAGTCCCATTGTAATCGAGAAATCGGCTATCTCGTCGAGATTCGAAACCGACGGCGTCGTTATCAGGGGCATCATCCCCGAAACCGAAAGCCTGGTGACGGATATCGACAAGTATCTTATAACGAGCGAGTTGAGTTTCGCTACCGTTGACGACCGTTATATTGGGGTTTGGCTGGGCATTAACCTGGCCAATCGACTGAATGTCACGCTAAATGATAAGGTCAGGCTCTACTCCCTGAAGGATGTCGAGGGAGGACTGAGCGGGTTTTCCCCGAAAATAAAAAACTGCATGGTCGTCGGAATTGTGGAGAGCGGGATGTCCACGTACGACGATAACTTCGTTTACATGTCGCTTTCGGATTCGCAGGAGCTCTTCGAACTCGGCGACGCGGTCACCACCATAGAAGTGAAAACGAAGAATTTCTACAGGGCTTACGATACCGCCGCCGCTATCAGCGAGATGCTTGGGTATCGTTATGACGCCACCGACTGGAAGGATTTTAATCGAAATCTCTTTTCCTGGATGACCCTTGAAAAATGGATGATGTTTCTCGTCCTGATGCTGTTCGTCATAGTGGCCGCCAGCAATATTATCGCCCTGCTTATAATGATGGTGCTGGCCAAAAGAACCGATATCGGCATGCTCATGGCTTTTGGGATGTCGAAATCGAGATTGAAGAAGATATTCGCTCTGCAGGGAATCATCGTCGGAGCGCTCGGCGGGATACTCGGTACCGCCCTGGGACTGATTCTGCTCTTAATCCAAAAAAACTACAGGGTCATATCTTTGCCCAGCGATATTTACTTTATCTCGGCCCTGCCTGTCGATATCAGGGCCCTCGATGTTTTCCTGATCCTGGTAATGGCCGCGCTGATAGGGCTGCTTTTTTCCATCTATCCGGCTGTCAGGGCCTCGAGACTCGATCCCGTTTCCATAATACGATACGAGTAGGATGATCCATGCTTCTCTGCGCCAGGAATATTGTCAAACGGTTCAGATCGGGCCGGGGTTATCTCGAGGTACTGACCGACGCCGGTCTCGAGTTGGATCGAGGGGAATTGGCCGCTCTTTCGGGGCCGTCCGGATCGGGCAAGAGCACTCTTCTGTATATCCTGGGCGGGCTGGAACGTCCGGACGATGGCGAGGTCATCTTTAAGGACGACTCAGTCTGGAATTTCGATTCGGAGAGATTGGAGGCCTACAGGAATCGACGCATCGGCTTCGTATTCCAGATGCATTACCTGATGCCCGATTTCACCGCCATCGAGAACGTCATCATACCGGCGCTAATCGCCGGCACGCCGCGCGGTGAAGCGCTTGAGCGGGCCGAGTCCCTTCTTTCCACCCTTTCCATTTACGAAAGAAAAGATCATTACCCCAATCAGCTTTCGGGAGGGGAACAGCAACGCGCCGCGGTTTGCAGGGCATTGATTAATTCTCCGGAACTCCTGCTGGCGGACGAGCCAACGGGCAATCTCGACAAAGAAAACGCCGATTCTCTCTTAAAGTTAATCGCGGAACTTGTCGAAACCACTGGTGTAAGCGTGCTTGTTGCCAGCCACGATCCGGCGGTCGCGGAAATGGGCTCGAGAGTGTTCCGGTTGAGCGGCGGAAGAATCGATTTCGATGAACGGAAATAACTTGCGACGATTCCAGCTGTTGACCTATTATCATAGGCATGGGAACAGAAGCTCAGCGAGGCAGGTTTAAGAACTTGGGAGGACGATAGATGCTTTGTCAGGACTGCAATAAGGTGGAATCCACGGTTCATCTTACGCAGATCGTGAATAATAAGAAGAAAGTCTTGCACTTATGCCGAGAATGCGCCGAAGAACGGGGCTTTCATTCCCCCTTTGAGAATCTGCCGTTTCCCCTGGCTGAGTTCGTCTCCGGAATGGTCGGATCATCCAAAAAGCAGCCGGCCAAGGGCGGGAAATCAAAGACCAAGCCCAAAGAATGCTCTTTCTGCGGAATGACGTTCGATGATTTCGCCAAGGTCGGAAGGCTGGGCTGCGTGCAATGTTATTCCGCTTTCAGAAAAGACTTAGCCGATCTCCTGCGCAAAATTCACGGATCTTGCGATCATCGTGGCAAGGTTCCGTCGGCAACCGCTGACACCATGAAGCCGGTTCGAGAGGAAAGACTTTTGAGGGAGGATCTGAAAAAGGCCATCGAGCAGGAAGATTTCGAGAAGGCGGCCCAGCTGAGAGACAAAATAAAAGAATTGGCCGGAAGGTGACGGTTAGGGATATGGCTGAATCGATACTGGACAGAATGCCCGGCAGACCGGCCCCGTGGCTCAACGGCGAGGGTCCCGAATCGTTCGCTGTGCTGTCGTCGAGAATAAGGCTGGCCCGCAATCTTCAGGAATTCCCGTTTCCCCCGGCCAGCACCACTGAGAATCGCGAAAAAGTGATCGAGTTCGTCTCGGCGGCCTTCGAAAAAGCCGGCGAACTGGGCAAAGGATCGTTTTTCAAGTCATCGGAAATCGATCAGATGAATCGCAAGCTGCTTGTGGAACGTCACCTCATCTCTCCGGAATTCATGCACGAGGGCTCGGGGCGCGGCTTGTTTGTCGACGATAACGAGATGATTTCGATCATGGTCAACGAGGAAGATCATATCAGGCTGCAGGTGATTTCGTCGGGGATGTCCCTCTACGAATGCTGGAAGAAGGCGGACAGAGTCGACGCGGAATTGTCCAGGCTGCTCGAGTACGGATTCGACAACGGTTTCGGCTATCTAACCGCATGCACCAGGAATATAGGCACCGGCTTGAGAGCGTCCATACTCATCCATCTGCCGGGGCTTGT
>CAZDAH010000152.1:0-1610 GCA_964503405.1 uncultured Ignavibacteria bacterium
AACGCATAAAACGCCGCCGCTTTGACTATGTCGTCAATGGCCGCCGACTCGTTGGGGGCGTGGGCCATGCGTTCGTCGCCGGGGCCGCAGCCGAAGGTGGGAATGCCGTAAAGCCCCTTGGTCACCGCCCCGTTCGTGGAGAAGCTCCATTTGCCGATCGAGGGGTTTCCGGCGAACAATCGTACATGGCTCCTGACAGCGTATTCGATCAGATGGTGCTTCTCGTCGAGTGTCCAGGACGGGAAGGTCTTCATCACCGGGTAGGTGGTGCCGCGCCAGCTGGGCTCCTCGTAGGCGGGCACGATCAGGCGGCCGTGGTTGCGCATCACCGAGGAGATCTCCTCGAGGCGGAGAAGCTCCGCGCGGGCGTCCTCCGGGGTCTCCCCGGCGGTCAGGCGGCGATCCACATAGATGGCGGCCAGATCGGGGATGGCGGTAAGCGAGGGGGCCTCGGCGAGCACGCGGGTCACGGCGATCGAGCCTTTGCCGAGGAAGGGATCGACCGGCAGGGTCTCGTTGAGCCGTTCGATGGCGGTGAGCATGGGGGCGATCTTATAGATGGCGTTCTTGCCCAACTCCGGAGTCGAGCCGTGGGCGGAGAACCCCTCGATCTGCAACTCCATCTCCATGCGTCCCCGCTGTCCGCGGCAGATTCCGCAACCGGTGGGCTCGGTAAGGATGACCATATCGGGCACGATTTTCTCCTCGCCGATGATATAGCGCCAGCAGAGCCCCTCGCAGACTTCCTCCTGCACCGTGCCCATATAAAAGAGGGTGAAGGGGAGATCGAGGCCCGATTCCCTGAGGATGATCATCGAGGTGAGCATGGCGGCCAGCCCCCCCTTCTGATCGGCCGCGCCGCGTCCGTGCACCCGCCCGTCGACGATTTCGCCGGAGAGGGGCTCGCGTTCCCAGAGGCTTCTCTGGCCGATATCGACCGTATCGAGGTGGCCGTCAAAAGCTACGACCGGCCCGCGGCTGCCCAGCCTGGCGATGACGTTGCCCAGGCCGTCGATGATGACCTCGTCGGCCCCCTGCAGCCGGAACTCCGATTCGAGAAAGCGGGCCATTCTCTCCTCGCCGCCGGATAGGGACTGGATTTTGATCATATTGGATAGCAGTCTGGCGGCGAAAGTCTTTCGATTTTCGGCCGCTTCTTTGATTTTCTCGGGAGTCGGGCTGGCCATTTCGGAGTGTCCGGGGGTGTCAGGTCACGTCCTACGAGGACTGATCAGGGCCTGAGACGACCGTAGAGCGTCAGGTCACGCCCGCCTGCGACGGACTAAGGCCTGACACAACCGTAATGAGCGAATATTATAACGCGGGAATGCGGTATGCCAGAGATTTTTTCAGGGACGGTCAGTTCACTGCTCGCAGCATGTCCCGCTCCATCCCCCTATAATCTCTTGCTTTTCCGGCCGATTTTCGATTAATTTAGGTTTCATGTCCTACAGATGCTTCGCAAAGTCAAACGAGATTAGATCATCATTTTTGAAATTCTTCGCCGAGCGGGGGCATAAAATCGTGCCCTCATCTCCGCTTATCCCCCACGACGACCCGACCTTGCTCTTCACTAACGCCGGCATGAACCAGTTCAAGGGAGTATTCCA
>CAZDAH010000152.1:1620-5299 GCA_964503405.1 uncultured Ignavibacteria bacterium
ACGGGCGGGAGGGAAACATAACGACCTGGAGAACGTGGGATTCACCGCGCGGCATCATACTTTTTTCGAGATGTTGGGGAATTTCTCGTTCGGGGATTATTTCAAGGAAGAGGCCATCGCCTTCGCCTGGGAGTATATTACCAAGACCCTCGAACTGGAGCCGAAACACCTCTACGCCACGGTCTTCACCGAGGACGACGAAGCAGAAAGGTTATGGAAGAAGATCGCGCCGGAATTAGGCGACCGGGTGCTGCGATTCGGGGAGAAGGATAATTACTGGTCGATGGGTGATACCGGGCCGTGCGGGCCGTGCTCCGAGATTCATTTCGACCGCGGAAATCATTTTCCGGGCGAGCTCAACGGCGAGGGGGACCGTTTCATGGAGATCTGGAATCTGGTCTTCATGCAGTACAATCGCGACGAGTCGGGCAAGCTGACCCCGCTGCCGAAACCGTCGGTGGATACCGGCGCCGGGCTGGAGCGGTTCTGCATGATACTGCAAGACGGCAACTCCAACTACGAGACCGATCTGTTCCTGCCGCTGATCGAGAAGGTTGCCGAGATTTCAGGACGGCAGTACTCCATCGACGATAAAGGCGTCTCGCATCGGGTCATCGCCGATCATTTGCGGGCCCTGACCTTCGCCATCGCCGACGGCGGCATCATCTCCAACGAGGGACGCGGGTATGTCCTGCGGCGGATTCTACGCCGGGCGGCGCGTCACGGGCGGCTTCTCGATCTGCATGAGCCGTTCTTGCACAAGCTGGTGGAAACGCTTACGGAGATAATGGGGGATCAGTATCCGGAGATCAGGTCGAAGCGAAAGCACATTGAATTAGTCCTGCAATCAGAGGAGGAGCAATTCGGCCGGACGCTGGATACGGGGCTGGAGATATTCGAGGATATTATCAAAAAGGTCGAATCGTCCGGTTCGAAAATCATTCCGGGCGTTGACGTTTTCCGTCTGTATGATACATTTGGCTTCCCGCCGGACCTGACAGAAGTAATGGCGGCGGAGCGGGGACTGCATGTGGACTTTGCGGGATTTCAAGAGGAGCTGGGGAGGCAGAGGGAGAGAAGCAAAGATTTTAGGATAGCCAAGACAAGCCTTTCAGAGTTGATAGAGTATATAGAGTATATTACTGGCTCTAAGACCGCGGCGTTCGCAGATGATTTTGTAGGATATGATCATGCAGTAATCAAGACGACCTTAACGACTTTTCAGCCCATTGATCCAGGGGATTTAGTAGCAGTTGCGTTAGCCACAACCCCATTTTATAGTGAATCTGGGGGTCAAGTCAGTGATAAGGGTAGTATTTACTGTGATCATTTTAATTTTGACGTAGGAGAAGTTCTGAAGGATAAGGCTGGAAACATCTATCACATTGGCAGGCTGGCCAGCGGAAATGTTCCGGGTGCGAGACCGTTATTTGTCACTGCCGAAGTCGATCACGCCCGCCGCGCCGATATCAAACGCAATCATACCGCCACGCATCTCTTGCATAAGGCGCTGCGTGAGGTACTGGGAGATCATGTGCATCAGTCCGGTTCGTTCGTGGCGCCTGATAGACTTCGGTTCGATTTCACCCATTTTAAGGCGATGACTGACGATGAAATTCGTATGGCTGAAAAGATCGTCCGTGAAAAAATCGAAGCAGATCTTCCTGTAAAATGGGAATATAAATCGCTCGATGAGGCCAAAGCGATGGGGGCAATGGCGCTGTTCGGCGAGAAATACGGCGATACGGTCAGGGTGGTGAAAACGGGCGATTACTCAATGGAATTATGCGGCGGCACGCACGTGGATCATACCGCCGATATCGGCGAATTCTACATCACTCAGGAGGCGGCCATAGCAGCCGGAATGAGGCGAATTGAAGCGCTCACGGGGCGAGGCGCGAATGACTACAGAGAATTCCAGGAAGGGATTATATCGGAGTTAAGCGGATTTATGAAGAAGGGGGCCGGGCGTTTATCGGAGGCCGAGGCCTCGAGATTTAGCGATTTGTTATCGAAAGCAAATAACAGGTTCTTGAGACAGCGAGGATTGCTGGAATCATATGCTGAATTCTCAGACTCCGTTAAAATCTCGCAGAAGGAAAAGGAAAAGGAGAAGGCCAGTAGATTATTGAGCGACTCTTCCGGCATCGAGCCGAAAGCCGTTATCGGGGATCAAAGGATATTCGTGTATGTCGTCCCGGCGTCGAACGCCGGCGAAGTCATGGTTTTCTCCGATAAATACAAGAGCGCTCATGGCCATTCGAGCGTGGTGACAATATCCGAGAGGACAGGCAATTTCGCCATCACTCCGGGCCCGAATGGAATCGGAGAGGATATTATGAAGACGATATCGTCGCTTTCCGGCGTGCGCGGCGGCGGCAAGCCGACAGCGCGCGGATCGATGCCTGTGGGGAGTATCGCAGAGGTCATAAGATTACTGGTCGAGAATTTCGGCAAATGAAAACATTGGAAACGCTGACATCGATGGCTAAAAAGAACCCGGCCTTCGTGGTTCTTTTGGATCCCGACAAGAAGAGTCCGTCGGCGCTGGCAAGCCACGCGAAAACGGCGGAATCGGCCGGCGCGGATTTTTTCCTGATCGGATCGTCGTTGATGCTCTCGGCGGATTTTGACAAGGCGGTCAGGGCAGTGAGAAAGGCGGTTCGATCTCCATTGGTAATATTTCCAAACGGTTCGGGCATGCTGTCGTCCTATGCCGACGCCGTCCTGTTTACGTCGCTAATCTCGGGGCGAAACCCCTCGTTGCTGATCGGGGAGCAGGTCAAAGCGGCCCCGATGATCAAATCGCTGAAACTGGAAGCGATACCCACGGCATATATCCTGATAGAATCAGGCGGCCTGACCTCGGTTGAATATCTCTCGAATACAATGCCGATTCCCAGGGACAAACCTGAGATACTAAAGGCTCTCGCGCTGGCGGCGGAATATCTGGGAATGAAATTCATTTATCTCGAGGCGGGTTCGGGAGCCTCGCGGCCCGTGTCGCCGGATATCGTAAAAGAAGTAACAGAATATATCAACCTGCCTATAATCGTCGGCGGCGGAATCACCGACCCGTCGTATGCAGGCCGGCTGGGAGCCGCCGGCGCGTCGTTTATAGTCATAGGAAACGCTTTGGAGGACGATGAGAACGGCGAACTGACCGGGATTTTCGCCGGGTCCATACACCACTCTCGGGCGGGGGAGTAAGGCAAGATGTCAATTGATATCATAAAAAAATGGCTGAAGGATTCGGCGGATTTGAAACTTCTGGTGGCCGAAAAACTGAGCGCTGATATTCTGAGAGCGTCGGTAGCCCTGGCCGGAGCTATTGAGAATAACGGGAAAGCCATGTTTTGCGGCAACGGCGGCTCGGCTGCCGACAGCCAGCATCTGGCCACCGAACTGGTCGTTCGCCTGACTGCTGATCGTCAGAGAAGGGCGCTCCCGGCCATTGCGCTGACTACCGACAGCTCCATGCTCACTGCGGGATCCAACGATTTCGGATTCGAGCGTGTATTCGCGCGCCAGATCGAAGCTTTGGGAAATTCAGGCGATGTCCTTTTCGCCATCTCGACCTCTGGAAATTCGGAGAATGTCATCAAGGCGGCGGTAACAGCGAAAGAAATGGGGGTATTTACGGTGGGAATGCTCGGCGGCGACGGGGGCAAATTGGGGG
>CAZDAH010000153.1:0-5279 GCA_964503405.1 uncultured Ignavibacteria bacterium
CAATGGCGTGGGGGAAACACCCGTTCCCATTCCGAACACGGCAGTTAAGCCCCACAGCGCCGCAAAGGCTGCCGCGTCTCGCAATTATGGATTGACAATTCCAATTTTTGTGGGCGGCACACGTCCTCGTGTGCCCCTTACGGGCAGCAAACAGCCCGAAACCCTCGCGGTTTGAGGCGCGGTCAGGAATCCCTTCCTGACCGTAAGCGTCGGGAAAGGATTCCCGACGCCGCTATGAACCCCTCGCGGTTTCGACACTCGTCCTCCAATCCCCCGCGGTTTCACATCTTTGTAACATAATTCGGGTTCTTGTGGGCGGCACACGTCCGCGTGTGCCCCTTACTGGCAGACCGGGAGGTCTGCCGCGCACATGATGAGCGTAACGATCTCAATGCAAGCTGCGGGTTACCGGTAATATAGAATTAAGCGGGTAACCCACAGCTCCGCTGTGGGAAATCTGTCAGCGATCACAATTCGTGAATTCGAAGTCATCACTATTTTAATCAGGAAATGTAGGTCGGCAGCTTGTCTGCCGACAATCGGGTGCGGGGAGACAAGCTCCCCGCCTACAAAGGGTTTTTCCCCGGTCGCAATGGCGTGGGGGTCACACCCGTTCCCATTCCGAACACGGCAGTTAAGCCCCACAGCGCCGGTCGCAGGTCCGTCAGGACCGGAGATCCCTGCGAATGCGGGATGGTACTGTCATCTTTGCGACCCGCATGGGCCCCCTGGCAGTCGAAGACCCGTATGGGGGGTGGGTAAGCCCCGCACAAGGCAGGGGTAAATAGGACGCCGCCGGGAGTAATACGAAGCTCTCTACATAGGTGAAGGGGGCTTTTATGTTGACATAGAATTTTTCATCTCGTATAATGAGCGAGGAGGTTTGCAGAAGATGAGCACCAAGTTCAACGTCATCTATTCGAGAGAAAAAAGCTGGATTGTGGCGCGATGTCTTGAAATCGATGTTGTTTCCCAGGGGCGAACCATGAAATCCGCTGAAAAAAATATTAAAGAAGCTATTGAATTGTATCTCGAAAGCTTCGGCTCGCCTGATATTCCCGAATTGAAATCGAAGCCCACAATAAAAACTGTCTCCCTCTCGAATTATGCCAAAACTATCTCAGGTGTCAGGAAAAGAACTGATTCGGTTCTTGGAGCGCGAAGGGTTCGTAAGGCTGCGTCAAAAAGGAAGCCACGTGTCCCTGCGAAAGCAAACGCCTGACAAATCGTTCCAAACAGTAGTTCCACTTCACAAGAGCCTGGCGGCGGGGACCATCGCCGGCATTCTCCGTCAATGCGGCATTTCACGTGAAGAGTTTGCTGCGAAATTCATGTGATAGATCGCCCCACTGCGCCGATCGCAACCCAGTCTGCGTGTCACAACTTGTCGTGACCGCTCCCGGGCGCGGCATATTGGGGCATAAGAAATATTCTGATTTTTACAATGTCCAGAGGCATCCTCAGGCGTTGGGTTACAAAACGCCTCATGAAATTCATTATCTTAAATCGAAAACGCGAGTCGAAGTTGAAAAGAAGTCGCTTCCGATCCTGGGATGGGACAACTCGAATCAGAATACCAACTTAATTCAGAAAAAGGCTGTCCAAACGATGGGTGATGCTTAGTTTTCAAACGCCGGTTGACTTTGAGAAAAACAAATCACTATCTTAACTCACCGTCTGTGAAAACGGGGGAAGACCAACAAGAGAGGCCCGACCTCAGGAGACAATTCCACAACACAAACCCAATGCGAAGGAGAACCTATAATGGCTTTCTATTTGACGCGATTCAGCTACACGCCGGAAACTTGGGCTCGAATGATGAAAAATCCCGAGGACCGGCGGGTCGCTGCACTTGAGTACATCGGTTCAATCGGTGGGAAGTTGCATGGTTTCTGGTACGCGTTCGGCGCGTACGACGGCTACTGCGTTTGGGAAGCACCCGACAATGTCTCGATGGCCGCAGTCGGACTCGCCATCACTGGTGGTGGTGCCTTGTCAAAATTCGAGACGACACCGCTGCTCACAGTGGAGGAAACCTTGGAGGCCCTTCGCCGTGCGCAGACGCTCGGCTACCGGTCGCCCGGAGAATAACTGACCGCGTCGTCCTCGTGCGGAATTTTTAACTTAGACGGCAAAAGCAGTGTTGCACCGGCAAGACGTCGCCGGCATTCATGGCGCGATTGACATCATTTTGTGGCCGGCACACGTCCCCGTGTGCCCCTTACGGGCAGACCGGGGCGGTCTGCCGCGCACTTTGAGCCCCTTCGTGTCGGCTGATATTCAGACTTGTCTAATCCGGCTTCATCTTTTATATAAGATGCGATGAACAAAGCGAAAGCAGTTATTCCGATAAGTTCGATTGAGAGCAAGATATACTCCTTCCGCGGCCAGCGGGTCATGCTCGATAGGGATCTGGCGGAACTTTATGGGGTAACCACTAAGAGACTGAATGAACAGGTTAAGCGTAATTTAGACCGCTTTCCCGCGGATTTTATGTTTCGACTGACTGTTCATGAGGCGGAATCTTTGAGGTCGCAATTTGCGACCTCAAGTGATAACCACGGGGGGAGACGCTATCCCCCGTATGTTTTCACCGAGCACGGCGCGCTCATGCTCGCCAGCGTGTTGAATTCCAGGAGAGCCGTGGAAACCAGCATCTTCGTGGTAAGGGCCTTTATCAAGATGAGAGAGATTGTATCGGTGCATAAAGAGCTGGCCCGGAAGCTTTCGGAGCTGGAACGCCGCGTGATCGGGCACGACGAGGATATCATGACACTGATGAGGGCAATAAAGAGACTGATTCATACGCCGTCGCCGCCGCAAAGGCGGATCGGATTTAAATGAGAATAAATGCTCCGCAAAGACGGCCCTTTGGGCGAGCCGCGTTGAGATAATAAATGTGGGTCGAAACCATCTCGGTTTCGACCCAGGTCTTACTTGCTCGCCAGGCCTACGACAATGTCCTTCTTTGTCGATTCGACTATGGCGAATAGTTCCTTCTGCTCCGGCTCCGGCACCCCGAACTTATCCAACGATTTCTTAAAGTCCGCCGCCATCGCCTGCCACTCTTTCTCGGTGATGTTGAGATGGCTGTGAGCGTCCTTCATCGTGCGGCCCGCATACTTCTCCGGACCCCCGGTTACCTCGCAGACAAGCGCGGTGACGCGATACTTGAGGCCGGCTTTGGGCACTCTAGCCCGAGCTTCTGCAATGGCCGGATTCGCGTTCAATACGTCATTTACCAGAAGGCGTTCGATGAAATCATCGACGACCGTGGCAATGCTGTAAACGCCGCCCAGCCGCTCATATAGCGGCTTCGTCGCTGCCTGTTGGGAGGACGCGGTCGAGGTCAGTCCCAGCAGAAACGCGGACAGGGCCAAAAGCTGAATCCAGGCGAACTTCTGTCCCTGATTCATAGTGTTGCTCCTCGTAGTTTGAGTTTGTGGTTGCCCGTTACAAAAGGGTTTGAGCTAAACGCAAATAACGCTTTATCAATTTATTTGAACCTGAAAATCATTGTCAAGAAAAAAATTGCTCGTTAATGCCCTGGTTGCCGGCGGGGTCATGACCGGGCTGCTCCATAGACGATTCACCTTCAATCCCTCGTAAAATCGAAGTAAGGCCCGCTGGGCTGAGATCATGACATCCGCGCATCACTTATTGCACCACGTTGAGAATCTCCCGTCGTCCGCCTTCCACCAGGGGAATGAATTCCTGATACCAGGCATTCATTTCCTTTACGCTCCCCATCCCGGCAGCCATCGACTCGAATTCCGCCAGCGAATCGAACTGCGATTCCACTATAAGAGTGTAGTAGTTGGCCCCAACCAGGTCAGTAAGGATTCTCAAATCCCGTTTCTTCTTATCCTGCCTTTTGATCAGCTCCGCCGCTTTTTTCCAGCTGGCGATCGCGTCCTTGGCCTTGCCGAATTTCACTTGAAAAATGTCTCTGACGATAATCATCAGTTCCTCCGCCGTTTGTAGATTCCTTATAATGAATAATGGATCGATATAATCCATTTTTGTCTCTGCATTGTCAAGAAATTTCTTTGAGTTGACACCATATCCGAAACATGGCGCTTTATCTTTGCCAGAATCATATTTATGGATATTCAAATAGATTTTTGGTTGACCTCAAGAAGATGAGGGATTAATTTATAGTAAATAAGGTCCAATTTAAATTAGCTGGTAATTTTAAAAGCGGGAGGTTGCCATGAGATCAGCATTCTTATTAATGTCATTGGTCTTATGCCTGAGCGGATGCGTAATCTTGGCCGGATGCGATAAGGATGATTCGACCAGTCCGGAAGACCTGGTCCCTACGGTGAACGTGACCCTCGGATCCAGCGACCTGGTATTCGGCGCCTACGACGGCGCTTATAACTCTAATATGCACCACCTGATTATGGGTTTCTTCCAGGGTCAGTCCGGGGGATTCCCCACATGCGTAATCACCTTAAGCGGCGCCGACACTGTTCAGACAGGCGTGGAATTCAATTGCGGAGTTATCATCTATCCGGACAGCGCTAATTCATATGTCTGCGGCTCTCTCGCTGACAGCGATTCGGCAGTCTCCGTAATTTCCTTCAGCCGCAAGGATCTCAGGCAGGGGGGCCTGGTCTCGGGCGATGTCAACGGCATGGCGGAGCACAACAATCACGGCGGCGAGGCCCTGGTTCCGGTCATCATTCAGTTCAGGAATATTCCCCTGGAAATCACGAATTAGCGGGAAAATCATCGCCAGCCGGCGAAGTTCGCAGCCGCGATCGGGGAAGGGGCCGGCATTCTGATTCCGATCGGCAGGGGAGGAGACGTTTTTCCGCTCGCCCTTTCATACTATAGTCAAAATCGCCGATTCAGGCCTTTCGTTACTGTAATCGATAGATCGTAAGTCAGGATCAAACTTGTATGCGGCCCGATCGACGATCGAAAAAAAAACGGCATCGCGGGAACCGTCCCCGACGCCGTGCGATTTATCGAAACAGCAGAGACTTAAAAGCCGAAATAACCCACGATGGTCGTTCGCAGCTCTTTGTGCTGAAGGTCATAGTAATTCTCGGCCGCGGCCAGCGTTCCTTCGACCCCGACTTGAGCTCTGGCGTTTTGTTTGAAGAAGTAGCTCAGCAAGGCGCCGTATCCGGTCCTGTCTCTCGGCGACGTATTCGGACCGGAAATATCCATGGCGTAGTAATCGAGCATGATGAAGGGGACGATCTTCGGATTCCCTTTAAGATCGGTCTTTACATACTGAAATTCAAGTCCGGCGAAGGTTTCCCATA
>CAZDAH010000154.1:0-5236 GCA_964503405.1 uncultured Ignavibacteria bacterium
CCGGCCACCCGTTTTGGAGCAAGCATGTTCACGGGGATTATCTTGGAGATCGGACGAATCGAATCGGTGACCAGGCGGAAGAACCTCATCCTGAGAATCGAATCAAAAATTGTGGCCCCTAAGCTGAAAATCGGCGATTCGGTGGCGGTCAACGGCGCCTGCCAGACCGTGGTCGAAACGACCGAGAGCGGATTCGGTATGGAGGCAATCGAGGAGACCCTTTCGCGCACGAATCTGGGGATGCTCAAATCGGGCGACCCGGTCAATCTCGAGGCTCCGCTGTCGGCGACAGATATGTTCAGCGGGCATTTCGTGCAGGGGCATATAGATTGTGTGGGAACGATAATATCCATCACGCCCGGCAAAGGCAGCGACGTTTTCACAATTGGGTACCCGGACAGTTATTATAAATACGTGATAGAGAAGGGTTCGATCTGTGTCGACGGCATAAGTCTGACGGTGATCGAGGCGCGTAACGGCGCGTTCTCGGCGGCGATGATCCCCCATACGCTCGAAAACACTGTCATGCGATACCGAAAACAGGGCGATACGGTTAATCTCGAATTCGATATGATGGCAAAATATGTGGAGCGAATGATGTCCAAAGAGAGATCTGAACTTACATTTAACTTCCTAAAGGAGCATGGCTTTTGCGACTGATCGGTCAACGGCCATGAGATATATATGAGCGGATTTTCGACAATTAAGGAAGCGATAGAGGAGATCAGCAAAGGGCATGTTGTCATCGTTGTTGACGACGAAAACCGCGAGAACGAGGGGGATTTCGTCCTGGCGGCGGAGTGCATCACGCCCGAAAAAGTCAATTTCCTGACAAAATACGGGCGCGGCCTGATTTGCGTGCCTATGCCCGACAGCCGATTGGAGGAGTTGGAGCTTTCTCCCATGGTGCGGGTAAATACCGCGTTGCACGGGACACGATTCACTGTCTCCGTCGACGCTGTCAAGAATACAACCACCGGCATTTCGGCGGCTGACAGGTCGGCGACCATAAGGGCGCTGGCCGACGACAGCACCAAGCCGCCGGACTTGGGCCGTCCGGGACATATCTTTCCCATCGAGGCCAGGCCGGGGGGAGTGCTCTCCCGCGCCGGTCATACCGAGGCAACAGTCGACCTCTGCAGGCTGGCGGGAAAGAAGCCCTACGGCGTTCTCTGCGAGATTCTTGACGATGAGGGGAAAATGGCCCGCCTGCCCCAACTGCGAAAATTGGCCGAGGACCACGATCTGAAAATTATCTCCGTGGAAAACCTGATCAAGTATCGCCGCGCCAAGGAGAAGCTGGTAGAGCGAGTAACCTCGGTTGATTTTCCCACGAAGCACGGCAATTTCAAGCTGCATCTTTATAAGAGTTCCGTCGACGAGCACCATCACCTGGCTATCGAGAAGGGAGACGTCAGAGGCAGGAAAGACGTCATGGTCAGGGTGCATTCGTCGTGCCTTACCGGCGACGTTTTCGGATCGTGTCGTTGCGATTGCGGAGATCAGCTCGATATGGCCATGCGCATGATCGAGGAGGAGGGACTCGGAGTAGTGCTTTATATGCGTCAGGAGGGACGTGGAATCGGTCTGGCCAACAAGATCATGGCCTACAAGCTGCAGGACAGCGGCCGCGATACCGTGGAAGCCAACGCCGACCTCGGATTCCCGCCCGATCTTAGAGACTACGGAATCGGCGCGCAGATTCTTGCGGATCTTGGATTATCCTCGATTAAGCTGATTACCAACAATCCCAAAAAACTGGTCGGGCTGCAGGGGTACAATCTCGAGGTAACCGGGCGAGTTCCAATCGCCATCAAGCCGAACCGGCATAACGCCCGCTATCTGGAGACCAAACGCGACAAGCTGGGTCATTTGCTGGAGATCGACCCCGCCGCAGGCGGGGCCGCTGATCTGAAAAACTCAAGATAAGGAGATAGATGTCATGCCCAGGGAATTTTATGGAGAGCTGAAGGCTACGGGGAAGAAATTCGCTCTGGTGGTTTCGCGTTTCAACGAGTTTTTGACCGTCAAGCTGAAAGACGGGGCGATCGATTGCCTGGTCAGGCATGGTGCCGCGGACGATAATATCGCCGTAATCTGGGTGCCGGGATCGTTCGAGATCCCGGCGGCCGCGTCGAGAGCGGCGTCGTCGGGCAAATACGACGCGGTAATCTGCCTGGGCGCGCTGGTCAGGGGGCAGACCTCCCATTTCGATTATATCGCGTCGGAAGTCGCCAAGGGGATCGCCAAAATCGGGCTCGATAGCGCTATACCGGTCATCTTCGGAGTAGTGACCGCCGACACTTTGGAACAGGCCATCGAGCGAGCCGGAACAAAGCAGGGCAACAAGGGATTCGACTCCGCCATGTCTGCCATAGAGATGGTCAGCCTGTATTCGAAAATCTGATGGGGAAAAGGAGAAAGGCCAGGGAGGCGGCTCTGGAGGCTTTGTATTGCTACGAGATCAGGGGCGATACCCCGATCGAAGAGATTTTCCCCTTTTGCGAAGAAAGACACGAATTGGGCAACAGCGCTCGGGAATTCGCCCTCTCCCTTCTCAAATCGACCATTGAGAATATGCAGGCGATCGACAAGGAGATAGCCTGCCATATCAAAAATTGGGATATCAAACGACTGGCGTTGATAGACAAAAATATTCTTCGTTTAGGTCTGGCCGAACTTCTTTATTTTCCCGATATTCCCCGAAAGGTAACCATAGACGAAGCCATCGAATTGGCAAAATCGTACGGATCGTCGGAATCCGGGCGATTTGTCAACGGCGTTCTCGACGCATTGAGCAAAGACGTCTAAGCATTTGACATTGACATATACAATAATATTGGTAAAATATTATTCCGCCGCTGAACATTGCGGCGGGCCGCCGGAGCGAGGCCGGGGAATTGCCATGACGGGAACCCGGCAGGCGCGGGCGGATATAAGTAACCGGTTGAATCGCAGGATAGAATGAAGCTTTACAAAGACAAAATCTTTCTCGGCGTTTCATTGAGCGCGTTTCTCGTCTCTTTCACCGTCTATTACCTCACCAAAGCCCCCACACTTTCATTCTGGGATTGCGGGGAGTTTATAGCGACATCGTATATTCTGGGAATTCCTCATCCGCCCGGCTACCCCATGTATATTATCCTGGGCAGACTTTTCACTATGCTGCCGATCGCCGGCGAGATCGCCGTAAAAGTGAATCTGCTTTCGGTCCTCGGGGGTGCGGCCTCGGTATTTGTCGCTTACTGGCTGATGCTCAGGATTGTCCTCGGGGCGGGAATTAAATCGTCGGGGTTCGGGAAAATCGGCCTGGCAACGGGAGCCTTTTGCGGCTCTTTGATAATGGGCTTTTCCCGGACTTTCTGGGCCAACGCAGTTGAGGCAGAGGTTTACACCCTGGCCATGTTCCTGATGTTGATGATCAACTATCTGGCATTGATATGGGGTCAGGCCCAAAGCGGCCGTAGAAATGACAATCTGCTTATTTTCATTTCGTATCTCGCCTGGTTTTCGCTGGGAATACATATGACAACCTTCATTATAATCATACCAGCGTTATTCTACATGGCCTATATAGATTACAGGGACGAGCGCTTTGCCCGCTGGCCGCTCTGGGGCGTTATGGCCTTCTTTATTCTCTACGCCGTTCCCGTCCATACCGAAATTCTTTACCTGGCCGGACTGGATATATCCCGCTATGAATTGGAGACTTTCATAATGTTATTCGCGGTCCTGCTTGCCGTAGTTACGGCCGTGACCCTTTTCAGCTGGGTAAGTAACTCCGAGAGATTCAGGGTCTGGGCGCTCACCTTGACGGTAATGATCTCGGCCCTGATCGGATATTCGACACAGGCTTATATCCCGATCCGGGCGTCCCACAGGCCGGCTATCAATGAGAACGATCCGCGGACGTGGGATCGATTCAAGGACTTCATGGAGCGCAAACAGTACAGTCAGGAATCGATGATTCGCAGGATGTTCAATCGACGGGGAAGCTGGGTCAACCAGTTCGCCGCTCATCCCAGGTTCGGTTTTCTCGAGATATCCAAGTCGCAATTCGCCGATCCGGAGGCGAAAGTGGCTCTTTTCACATCCGGGCAGGATGGCAGAGGAAAGCCGATCGATTTCAGCGTCTCTCTGGCTATGATCTATATCTTAATACCGGGTATATACGGCATTTTCGAGCTGATTCGGCGCGCCCCGCCGGAGGGGTTTTTCATTATTTTCGCGACGCTTCTTTGCACCGCCGGGCTGGTGCTCTATATGAATTTCTCCGACGGCACGTCCAACCCGGATATCGCCCCGTTCGCGGAAGTGCGCGATAGGGATTATTTCTACACACCCGGGTTCATGTACTGCGCCGTTATCATCGGGGTCGGTCTGGCTTACCTGCTCGGCGGCCTCGGCCGTCTGGCCGATAGAGCCGCTTTCAGGCGGAATTTGTTTATCGCCGCCTTCATCGCGTCGTCGATCTTATCCGCCGGCCTGGCCGCCCATACGGCTTCGGCCAATCTCGAACACAACGATCGACGAGGCAATTATCTTCCCCACGATTACGCCAGGAATATCCTGGGATCGTGCGAGCAAAACGCGATTATCTTCACCAACGGCGATAACGACACTTTCCCGCTATGGTTTATGCAGGAGGTCGAGGGCTACAGAACGGATGTTCGGGTGGTCAACCTGAGCCTTTTGAATACCCCCTGGTATATCAGGCAAATCAGGGATCGGATGAATGTGCCCTTGAGCCTCAACGACGAGGAGATCGAGAATCTGAGGCCGTACAGAACAGCCTACGGAGATAGAGTATTTCGAATTCAGGACCAGATGATCGAACGGATTGTATCCGGGGTTAAGGCCGAAGGATGGCGAGCTCCCCTTTATTTCGCCATAACCGTTCCCGCGTCGAATCGCATGGGAATGGATGATAATCTTGTGGTCGAAGCCATGGCTTACAGGATCGTATTGTCTCCCGGCGAAGAAAATATCGACGTGGCGGCCGGAATGCGCATATTCGCCGACCCGGCCAATTTCAGAGGCGTGGCCGACCCGGACGTGAGAAAAGACGAAAACGACAGAAGGCTGATCAATAATTACGTCGTGGCTATATTCCGGATCGCAGATTATTACTATGAGAGGGGGGATGCAGACTCGGCCCTGATTGTCGCGCGAATGGCTGCCGAACTTCAGCCGGACGACGTGCCCTGGCAGATCGACGCTTTTCTTGCCAAACTCT
>CAZDAH010000155.1:0-5221 GCA_964503405.1 uncultured Ignavibacteria bacterium
GGTATAACGATAAGCATCATCCGGGTTTTTGGCTATTTCCAGGACCGGAACGGCTCTTTTTCAGAGGTCAAAGCCAAGGTTATTGGCCTGATTAATATAGAAAAGGGGCAGATCGGGGTCCAGTTCGCTTCCGTGGCGGATAAGTTCAGTTATCCTCGGATATCTTGGTCCTCTATTTATTCATACCCGAACATTGCAGCCGCCTCGGATAACCGTGAGCATTTCAGCGTGAATTACGCCGGTTTTGTCGCTCCCTTCGAGTGGATGGATAGAAACTGGGCCGCGGGAGGCGGATACAGGAATGTATACGATATGATATTCGAATCCAGTTCCCCGGGCTACAACGGAAGCGTGAATTCGTTTACGCAGAGTCGGGGAGTCGACGCGATCAGTATGGCCGCGGCAGGGGAGATCGTAACCGGTATCTCCGCAGGCCTTACCCTGAACGGATATATCCGCAACAGCGAAAGCCAACAGGATTTGGGCCAGCTGCTGGCGATTATATCGACAGATCAGACCGATACTACAATCTACGATTACAGAGAAACCAATATTTCGCACTATTCGGGATTTATCCTCGATGTCGGTTTTCACGGCGATTTAGGGATGATTTCCGGAGGATTCGTTGTTCATACGCCTTATAACCTCAAGGAAGAAAATAAAATTACCTCGTTGCTTGTCCTGCCCCCGCAGCCTATCGGCACTGTCGATCGTTACTCGGTCACTTACAACATGCCGCTGTCTTATTCGCTCGGCATCGCGGTCAAGCCAATGGAAAAATTGACAGTCGCCTTCGATTTCGACAGCAATCCGATGTCGAGCGTGGAGGCCAAATACAATTACGAGCAGGTCGTATATAACGATACGACCTTCGATCTGCAGTTGGAGGATTTGAACCAGTTCAGGGTCGGCGCGGAGTATATGCTCGACGCCGGTTTTGTCGACATTCCGGTCAGATTCGGTTTCCGCAATCAGCCGTCGACCAGCACTGAACTGCTCGCCGTAGCCTACGACACCTTAAGCGGAACCTGGAGCGAGACTCGCGGCGACCAGCTTTCGACCAACCTGATCAGTTTCGGCAGCGGCTTGCATTTCGAAAAAATCTGGTTCGATATCGCCTATCAGTTCGGCTCGAGCTCCTACGACCGCACGGTGACCTACCTGACCCCCTCCGTCTACGAGATTAAGCGCGATTACAGCCGCCTCATCATATCGTCCGGAATGTTTTTCTAATTACTCCACAGCGGAATTTTCCGGCCCCTCGACAAGTCAATTCGGGGGGCTTTTTCTTGGCGCGGTTGGCGAGGCGGTGCAAATATTTCTTGCCGTGCAGACGATAATAATATAGATTAGGCGGTTGAATTCGAGTTCCAAAGGAGCCTGAAGAGAGGATGTAATGGCTGTAGACAGACGACTTTCCAAGAAACAGATGAAAGAAGACAAGCTGGTCACCACGGCGTTTAAAGCGTCGGAATATATCCAGAAAAACCCGAACACCTTCGTGATCGGGGGAGTCGTTTTGGCGGTAATTTTCGCCGGCATATTGCTTTTCGTGTGGAACGCCGACAAAGTCGAATCGGATTCGATCGCCCTGCTGGCCAGAGGACGATTGTCTGTGGAGATCGGCCAGACCGAATCGGGCATCGCCGACCTGGAGAACCTGCTGGCCGAATTCGGCGGGACAAGGGCGGCGGGAACCGGCGCCACGGTTCTGGGTAATTATTATTACAGAATCGGGAACTACGAAGAGGCTTTGAAATATTTCAGGATTATCATCGACGAGTACGGCGAACAGAACATGATTCTGGCCGACGCCGCCTCGGGAGCGGCCGCCTGCCTGATCAGAAACGGAGAATTCGCCGAGGCCGCGCGCCTGTACGAGGTCTCGGCCGACGCTTATAAAGAGTGGATCTGGGCTCCCGCTCAGTTGAAACGGGCGGTTTACTCCTATTTGCACGCCGGGGATACGACGTCGGCGGTTTCCGTGATTGGATTGCTCGATTCGCTCTACGAGACATCGACCGAATCCATGGCCGCGCAGCGTATCTTATCCGAAATCACCTATTAGCCGATTGCAGCGGGTAATGGGCCTGTGTTGAAATTAGCCTTCCTCTGGCATCAACATCAACCCTATTATAAAGACCTCAGAACCGGCGAATACCTGCTGCCATGGGTGCGGCTGCATGGCGCCAAGGATTATCTCGACATGATCGAGATTCTCGGTGACTTTCCGAACATAAAACAGACATTCAACATGGTCCCGTCGCTTCTGGAGCAGATACAGGAATACGCCGACGGGTCCGCGTCGGATCCTTATCTCGTCATGAGCCGCAGGAAATCTTCGTAGTTGACGGACGAAGACAGGGCCTGGATGATCGACAAATTTTTCCAGGCAAACCCCGAAAATATGATCGCGCCGCATAAGAGATACCTCGAGCTTTTCAAAGGGCGCAGAATGACGTCCGATTGGGATGAATCGGAATGGCGCGATCTGCAGACGCTATTCAACCTGGCCTGGATAGACCCGTCATTCAGGAAAACGGGAAGGCTCAGGGAATTATCCGAAAAGGGGAGAGGCTACACCGAGGAAGAGAAGCTGGAAATTCTCGAATATCATAAAAAAATCATATCTGAGATAATACCGCGGCTGCGCCAATACAGAGAGACCGGACAGATTGAAATCTCCACGACCCCGTATTTTCATCCCATCATGCCTCTGTTGTTCGATACGGAGATCGCCAGGGTGAGCTCGCCTGATATCTTCCTTCCGGGCGCGCGATTCCGCCATCCTGAGGACGTCGACCGGCAGGTGGGCCTTGCCGTCGATCTGCATGCCCGGCTATTCAGGGCGCGGCCTCGTGGAATGTGGCCGTCGGAAGGTTCCGTCTCGGAGGAAATCATCCCGATCCTGCGTCGGCACGGGATAGAGTGGATCGCCGCCGACGAGGATATCCTGGCCAGGAGCCTGGGGATTCCGGCAAGAGGCGAGCAAATGAATCCGCTCGCAATGGACAACTGGCTTTACAAAATCTATCGATTCGGGGGAGAGGCGGAGGAGATGCGGATGTTCTTCCGCGATCGACAACTGTCCGATAAAATCGGGTTCGTTTACTCGCGTTGGGACCCGCAGAAAGCCGCCGACGATTTCATGAGCAAACTGAAGGCTATACGCGACAGTTTGAAAAATGAGCCCGTGGCCATCGTCTCGATCATTCTCGACGGCGAAAACGCCTGGGAATACTACAAGAACGACGGCCATGATTTTCTCAGCGCTCTTTATGAGAAGATTTCAGCCGCCGACTGGCTGGAGACAACGACTTTCAGCGACTTCCTGGATAGTAAACCGCAATCGGAGAAAATCCCAAAGATCTTCCCGGGAAGCTGGATAAACCATAACTTCAAGGTCTGGATCGGCCATAAAGAGGATAATAAAGCCTGGGATCTGCTGGCCATGGTTCGCGACGAGCTGGCCGAATTCGAACGGCGAAATCCGGATTATCATTCCG
This sequence comes from uncultured Ignavibacteria bacterium, assembly GCA_964503405.1. GTDB lineage: Bacteria > Zixibacteria > MSB-5A5 > UBA10806 > UBA10806 > JAZGHS01. The sequence continues at coordinate 3,507 of CAZDAH010000155.1, forward strand.
AACGGCTCCGGCTCGCCTGGAGAGAGATTCTCATTGCCGAAGGTTCCGACTGGTGCTGGTGGTTCGGCGACGATCACATCGGGCCCAATAACGACGACTTCGATCGCCTCTTCAGGTCGCATTTGGCCAATGTCTACTATCTGACGGACAGGGAGCCTCCTGCAGAGCTTTTCTCGCCGGTCAGAGAGGCCTTTATCGCCCGATTCCAGAATGCCCCGATAGACTACATCACCCCGAAGATCGACGGCAAGATAAGCCATTACTACGAATGGAGCCAGGCGGGCTTTTATGACTGTTCCAGGGCCGGCTCGGCTATGCACAAGACGGATCGAGTCGTGGCGGGGATCTATTTTGGATTTGATCCGAAGAACATTTACATCCGGATCGATAGGGAGCCGAACCAGCCGGCGTTCGAATCGCACCGGTTCGAGTTGGAATTCTCAAAACCGTCTCAAAAGGTATTCAGCCTGGCCCCGTCGGAAAACCAAAGCGACGGCGGTCTTGCGTTTGCCAACGTTGATATTCTCGAGATTAGCCTGCCGCTGGGGATATTCGGACAGAGCATATCGGGCGAAATCAGACTGCGGCTGGCCGTGAAGGACGGGGATAAAACGCTGGAAATCTGGCCGCTGTCGGAGAGCCTGACAATGAGACTGCCTCAAGCGGGATCGGACGCGATTCCCTGGGTAGTGTGAGGAAGACGGATGGAAGGTGGGTTCGCTCCTAACGTCCTATAAGATATATTATGTAAACTTTATTGTTGTGGCCCCGACTGAAGGCGATAAATGCTTCCCTATCCGACGACAATATTGATCAGTTTCCCGGGGACAAATATCCTCTTCTTGATCGTCTTCCCGTGCAGATGGGCCGAGATTTTCTCGTCTTTCGAGGCCAATACGTAAAGGTCGTCCTCTGTGCAACTCGCGGGGACATCAAAAGTCCCGCGTAACTTGCCGTTGACTTGTACGGCCATCGTAATTGTAGCGAGTTCGAGTGCGGCCTGATTGAATTTCGGCCAGGATTGCCCAAAAACGCTGTGCTGCCCGCCGATCATCTGCCAAAGCTCCTCGCCAAGGTGCGGAGCCATCGGGGCGATCATTAGAGTTAGCTCTTTGATTGCGAAATAGAATAAATCATCCTGTCTGGGCCTTTGCTCCACAAGCTTGTACAAATCTTTAACAAGCTCCATCAGGGCTGCGACCGCGGTATTGAACTCGAGGTGGTCAAGATCATCAGTGACCCGTTTTATAGTCAGGTTTAAGCGATGGTTTAGATTGAGATCCTTAGTCTTTATATCCGAGTAAGATAGACCAAGTCTGCGCTTAATCTCATCGCGGTTCTGATCCACCAGCCGGTAAACTCGACCCAGGAATCGGGAGATTCCGCTGATCCCGGCATCGTCCCAATCTCCGCCGTGGGCATACGATCCCATAAACATTAAGAACATCCTGAATGTGTCTGAGCCGTGCATGGCGATGAAATGATCGGGATTGATGATATTGCCGCGCGATTTTGAGATTTTCGCTCCATTGTGGGTGATCATTCCCTGGTGACGGAGCTTCAGAAAAGGTTCATCGAAGTCAATTAATCCTATATCGTTCAAAAAAATACAGACAAAGCGGGCGTACAGAAGATGAAGCACCGCATGTTCCGCGCCGCCGATATACATGTCGACTGGAAGCCATTTGTCGAGCACGTTTCTGTTCCACGGCCCT
>CAZDAH010000156.1:0-3096 GCA_964503405.1 uncultured Ignavibacteria bacterium
TTCAAATCGAACTCCTCGTAGTCAAAGCGAACTCCGGCTGGGGCAGCGCGCCGGGGGGGAGGGTGTATGCGGCTGTAATTGTACTGAATATTGCCCCGAGTGCTAAAGTGAATTTCGATTTATGCATAGGATGCCCCGTTCTGAGTGAAATCTTTCAATTGACCTAAGGCTTCAATTTTATCAGATCTAAATTCCAACTGTTCACATCAATTTTATATCCTAATTGTTCCAAGGACTTTTGAGTAGCCATCGCCACGGGATCAAAGCCAGAGATATCACTTCCAACCACCTTCCAATCCATACTGTTTCCTTTCTCACGAAAAGCATTATACAGTATTGTCACGTCCGCTTCGTCGTCATAAGCCGCAATTGCTTCCGCAGCCATCGCTTTATGCAAGGGATTCGGGCCTTTAATGATCAAATCCCTGAGTATCTCGTGAACGGATGGAACTCTGTTATATCCAAGAGCTATATTCGCCCAAGGCTTTTGATCCGGCGACAATGAGTCTGCCAGATTCTGAATTAATTCGATCGAGCCTGTCCCCAAAAACCCCAAATCCCGTACATATTTCTGAAGATTGTAATAAGATATGTAAACGTCTCTGAAATAGTATTCTTTTGAGTTTGCCAAATACTCTTCCTCTACTCTTATACCTGCAAGTATCATCTTTACTGCCCATGCCGTATCGGAGTCAGCCGCATTCAGAAGCGCTTTTACGCCCTTATCCCTTTCCGCCGGATTGGGCTGCTCAATTAACTCCTCTATTTCAGATTTGCTTAGTTTGGTTGCGGTTACATTCTCATCAGCAGCAATCGTCGGAGAATAGAAATAAGAAATGACTGAAAAGCCCGAAATGACGGTTATTGCAAAGGCTATTGCTGATATCAATGTCTTAAATAGCCGCCTTAATAACTTAGAAACTTGATCTTCCATTTGATTTCCTTCCTTATGCTTAGTATTGGCGACCGGGACATGCCCAGTCCAAAGTGTCAGCGCGACCTTGAGTCCAGTATGGAGGACATTCTCTCCAAAATGCAAGATATTCCCGATCTTCATAAAGTAGACCGTCCTTCCCGTGCGGTCGGGTCGCCTGACCCGACCGCGACCCGGACCGCGTTTGCGCCAGGTCAGGCGGCCTGGCCTCACATTTATTATCATGCGCCTTATTCCTTCAACCCATCATAATATACATATCCGGGCCGGCTTTATTCCCGCTCGTTATGCTGCCCGCGCCTGAGGCCGCATCGGCTTTATTATATTGGAATATATGACAGGAAACCAAGGCAATTCTATAAGTATCTATTTCCCCGCCCCCACATGCACGACCCGGATGATATCCCGGTCGGTCGGGGAATCGTTGTAGAAGGCGAAGATCTCGGAGATGCCGTCGTTGTCGCAGTCCTCGGCCAGGATGCTCGACGGTTTGGGCAGGGGGTAGATCCAGCCCGGCTCGGTCTCGAATATTCCGCCCGCGACTCCGTAATAGATATTCAGTACGCCGTCGCCTGTTTCGATCAGGAAATCGCGCAGGCTGTCGCCGTTGAAATCGGCCTTGACCGCGATATTCTCGGCGAAATTAATCTCTCCCGAATTCAAATCGGCTGAGGCGCCCATGGTAGCGCTCATCGACGGCGTCGAGGGAAACGTGCCGCCCGGCTGCTGCAGGAATACTTCCAGTCCCAGATCGACGCGATTGAGTATCAGCATCTTGAGCATGGCCGTCATGCCGATGCGGATGGCCGTGATGACGATATCGGAACGGCCGTCATGGTTGATGTCCGAGAGAAACAGAACGCCGGCGGAGTTGGGGATCGTATGCTCGAACGCGGGCGACTGGTTGTGACCGCCTCTGGTTTTGCACAGATATACTTCGATTTTCGATTCGAGATTTTTCACTCCGCCGGTGTAGCGGGACACCACGAGGTCGCCCAGGCCGTCGCCATTGATATCCCGGGCCAGAACTTCGGTTTCGGCGTTGGAATCACCGCCAAACGCGCCAGCCATATGGATGGCCGGCTGACGGCTGAAATCGCCGTCGAAGGAACGGGTAAAGATATCGATATCGCCGTCATCGTTGATAACGTACAGATCGTTGATCCCATCTCCATTATAATCGAGAATATCTATGAAGGGAAGATCGAAATCGAATCCCAGCCGCCTCGCGGCCCTGTTTTCGGCAATCCGGGCACGGGAGGCGTGGCCATGCGTCTTGAAAGGAATAACGTGGGAGCCGCTGACTGCGCCTTTTTCGAAATCATATACGCGGATCACGTCGATGGCTGGAATCAGAATGATACTCTGGCCCGTCACCTTGGTGGATTTGTAGAAATCCCAGTGCGAAACCGATTTCGGAGTAGGAAACAAAAACATCGTTTCGATCTTTATGACTAATCGCGGCCGCGACGCGGCGATGCCGTCGATCTTCATGGCATACAGGCCGTCGGAGGCAAGATAGAGGATCTCAGGGCTTCCGTCGCCGTCAATATCTCCGACGTCGAAAACCACCGCTTCCGGGGGGATATCAAAAGAAGTCCGAGGGGAGGATTCGAATCGATCATCTTTGATACCGAATATTGCCCCCCAGCGGGTGGAAAGCGAATCGATGTCGGAGCAGCCCAGGGCGACGACCTCGCCGGATTGATCGCCCTCGAAATCGGTCAGGATGAAATCGCAAAGGAAGCCCGGCAGATCCAGTGTATCCACCGCCGCGCTGCCCTCATGCGGTTTGCTCGAGCATCCTGATAACAGGCCGATAAGTATCGATATCAGCGTGAATTTCGAGATTGTCGGGATTTTGTTCCCCCTGGGTGACGGCGAATGAGTTCGTCCGCTTGCGGCCCTTCAGCGACCAATACCACCGGACAGGGATAATATTCAATTCTATTCGCCGGATCGCTTTTTGTTCAGTCGATTCTCGCCGGGTCGTTCCAGTAGAACCGGATCAACCCCTCGGGCGTGGCCAGCCAGATGAAGTCGCCGTCAATAACCAGCCCGCGGATATCGTCTGATATCATGCCGTCGGCGACAGTGTAAAGACGCGAGTAGCCATCCTTGATTCGGTATTTCCACAATCCCATATCGGAGGCTGCCCAGAT
>CAZDAH010000156.1:3106-4769 GCA_964503405.1 uncultured Ignavibacteria bacterium
AACGCCGCAGACGCCATCGGTCGAAATAGCGATAATCGGTCAGCGTCGATGATTCCTCCGTTTTCAAATCGATAATCTGAATATCTCGATTGGTCAGAAATAGCAGGCTGTCTCCCATCTGTTCGATATTGTAGATCTCTGTGGAAAGCATCCCCTCGGGAGTATTCACATATTCGAAATCCCTATTTGCAGACAGGTTTTTTCTCAGTACGCCTTTATCTGTTCCCAGATAAAGGGTTTCGCTGATGATCTTCAGGCTGTTTATCCTAAAACCTATCAAAGACTTGGCTGGTAGGCCTGATCCGGGATTATTCGGCGTATCGGAAGAATCCGGGTTGGGAGAATTCTCATTTTTTTCGACAGGATCTGCCGCGATGAATCCGAGGCCGTTGTCGGTACCCACATAAGCTCCCAGGGTATTAGCGGCCACGGATAAGACCGTAGTCGAGGGCAACGACGAAAAATCCGCAAATATGCTGAAATCGTCGTCTGAGTACCCGTAGCGAACCATACCGTATTCAGTCCCCAGCCAGGCGCAGTTTTTTCCATTAGTTCCGTCGGTAAGCCGCGACGATGCCAAACCATTCGTATATCGGGTCTGGAACCAGCTCCAATCGCCTTTTTTCAGATCAAACTTGGTCAGGGCGCCGCCCGAGAGTCGATCGTCGCCGAGCCAGAGATTATCGTCAATCCTGATCACGGTCGAATTCTCTGAAAAGTAGGGGCCGAATGGAATCATGGTCAGATCACGATACCTGGCATTGATTAATACGGGCCCCATTCCCCAGGTGCCGACGTAGAGCTTATCGAAACCGTCGCTAACTCCCCTGGTCAGCGTGAATTCCTGCAAGGTCATGTCCATGATCGTGCCATTCAAATAGTTATAGCCGAACTCCGTGGTTAAAACAGGGAAATCATCGGCTCGGTAGTCATTGCGCTCGAGGTCATAGGGAAACTCGCCTCCGCCATACCATTCTCGGAAAGTCGGCTGATAATACGCGTTTCCGACGGGAGTGCCGACCCAGAGTCTGCCGTTGGACGGATCATAGGCGATATGATCTATTCTCTCGTGCGGAATACCGTCGGTTATCGTCAAAGGGTCGAGCCAGCGCTGCGACGTGCGGTCATAGCGGATAACCCCGCCGACTGTGCCGAAATAGACAACATTGCCGTCGGTGGCCGCCGACGTAATATACCGAAAGTTGGTGAAATTCACCCAGTCCCCTTCCCGAAAACTGCCCGAATAATTTACGGTGGCCGAGAGAATGATTATCGATAATAGGGAGTTCATATGTGTCAATATACGGGCGGTTTGCCTGCCGAAAAAGGAAAATCTTGCCGCAGCTGCTGCTAATAGGGATCGGCCTGATGACGGCGGTTTGAGTAAGATCGGCAAAGTCGGTCAACATCCGACGCAAAAGATAGTCGATATTGATTTTGCTTGACATGTGAATTTAAGTTCATATTTTAACAGGCCGAAAAAAAAGAGGACACCCGGCGCCATATCTTCAGAGGATGCTCGTCACAAGCAGAACCCGCCGGGGGAAGTCGGGAAGGGATTGAGAGCGGAGGAGCGCGCCTCAGTAGCTGAGTTGGCAGAGTACCGCTTTTGGCGGGATTAACGACCGGCTCGCGAGGCGGCATTGAAAACGGAATAATACTC
>CAZDAH010000156.1:4779-5023 GCA_964503405.1 uncultured Ignavibacteria bacterium
GGTAGAGCAAGCGGCTGTTAACCGCTGGGTCGCAGGTTCGAGTCCTGCCTGAGGAGCTTTCTGTTGGTGACACGGCGGCCATGATCGTCGGTACCCACTTGCCAAGGTGGGTTTTCTGCAGGAATCAATCCCACCCTCACGGGTGGTTTACTGGATTAGGCCGTGACCGAATCTAATCACACCCGTAAGGAGATTTCCCGAAATGGACATTCCACGGATCTTCAACATCACTGAAAGTGCTCAC
>CAZDAH010000156.1:5033-5158 GCA_964503405.1 uncultured Ignavibacteria bacterium
CGACCTCGGCAGCGGTTCGGGGGAGATGCTGTGCACCTGGGCTCGCGATCACGGTGTCATCGGCACAGGGATCGACATGAGCCAGTTGTTCACCGAGCAAGCGAAACTCCGCGCTGAAGAACTCG
>CAZDAH010000157.1:0-2522 GCA_964503405.1 uncultured Ignavibacteria bacterium
ATCTGTTCATACCCGATGAAAAATTGAATATCCGTCTCGATTTCGGCATAGGGGCCGAATCGACCGAGATATACCTCGAGGCGGGGGAAGCGTTTTAGAAGATTAATTTCCCAAACTACAAGGAGTACCGTCAATCTCTCCGGGCATATTAATTTCATAAACCTTTCCAGCCTCTTTTCGTATTCAATATACGAGGAATCTGAATTGCGTTGTCTGACGCTTGAAAACATGAGATAGCCTTAGGCAGGGAGCGAAATATGAAAAAAATGATTACCGTTATGCTCACACTGGCATTGGCCTCTATCGGATACGCCGAAACGATCGAAAAGGAATTCGATATCGCCGGGGGAAACGAATTGACGTTGGACCTGGAAACCGGCGGATCGGTTTATATCTCCGGTTGGGAAAAGAATAAGGTCGGCGTCAAGGTTCACGTGTCGGGCATAGATTCCGACGCCTACTACATCGATTTCGACTCGGGCTCTTCGCGAATCACGATCAACAGCGATTACAAAGGGGGCTGGTTCAGGAAAAACAAGAACAGCGGGTATTTCGAATTCGATATTAAGGTGCCGTCGGAGTTCGACCTGCAGATCGAGACCCTGGGAGGGGATGTGAGAGTCGCCGACGTTAAGGGGAAGATCAAGGGCGAAACTATGGGAGGGGACCTCGAATTTCTGAATATCGAGGGCGATATCGAATTCGAGACCATGGGCGGCGGTATCACCGCTCATAAAATCAATGGAATTCTCGATCTCGAAACTATGGGCGGGAATATCACCGTGACTGATTCGAAAGCGGATGGCCGTGTATCGACGATGGGAGGATGGATTACGATTGAAAACGTGGACGGCGGTCTCGAGGGATCCACTATGGGCGGGGAAGTTTCATACTATAACGTTACAGGTATTTCCGGAAGCGGCCGGGCCGGTGACGAAGTCAATATCAATTCGATGGGTGGAGCCATAAGCATCGATTCCGCTCCGATGGGGGCGACTTTGGAAACCAAGGGGGGAGAGATCACGGTCAGATCGGCCGGTAAATTTGTCGACGCCGAGACGCTGGGAGGCGATATCAGAATATACGAGATCGACGGCTGGGTGCGCGCTAAGACGCTGGGCGGAAACGTCACCGTCAATATGGTGGGCGACCCGAATCAGGGACAGCGCGACGTGACCATTTCCTCTCTTGGCGGCGATATCGAATTGACCATTCCGGACGGCCTCTCCATGGACTTCGATATCGAGATAGCTTATACCAAAGACGCCCGCCGCGATTACGAAATCATCAGCGATTTCGAAATCAAGCAGAAGCGCTCCGACCGGTGGGAAAATAGCCGGGGAAGCAAGAGAAAATTCATCTACGGAACCGGCCAGGTAGGCGACGGCAGCAATAAGATAGAGATCAGTACGATCAACGGCGATGTGCTTATCAAGCGCGGCCGTTGATTAAATGAGTAAAATCATCGCCAACGGCGCTGTCTGGTCTATTGACCCGACAGCGAATGCCCAATGATAACTACCGCAGTTTATGAAAGGGCCGCCACTTTTCATCCGGCGGCTTTTTTGTGGCGAGGCTCACGACAATCAGACCCAGCAGCGAGGCCGCCAGGGCCGGGTAAACTGTGGGGATTTCGTAGGGCTGCCCGCCGATCTCCCAGATCAAGGTAACTGTCATCCCGCCGGCTATGGACGATACCCCCCCGTAAGCGTTGGCCCGTTTCCAGAAGAATGCGCCCATCACGGCCGGCGTTATGCCCACTCCGTACATGGTATAAGCATAAAGAGCCATCTCCAGTACCCTGGTGAAAAAGCGCACCTGGGCGAACGCGAAAATTCCCAGCAGGACAACCACTATTCTCGAATATAGGACGATCTGTTTCTGGGACGCGTCGGGATTGACAAAACGCTGGTAAACGTCGCGTATTATATTCGTCGACGGCACCAGCAGGAATGAATCGGCGGTGGAGCCGATTACCGCCACGATGGCCGCCAGGCAGAGGCAGCCTATCGCAACAGGCAGACCCGCTTTCACCGAATGCAGTATCACCATCTCCGAATCGATTTCGGTGAAGATCCCGGCCCCGATAACCGCCAGGACCACAATCAGCGTTTCAATTACGATAGTTCCGGCGATCCATCCAATAACAGAACGTCTGGCCGTACCCTCGTCTCTGGCCGAAAAGAAACGCTGGTACATCCCCGATTCACCCAGCAGCAGAAGCATGGTGGGCAGAGAATACCCGATTGCCTCCATAAGCGTCATATTCCCCAGCGGCTGAAAATGCGTTTCCGGCAATCGTGATGCGATAGCGCTCCAGCCGCCCCCGCCTGAGATCAGGAAGGGCAGGGCAATGAACAACCCGATCGTCATCATGATGCCGTTGGCGACGTCGGTATAGGCTACTGAAACCAGCCCGGCCAGCACCGTGTAACCAATCACGAACACGGCGGTGATGACTATGCCGCTATCGACTGAAATGCCCGTGACGAGATTGAGCACGATCCCCGCCGGCCTGCGCG
>CAZDAH010000157.1:2532-5133 GCA_964503405.1 uncultured Ignavibacteria bacterium
GATGAAATAGAGGACGACAATGGCAATCCAGACGCCGGCGTCGAACCACAATGCGGAAAATCCCTTGTTGTAGGCCAACCCCGCTCCCCCGATGATGGAACCCGAGCCGATCCATGTGGCCAGAAGAGTGCCCACAAGCACCTTGGCGGATAATCGTCGTCCGGCGACCATGAAATCGTCCTGGGTTTTCACCTGCCCGCTGCGCCACGCGCCTACGACGATAAGGATAATAAGGTAGATTATTATCGTCCAAAAGTAAATCATGGAGCTTTATTAAGGGGTCAATCGCCCGTTGTCAAGACGGATCCAGCTAATATGAATGCTTCCTTCATGCTTATTCCGAAAGCGAGTCGGAATAAACATGCCACCCATAGAGCCTTGGTCTTCGGGGAACTGCGATTCCTGAAACAGACTTGTCCGTTTATCGTTTATTAAGTAGTTTTCCGCGTCATTGATTCCCGGAAAGGGGGAAATCTTGAAAAAAAGATGCGCCTGGCCGTCAGATAATGAATTGATGATCGCCTACCATGACACCGAGTGGGGCACGCCCCTGCACGACGACCGCAAGCTGTTCGAGTTTCTCGTTCTCGACGCTTTTCAGGCGGGTCTGAGCTGGTCGATTATCCTGAGAAAGCGCGAGAACTTCCGCAAAGCGTTCGATAATTTCGATCCGGAAAAGATCTCCAAATATAAGCAGCCCAAAATCAATAAACTGCTTGCCGATCCCGGCATAATACGCAACCGTCTGAAAATAGCCGCCACCGTAACCAACGCCCGAGCATTTCTATATGTTCAAAAGGAATTCGGGAGTTTCGATAAATTTATCTGGCAATTCAGCAACGGCAAACCGAAAGTCAATAAATGGAAATCGATAAAGCAGATCCCGCCGAGTTCCAAAGAATCCGACGCCATGAGCAAGGATCTCAAAGCACGCGGATTAAGATTCGTGGGGAGCACGATCTGTTATTCCTTCATGCAGGCGGCGGGGATGGTTAACGATCATACGATTGATTGCTTCCGGTATCGGGAATTGCGGCCCTGATTTGTCGAGACCGCGCGCGTTTCGATCTACGCTTGTATCTTAAGAATTACATTATCCAATAGACTGGTAGGTCAGACATTCCCTACGGGCCGTAGGGCCTGTCTGACCGGTGGCCGCGGCGAACGGGTAGACGCTGGTAAAATCATTGGTTTTCCAGGCGGGACAGACAAGAATGTCTGTCCTGCCAAAGATCATCTATGTCGATACCGCGCAGTTTCCACTTAAGCTTATAACTTTATTATAATATTATCCAATAGACGCACGTTTTCGATCTCCACTACCAGCGAAATCATCACTCGGCCGGAAAGCGTTTCCAAAGTCTCGAGGTCGTCCCAGCGATTGAACGCGATATAATCCACTCTTGCTCCAGGGACGGACTGTATCAATTCCCGCATAACGATTTCTATGGCCTGCGGATTTCTCTCGCCCCTCTTTATAATCTCCTGCGCCAGTTGAAGCGATTGGCGGATCACTTTCGCTTCTTCGAGACCATCGGCGGAAAGATACGAGTGCCTTGAGGACATAGCCACGCCGCTCGCGGTTCTCACGATGGGCGCCGTGATTATATCGATATCGAAATTCAGATCGTGCACCATCCGTTTGATAACCGCCAGCTGCTGGCCGTCCTTCTGGCCGAAAACGGCGATATGCGGTTTGGTGATATTGAACAGCTTGGCGCAGACGGTGGCCACCCCCCGGAAATGTCCCGGCCGCCTGGCGCCCTCGAGAATTTCGCCGATCTTCCCAACGTCGATATAGGTCAAGTATCCGGCCGGATAAATATCATCAACGGACGGCTGAAAGACCACGTGCGCGCCGCGCTTTTCCAGCTTATCGCAATCGGATTTGAACGACCGTGGGTATTTGCCAAAATCCTCGCCGGCGGCGAACTGGGCCGGGTTGATAAATATCGAGACGATCACGATATCCGCATTTTTGCGCGCGATATCGACCAGCTTGAGATGGCCCTCGTGCAACGCCCCCATGGTCGGCACCAGGCCGATGATCTTGCCGTCTGACCGCAGCGACTCGGCCAGGGCCTGCATTTTTCTGGGGGATTTGATGATCAGGAGGGGCATGGGGCCAAGATTAATGAATCGACAGATAAAACTGCCGGTAGGGGCGTATTGCAATACGCCCCTACGAGGAGATTCTTCCATTGTTTTGATTGCAGGAGTTGGGGGGGTAAATTAGAATAATTCATAAACCAATCCCATGCCTAAGTTCCTTCAATTGCAATTCAGCAGAATAGAGGTCGCCAATATACTCTGTGAGAATATGAGAATATCTATTTTCAAGCTCAGAGAAGGAATGCATTACCTGATTGTAACGTCTTAGATCATTAGAAATGACATAGAGTCTGACGTTGCTATAATCGATAAGCGTGGCCAATCTACCAACACCCGACCAGGTGCCGGTGGATAATTCGACTTCAAACGCATATTCAGGAATTAGATTTCTTCCTTTTTCTCTGAACCAAAGGACATCAATTTTCCTTAAGACGTGACCTCACCCCGTGGACTGGACCATTTATTGGTTAAGGGATTCGACTGTTTGCG
>CAZDAH010000158.1:0-2086 GCA_964503405.1 uncultured Ignavibacteria bacterium
TCGCGTTATCGAAATCAACGGAATGGAACTTAAAGTGGAAGCGGTTTGAAAATAAGGGGAGGATGAAATGGAACAGGAAGTATCGACGTTATTCCCGTTTTTAATCATCATAGTCCTGGGGTTGTTCATCCTGGGAAACGCCGTCAGGATCTTAAGAGAGTACGAACGGGGAGTTATATTCAGGTTGGGCCGTTTGATAGGCGCCAAGGGACCCGGCCTTATTCTCCTCATTCCCATTGTCGACAAAATGGTCAAAGTCAGTTTAAGAACGGTCCCGATGGACGTTCCGCCGCAGGACATCATCACCAAGGATAACGTAACGGTCAAAGTCAACGCCGTGGCTTATTTCCGCGTCATGGATCCCAACAAAGCCATTGTCGACGTCGAGGATTATATCTATGCCACCTCACAGATTGCTCAAACCACGCTGCGCTCGATTCTGGGCCAGGTGGAACTCGATGATCTCCTCTCGAATCGCGATAAGATCAACCTCGAATTGCAGAAAATTATCGACGAGCAAACCGAGCCCTGGGGTGTCAAAGTGGCCGTAGTCGAGGTTAAGAATGTCGATTTGCCGCAGGAAATGCAAAGAGCGATTGCGCGTCAGGCCGAGGCCGAACGCGAACGGCGCGCCAAGGTTATCCATGCCGAAGGCGAAATGCAGGCGGCGGAAAAGATCAACAAGGCGGCCATGATTCTCGGCCAGACGCCCGTGGGCATTCAGCTTCGCTATCTGCAGACGCTGGTGGAGATCTCCTCGGAGAAAAACTCCACAACGCTCTTCCCGATTCCGATAGATCTGATGAAGCCGTTCCTGGATAAGACGCTGAAATAGAAGCAGGGGAAAACAATAGGTAATCTAATAATTTAGCAGGATGCGTCAGGATGGAGTCCATTAGTGCGGACGACATCCTGACGCTCGAATAAGCATTGCCGGTAGATTGACCCGATGCCATCGCGTAACCGGTTAGAAAACGAGGGTGCCGCCCAGAGAGAATACAATGGATCCGTAACTCTCTTTTATCCCAAAAGTATGAAACCAATCGTTGGCGACAGGAAAACCGATTTCCGCGGAGATCGAAAGTCTATCGGAAATCGGTCTGCTAAATTCTACACTTGGTAATATCAAAGTTGAGGAAAGATCCGCGACCGATATTACGCCGTACCCCAAGTCCACAGTTATATTTCCCGGGACCGATTTTCGGGTATAGTAAAAGCCCCCGGTGAAAACAGTAGCCGTGCTTAGAGAACTGTCGTCAACCTGGAGATCATTTATGGACACGTTTACAATGAATCCCCAGGAACCGGCGATTTGAATTCGGCTTTTAACCCCGAACCCGACTCCCATCTTATTCTCAACCGCCGTACTCGAATAATCGCCCTCCATAAGATTATATGGCCACATAATATTCAAAAATGGTTTGAGAATTATTTTCCGTTGAGGAATCTCGTACGCAGCCGTAGATTGAAACGTGAAAATGATAAGGGGAATTATCAATATTGTACTTTTGAGTAACTTAACCATATCGACCTCCGAGTCAAGTATTGTTCCCGCGTCGTCAGGAATCCATTCCTGACGACACCCGTCTGATGCCCCTGGATTATTTCAATAAAACCATGCGCCTGGTTTCGATCCGATCCTCGGCCCGCAGCTTGTAGAAATAAATCCCGCTGGCCAGATCAGAGGAGTCGAACGAAACCCTATGATTGCCCGCCTGAACTTGGTCGTCTATCAGCCTGGCGGCCTCATTACCGAGCAGATCATAAACGACGAGAGAGACGTATCTGGGTTCCTGCAGCGTGAATTCGATACTGGTCGACGCGTTGAAGGGGTTGGGGTAGTTTTGGGAAATGCCGAAAAATTCAGGTGAAAATGATTCGCCAAATTCCTCGATTCCCGTAGGATTCGTGAGATTCATCAAAACCGAGATATTGTGTGAGTAATTATTAGCGACCACCAGGTCGTTGTCATTATCCAGGTCCAAGTCAGCGCAGAACACCGAAAATGGACCGTCCCCTACTGCATAGGAATAGGACAATTCAAATACTCCATTACCGTCATTTAATAATATAGAAACATCGTCGG
>CAZDAH010000158.1:2096-4982 GCA_964503405.1 uncultured Ignavibacteria bacterium
ATCGTCGGAATCACGATTGCCCACGACCACGTCCTCGGCACCGTCGCAATCGAGGTCGATTGCGAAAACCGAGATAGCTTCATTCCCGATCTCATAGAAAACCACATTCGGGAACTGTCCGCTACCATTATTAAGGAAAATTGAGACATTTTCTGTGAAGGGGTTTGCCGAAACAAGATCTATGTCATTATCTCCATCAAAATCTGCGCCATGAATTCGCCAAACATTGATGCCATTACCGTAGTTAACCGGTTGGCGAAAAGTCCCGTTGCCGATATTCAGGAATATGGAGATATTCCTGGAATAATTGTTGGCGACCGCAAGATCAAAATGTGTATCCCCGTTCAGATCTGCTGTATAAACTGATGATGGGGCACCATGACATTCATAATTGATGGGATCTAGAAATGTCCCATCTCCTCTATTTGAGAAATAATATAGATTGTCGGAATAGGTATTTGCGACTAAAAGATCGAAGTCATCGTCGGAATCAGGGTCAGTTGCGACAATCGAAAGCGGTCCATGCCCGGTATTATAGCTGATTGCATCCTGAAACGACCCGTCACCACTGTTTAAGAAAACTGAGAAATTATCCGAATACATATTCGTCACTGCCAGATCATTATTGCCGTCACCGTTGAGATCTACGGCAATTACTGAATAAGGTTCATCCCCGGCTTCATAGTCAATTGGCTCCTGAAATGTCCCGTCTCCGGCATTTAGAAGAACCGAGATGTCTCCTGAATTTCCGTTGGCGACGACGAGGTCATTAAAATAATCCCCATTAAAATCAGCGGAAAAAACTGAATAAGGGCTAATACCCGCTCCGTAATTTATTGCCTCCGAGAAGAGTTGTCCTCGCGTAGTTGAATTACCCGCTAATATTGCAAATAGAATCATTATTATGAGAAATTGTGACCTCATAAGCCCTTTTGCAATCTGAATGTTAATTTCATCCTCTGCCTAACCAAGAATTACATATACCTGCATTATAAATAATACGTACTGCGAGTTTGTCAAGATAATTTTTGACCTAAATCAATCACCTTTCCTTTACTTTTCCCTATAATCCCGTCGATATGAGCTACGTGAAAAATGGAGCCAATCGCGTGGTCCGCCGGGTCAAAGGCTGGAGATCGCATTTCATATACGGGCACAAGCTGCGCAAACTGATCCAGTACGGATTTTTTATTACCGTCATCTGGATCGGGATCGAGTTCTATCTATGGTATGAACATTTCGTAACGGGGGGCGCGTCGCCGGAGGTTTCCCGGCCGCCAGGAGTGGAAGGGTTCCTGCCCCTCTCAGCCCTGATCAATATCAAATACTGGATAACTTCGGGCATCTTTAACGATATCCATCCTTCCTCGACCGTCATCCTCCTCGCTGTGCTGCTGGGCAGCCTGATCTTCAAGAAGAGCTTCTGCGGCTATATCTGCCCAGTGGGGCTGATCTCCGAATGGATCTGGAAACTGAGCTGCAAAGTTTTCGGCAGGAAAGCGTCGGCCCCCTGGGGACGGCGCGTGCCCAAATGGATAGATTATCTGCTGCGATCGTTGAAATATTTGCTGCTGGCCTTTTTCGTCTACGCCATCCTAATCAAGATGGACTCGGCCGCCCTCGGCGCCTTCATCGATTCCCCCTACAACAAAATCGCCGATATCAAGATGCTGCTATTTTTCACCGAGATGTCACAATTCACGCTCGGGGTGATTCTGCTGCTGGCAATCGCCTCCCTTTTCATCGCCAATTTCTGGTGCCGCTATCTCTGCCCCTACGGCGCTCTCCTGGGCGCGCTCGGTTTCCTGAGCCCCGTCAAGATCCGTCGCAATGTCTCGACATGCACCGATTGCCTGGCCTGCACCCGGGTCTGTCCGGCCATGATCAAGGTCCACAAGGAAGGGGTGGTCAGATCTGACGAGTGTATGAGCTGTCTGGCCTGTGTCGACGCCTGCCCGGTGGAGAGCACTCTGGAGCCGGTTGTCGCCGGAATCAAAAAGCCGATATCGGGACGATCTTTCGCGCTGGGCGCGGTGGTGATATTCCTGGCCTTTTATATAGCCGCCATTGCCTCCGGCCACTGGCAGAATAATATCTCAAAGAATGAATACATATATCATATCGGAAACATGCATAATATGGAATACAGCCATCCCGGGGCGCGATGAGGCGAAGAAATAGATCGCCACGTCGTCCGTACGGACTCCTCGCGATGACGATATTTAATAAGATCTAAAACTTCGCATTTTTCTGGTTACTAAGCTCCTGCTTAGTAACTAAGGAGTAAGGTAACGAAGCGGAGCTTGGCTACCAGAATAGAAACCAGAAGGTTGTCGTCGGTGGCGAATGTTTTTTGCATCTGGTCGACTCCAACGTGGAGTATGATGTCGAATTGTCCGAGCGAGAGAATAAGAATGAAAAATATCTTGACAAAAATGACATTGGGAATTATTATTTATTGTATAATTCAGGGTTATTAACCTGGGGGAAATCATGAGAAGATTTATCGTTTATGCCGTCTTAGGCTGTTGGCCCATAAGCGGATATGGCACTATTATCAACATCCCCGCCGACTACCCCACCATACAGGAGGGCATAGACGCGGCGGTCAACGGCGATACGATACTGGTGGCGCCAGGGGAATACACCGAAAGCTTGGAAATTGAGAATAAAAACATACTTTTAACCAGCGCGGAGGGGCCTGAGAGTGTGACTATTCGGGGTTTTATGGAGATCTGGGGCGATTATGTAGATACGACCTGCCTAGTCAGAGGGTTCACCTGCACTACCAATGGTGCCGACCCGATGGATACATTTTCCCTGATACGAATCGGTCGAACTGTGGCTTTGGAGTCGCCTATTATCGAGGGGAACATACTTGAAGGG
>CAZDAH010000159.1:0-598 GCA_964503405.1 uncultured Ignavibacteria bacterium
ACCGAAGCAGGTGGATGTATCCGACCAGCGGCCCCCAGATATAAGCGTATTTCACACGAAAAATGAGCAGCCCTATCGTGACTATAATCGCCAAACCCACCGCCACCGAGAATTTGACTATCATGAATCCCCGGAGCTGCCGATTGATTTCAGACAGAATCCCCTCGGTGACGGCGGCCTGTTGCTCCCCGAATATCATCTTCAATTTTTTTTGAAACAACTCCGAATCGAGAAGCATGAAGAGAGTAAGGAAGAAAATCAACAGCGAACCCAGGGCAAAACCGGTCATCGAACCGAGTCCTTTGAAAACGTATTGCCCCGCTTTCTGAATCTGGTTCATGTCGACATTCAATTCGCCGGTCTTGCCCAGATCGCCGGGAAGATAGACCAGGTATTCTCCGATATACTCCTGCAAAGTTTTGAGGGCGGTCTCGATTCTCGTCTTGTATTGGGGCATCGAGGCGGCCAGGTCTCCGATTTGGGTTATCAGCAGTACCACGAGCAGTACGAATATCCCCAGCACCACTGCCATGACAATCGCCACCGCCGCCGTGTGCGGAATCTTCAATCTCTTCAAACCGTCCACAACGGGCAGGAG
>CAZDAH010000159.1:608-4756 GCA_964503405.1 uncultured Ignavibacteria bacterium
AGGAGCAAATACGTCAAAGCGGCGGCCATGACTATGGGAACCAGGATCGGGCTGGCGTAATAGAAGAACGCCGTGGCCGCGGCAATCGCCAGAATGGGAAGCATAACAGTCTGTATCGCGATATCTTTATTCGGCGTCATATCTACCTCGATTTGGCAAAATAATTCAGAATGCCCTCTTTCATTTTCCCGTCAATGATGCTGAGCTGCTCAAACTCGCCTTTCTCTATCAATAATTTTATATCATCTACATTCTCGATCGCCAGGCTTTTTATCAGGTTGGCCAGTTTCCGCGGGGTCACCCCGTTGATTTTGAGAAGCTGTCTTAACGTATTGAAACCTGTCGCCCGCCATTTCTCCAGCGCGGGGAAAGAGCCGGTCTCGAGGGCGGCCCTGATCTTGCCGAATATCGCTTTCCCGATTCCCGGCAGTGACTCGATCTCGCCGTCGCCCATCTCGAAAAGGTTCCTGTCCAGCTTGTCGATATTCTCGGCCGCCTTTCTGTAGGCCATTATCTTGAATACATCGTCTCCGGCGATTTCCATAATATCGGCCAGCTCCCTCAACAAAGATACTATTTCTTCATTCGTCATACGACCTCAATCATTTTTAGAAATTCCTCTTCACCGATAATCGTCACCCCGAGTTTCTCGGCCTTATCCAGCTTGCTGCCGGGATTATCGCCGGCTACCACATAATCGGTCTTTTTCGATACTGACGAAGTCACCTTGCCGCCGAGACTCTCGATCGCCTTATTTGCGTCGGAGCGAGAGTACGAGGATAAAGTGCCGGTCAATACGAACGTCTTGCCCGACAGCGGGCCGTCCATTGATACTGCGGCGGATTCGGGGAATCGAACGCCGTACTCGCGCAGCTTTATTATGATCTTGAGATTATTCTTATCGTCGAAAAATGAACGAACCGAACGCGCCACGATTGGACCGATACCATCCACCTGCCGGAGGTCCTCCTCTGAAGCCGTTATTAGCTTGTCGATCGAGCCGTATTGCGACGAAAGCAGCCCGGCGGTGTTAGACCCCACGCCGAAGATTCCCAACGCGTAAATGATTCTGGACAACTCGCGATTTTTCGATTCATCCAATCCTGCGATAAGATTTTCGAACGATTTTTCCCCCATCCGCTCCAAGCCCATAATCTCATCCTTCTTTTCGGGAAGGGCGTAGAGGTCGGCCACGTCCCTTATGAAATTCTTGTCGATAAACGCCTCGATAGTCTTGTATCCCAGCCCCTCTATGTCCATCGCGCCCCTCGACGCGAAATGGAATACCCGTTCCACAAGCTGGGCCGGGCAGTACAGCGACGTGCAGCGGATAGCCGCCTCCTCGCCGACCCGCTCCACGTTCGAGCCGCAGGACGGGCATTTGGCGGGCATGACGAACGGCTCTTCCCGACCGCTTCGCTTCTCTTTTATGACCATGACCACCTCGGGTATAACGTCGCCGGCCCGCTGCACCACCACCGTATCACCCACACGCACGTCTTTGCGCTTAACCTCATCCTCGTTATGCAATGTTGCCCGCGACACTGTTACCCCGCCGACCCGTACCGGTTTGAGATGAGCGACAGGAGTTAGCGCCCCTGTGCGCCCGACCTGTACGTCGATTTTCTCAACCACTGTTGTTTTCTGCATGGGGGGAAATTTCCAGGCCACCGCCCAGCGCGGAGAGCGCGATAATTCGCCCGCTATCTGTTGCTGATGATACGAATCCACCTTGATCACTATGCCGTCTATATCGTAGGGCAGACGATCTCGTTTTTTCAGGATCCCGTTGTAGAATTCCACGACCTTTCCAACCGTGTCGCATTTCTCCAGATATTCGCTTATTTTCAATCCGCATGATTCGAGGAATTTCAATGTATCGTAATGTCCCTCGAAAACGATTCCTTCGATTTTGCCGACGCCGTAAGCGATAAATCTCACCGGCCTCGACGCTGTAATTTTGGAATCGAGCTGACGCAGCGACCCGGCCGCCATATTGCGCGGATTGGCAAACATCTCCTCGCCCGCTTTGGCCCGTTGACTGTTGAATCTCTCGAAATCGTCTTTGTGAATGATCACTTCGCCGCGAACCTCCAGCAATTTCGGCGGTCTGGCCTGCCTCAGCTTCAACGGCACCGACCCGACCGTCCGCAAATTCTCGGTTACCTCTTCACCGGTAACGCCGTCGCCGCGCGTGGATCCCGAAACGAATACCCCTTTTTCATAGATTAATTCAACCGCCAGGCCGTCGTATTTGGGCTCGACCGCGTATTCGATCTTCCCCTCGCCGGCGATCAGGTCGTGCATGCGACGATCAAAATCGACAAAATCATCTTTCGTCATGGCCTTGTTCAGCGAGAGCATCGGCAGGGAGTGCTTTTTCGGCCGGAACTTATCCAACGGCGGCGCGCCCACACGCTGAGTGGGTGAATCGGGAGTCCGAAGCTCAGGATAGTCTGATTCCAGCCTGACCAGCTCGTCGAAAAGCTCGTCGTATTCGGCGTCCGAGATCTCCGGCGAATCGAGCACATAATAGCGATGGTTATGGTATTCCAGCAGCTCCCGCAGCTCCGAGGCCCGCTTTTTATGACTGGAATCGATTATCATAGCGCCAAAGATAGCATAGTGGTGAGGGAGGTGTCAATTCCAAGTATGTCCCTCCTTGACAAACCGGCCGGGTCATACTAAATGAATTTTATGATAAAGATTATCGGCGTCATCGGAGATTCGAACGCGGATCAGACCGCCCGCGACTCCGCTTACCGCGTCGGCCGGCTCTTGGCCAACGCCGGCGCCATACTCATCTGCGGCGGCCTTGGCGGGGTTATGGAAGCCGCCTGCAAAGGAGCGAAAGAATACGGCGGCTCGACCATCGGGATTCTGCCGGGAAACGATACCATCGCCGCTAATCCCTATGTCGATTATCCGGTAGCCACCGGCATCGGTTACGCCAGAAACCTGATAATCATCAATACGGCGTCAGCCCTGATCGCCGTCTCCGGAAAATACGGTACCCTCTCCGAAATCGCCTTCGCCCTGCAATTGGGCAAGCCGGTTTACGGCCTCGGAACCTGGGCTATCGACGGTGTCATTGTCTGTTCGACACCCGAAGAGGCTGTTTCTAAGGCATTGGGAAACAAGTAAATGGCTGGACAACTTAAAGGATTGCATTTAGTAATCAGCGGCGTAGTTCAAGGGGTTGGATTCCGCTGGTTTGTGGAGCGGGTAGCCAATAACTACGGGCTTACCGGCTGGGTGAAGAACCTTTATGACGGCACGGTGGAAACCTGTGTTGAAGGGGACGAGGGCGCATTAAGGGGTTTTCTCGACGAGATCAGGATCGGACCCCGCAGCGGGAAAGTGACCGGGGTGAAGATGAATTGGATGGAGCATACGGGTAGGTACAAAGATTTCAGGATAACGTTTTGAACATTGATGATTTAAAAAACAAAATCAGAAATGTCCCCGGCTTCCCCAGGAAAGGGATCATCTTTCGGGATATCACCACGCTCATCAACGACGGTGACGCGCTTCGGTTCGTTATCGACCAGTTCCATATCAGATACAGAGACAAAAGTATAGTCCGTGTGGTCGGGATAGAATCGCGGGGATTCATTTTCGGCGGCGCTCTGGCTGACAGGCTGGGATGCGGTTTTGTGATCGCCCGCAAGCCGGGAAAGCTACCGGCGGAAATAATCGAGGAATCATACTCTCTCGAATACGGCCAGGCGTCATTGCAGATCCATGCCGATTCGATCAAGGCGGGGGAGAAAGTCGTGATTATCGACGATCTTCTGGCAACCGGAGGCACTCTGGAGGCTGCTTCCAAATTGGTGGACCGTCTTGGAGGCGAGATCTTCGAAATAGCGGTAGTCATAGAATTGGCTTTTCTCGAGGGAAGAGAGAGATTAAAAGACAGACGGCTTTTTTCATTGATATGCTATTAGTCTTAGCCGGAACGACATTAGCACGTGGATAAACGCGGAGCAATCCGAAACCTGCTTCGACGAAAAAAGGCAGATTCGGACTTTAACAAAGGAACTCTCGGGCTTTGAACCACCTGGTTTATCTCAGGGATATCGCCCTTATTCTGGGCGCGGCCATAGTCGTGGTCGCCTTATTCCAGAAAATCAGAATACCGTCAATCG
>CAZDAH010000160.1:0-4720 GCA_964503405.1 uncultured Ignavibacteria bacterium
GAACGTGATAATCGCCGGGACCGCCGAATTTATCAACATGGTCGAGGGAGGAGCCCAGGAGATCTCGGAAAGGGATTTGGTCGAGGCTCTGGAGTTCGGCCATAATTTCATCAAGAAAATCTGCGCCGTCATCGACGAGATGAAGTCAAAATGCGGGCAGCCAAAAACCGAATATATCCCCCCTGGGAAAAACCCGGACCTGGTGACCGCCGTGCTGGATTCGACCTCCGGAAAAATCAGCCGGGCCAATAGAATCAGGGATAAGCACGAACGCACTGAGGCCATTAAGGAAATAGCCGCCGAAACCATGGAATCGCTGGCCGAGAGATTCCCCGATTCCGGCCCGGACATAAAAGCGATCATCGGCGAATTCGAAAAAGATGATCTGCGCAAGATGATCCTCGAGGAGTCGGTTCGTTCCGACGGCCGCGGTTTCGAAGACATCAGGGATATCAGCATCGACGTCGGCCTCCTGCCCAGAACCCACGGCTCGGCCCTGTTCACGCGCGGCCAAACACAGGCTCTGGTAGTAACCACTTTGGGCACCAAGATGGACGAGCAGAAAATCGACGATCTTCTGGGAGAGTCGTTTAAGAGCTTCATGCTTCACTACAACTTCCCGCCATTCTCGGTCGGCGAGGTTCGTCCAGCGCGCGGCCCCGGCCGACGCGAGATCGGTCATGGAGCGTTGGCGGAAAGGGCGCTCGAGCCGCTGATACCCTCCGAGGAAAATTTCCCTTACACTGTCAGAATCGTCTCGGAGATTCTCGAATCGAACGGTTCGTCGTCCATGGCCACAATCTGCGGCGGATCGCTGAGTCTCATGGACGCCGGAGTGCCGATAAAGGCGCCGGTCGCGGGCATCGCCATGGGCCTGGTGCTGGAGGGCGATAAGATCGCCGTGCTGACAGACATTCTGGGGGTCGAAGATCACCTCGGCGACATGGATTTCAAAGTCGCCGGGACGTCGGCGGGGATAACCGCATTTCAGATGGATATCAAGATCTCGGGATTGACCCTGGAGATCATGGAAAAGGCGTTGGCCCAGGCTCATCGGGCCAGATTGATCATCCTTGAGAAAATGAACCAGGCGATATCGTCGCCGCGCCCGGAGCTGTCTCCCTATGCCCCCAGGATCATTACATTCAAGGTGCCTGTTGACAGGATAGGGGAAATCATCGGCCCGGGAGGCAAGATGATACGCAGTATCATCGAGACCACCGGCGCCAAGATCGATATCGAGGACGACGGCACGGTCCTGATCGCTTCCGTGGATCAGGTGGCCGGGGAGAGCGCCCGGAACATGATCAGAGAATTAATCGAAGAAGCCGAGGTCGGCAAGGTTTATATCGGCAAGGTCAAACGTATTGCCGCTTTCGGCGCGTTTATAGGGATTCTTCCCAATGTCGACGGCCTGCTGCATATATCGGAGATCGACCATTCGCGCATCAACCGAGTCGAAGACGTTCTCAATGTCGGAGACGAGGTAAAGGTGCAGGTCATCAATATCGATAATGACGGTAAGGTCAGGCTTTCCCGTAAGACCCTGATCGAGAAAACCGAGAGCAGGGGCCCGGAAAGGGGAGGCGACAGAGGCGGTAGAAACGGTAGAAACCGGAGATAGGATTGAAAACCGAAACGCTGGAATCTTACCAGAAAACTATCCTGCCCAACGGACTTAGAATCATAACCGAATCGATTCCCTACGTCCGTTCAGTGTCTCTTGGATTGTGGCTCGACGTCGGATCGCGCGACGAACCGCGTTCCTCTCTCGGCATCTGCCATTTTATCGAGCATATGGTATTCAAGGGCACGAAAACCAGGACGCCGTCGGAGATCGCCGCCCATCTCGAATCGGTGGGAGGCGTTCTCAACGCGTTTACCGGCAGGGAACAGACCTGCTTTTACGCCAAATTCCTCGATGAGCATCTGGAAAAAGGTGTTGAGATTTTGTTCGACCTCGTCAACAACCCTTTGTTCGGGACTTCCGATATCGAAAAAGAAAAGAAAGTCATCCTCGAGGAGATAAGGGATATTGAAGATTCCCCGGGCGAGCTGGTTCACGATCTGTTCGCCGAAGCCATCTTCTGCGATCATCCCCTGGGACGGCCTATCCTGGGCAATAAGAAAACAGTGCTGGATATCAACCGCGGCAAGGTGCTCCGTTTCGTGGACAGGCATTATCGCCCCGCCAACATCATAGTCGCCGCCAGCGGCAATCTCGAGCACGATCGGCTGGTCGATATCGTCAGGAAATTTGTCGATCCCTTCAACCACAGCTTTGGCGCGGTCACTCCAAACGGCCGCAAGAGGCCGCGGTTTTTCCCCAAGCGCGAGATATTCCGGCGGGCGACCAAACAGCCCCATCTCTGCCTCGGATTGCCGACCAACGAGTTCACTCACCCCTCTCGAAGCGCCATGCTTCTTTTGAATTCTCTAATGGGTGGCGGCATGTCCTCGCGCTTGTTTCAGCATCTTCGGGAAGATCTGGGGTATGTCTATACGGTTTATTCTTTCCTCGATTTTTTCGCGGATAACGGCATATTCGGGATCTACCTCGGCACCGATAAGAAAAACGCGGGCAAGGCCATAAAGGCGATCGGCAGCGAGGTAGAACGAATTACCGAACAGAGGCTGAGCGTGCAGGAATTGAACTCCGCCAAGGAACAGCTCAAGGGAAATCTCATGCTCGGGCTGGAAAACACGTCCAACCGGATGAACCGCCTGGCCAAACACGAGCTTCTGGCCAATCGGCATATAAGCCTCGATGAAACCGTCATGGGTATCGACTGCGTCACCTGCGACGAGGTCAACGAAGTGGCCAGGGAAATATTCCTTTCCAACAAGTTTTCCGCCGTCACGCTGGGCCCGGTTAAGAATGACATCTATTCAGCCCTGGAGTAAGAGGGCCGTCGAGTCAAGTCAGCGGCAACTTCAGAGTTGAATATGCCGAATCGAGTTCGTATAATCGCCGTGAACATGCGTCAATCGTCTTTGAGGATCGGGATTCCAAAGAGAGCCGGATGAAAAGATTCCTGCTGAAATTTCTCGTGACCTCGGCCTCCATGCTGGCGGTCGTGAAAATCCTGCCGTGGGCCGAGGTCAGCGATCCGGCCGCGCTCGTTGCGGCCGCATTGCTGCTCGGTATATTCAATTCCATTCTCAGGCCCCTGCTGATCATCCTGACATTGCCGATTAATATCATAAGTCTGGGATTGTTCATATTCGTGATCAACGGGCTCATTCTTTACATGATATCGCTCCTCGTGCCGGGATTCGAATTAAGGAATCTGGGCTCGGCGATTTTGGCCTCGATCCTCATATCGATAGTGGCGGGAGTAATTAACTGGCTGATCAGGGACCCGGACAGAAGAAGGATCGCTTAATTATGTCGGATAGCGCGGCGAAAGCGGCACAAAGCTCTTATCCATTTCAAGAGATAGATTCGAAATGGCGCCGATACTGGGAGGAAAACGGCCTCCACCGGACCGATCTCTCGCTGATAGAAAAGAAGCTGTATTCGCTGGTGATGTTTTCTTATCCGTCGGGGGATAAGCTTCATATCGGGCATTGGTACGCGTTCGCGCTCCCCGATACCTGGAGCCGCAAGAAGAAGATGGAGGGATACAATATATTCGAGCCGATGGGTTTCGATTCGTTCGGCTTGCCGGCTGAAAATTACGCCATCAAGACGGGCATTCATCCGGCCATATCCACGGCGGAGAATATCAGGGTAATCCGGGAACAGCTCAGGGAAATCGGGGCGATGTTCGACTGGTCGAAGGAGCTGGCCACCAGCGATCCCCGCTACTACAAATGGACGCAATGGCTCTTTTTGAAATTCTTCGCAAACGGCCGGGCTGTCAGGAAGGAAGCCCCAGTCAACTGGTGCCCTTCATGCAAGACAGTTCTGGCCAACGAGCAGGTAGTCAATGGCGCCTGCGAGCGCTGCGAGACGTTGATCACGCGGCGGCATCTCAAGCAGTGGTTTTTCAAAATCACCGATTATGCCGACAGGCTGCTGGAAGGATTGGAGAAGATAGATTGGCCTGAAAAAACGAAGACCATGCAGCGCAACTGGATCGGACGTTCCGAAGGTGCGGAAATAATCTTCACAGAGGAAAAAACATCGGAGAAGATCCCTGTCTTCACTACAAGGGCCGACACTCTCTTCGGCGTTACTTATCTTGTTCTGGCTCCGGAGCACCCGCTAGCGGCCAAACTGACTGCTCCCGAAAAAAAGGGAGAAGTCGACGCATACGTGGCCAAGACGATGTCCATGTCAGAGATCGATCGTCAATCGACCATCACCGACAAGACAGGAGTTTTCATAGGCAGCTACTGCGTAAATCCGATCAACGGCGAGCGGGTCCCTATCTGGATCGCCGACTACGTGCTTTACTCTTATGGCACCGGGGCGGTCATGGCTGTGCCCGGCCATGACGATCGCGATTGGGAGTTTGCCGCAAAATACGGCTTGGAGATAAAACAGGTCATCAGACCCGCCGACGGCTCCTCGATCGATCTCGAAGAAGGCGCCTGCACTGATTATGGTGTCATGATTAACTCGGGGCAATTTGACGGCGAATCATCGGAGACCGGCATGAGGAAAGTCGCTCAAAAATTAGAAAAATCGGGGCAGGGCGACTTCAAAATATCCTATAAGCTCCGCGACTGGCTGATTTCCCGCCAGCGGTACTGGGGTGCACCCATACCCATG
>CAZDAH010000161.1:0-3025 GCA_964503405.1 uncultured Ignavibacteria bacterium
GCGAAATGGTCGCTGCTTAGAAAAATGAATTTACACAACTATTGACATGAGCTCCCCGATCATGCCGCATACGAATAACACCGCCAACTCCACGACTCCCGCAATGCCGATTAACGTCATAACGCGCCTCGCTTTGGGAAAAGTAATTCTGCGGTTTTCAGTATTACGAGCTAAAATATACAAATCTATCCGTGTTTGTAAAGAGAATAATTATTCTTTAGTCGGTGAACGATGGCTTCTACCGGCCGTTCCGAACTGCGTATCTTTCATCCGCTTAAAAAAGCCCGGTCGTCCGGGCTTTGAACAGAAAGATTGCGAACTTAGCGTATTTTTCGGCTCGCCGCAGTCTTTTTCGCCGGTTTCCGCCGGGAGAATGCTTTCCCTGACTTTTCCGATTTCATCTTTATCCCCAGTGCATGCCAGAGCACCTCGCTGACTCTTTCTACAAGCACGAATTTCACTTTCTCCTTAATCTCCGCGGGGACCTCCTCCAGGTCGGCCTCGTTCTTTTTAGGCAGGAGAATCCTCTTGATCCCGGTGCGATAAGCCGCCAATGATTTCTGCTTTATTCCCCCGATGGGCAAAACGTCGCCGCGCAGGGTGATCTCGCCGGTCATGGCCAGGCATGGCGCGGGAGGCTTGTTCAATAGCGCCGAGGCCAGAGCCGTACACATGGTGATCCCCGCCGACGGCCCGTCCTTGGGTGTGGCCCCGGCCGGCACGTGGATATGGAAATCCTGCTTGTCGAAATCGTCGATAGTCAGTCCGATCTCATCGCTGCGGGATTGCAGATAGGACAAGGCCGCCTTGACCGATTCTTTCATGACATCGCCAAGTTGGCCGGTCAGGGTGAGCTGCTTTTTGCCCGGCATCTTCATCGCTTCAACATAAAGCACTTCGCCCCCTGTCGAGGTCCAGGCCAGAGCGGGTATGACCCCTACTCTCGGCGTCCTCTCGGTTTCCTCTCGAATAAATTTCTCCGGGCCGAGCAGCTTGCGCACGTCTTTGGCGTCGATCTTCATCCGGGTGACATCGCCGGTGGCGATATTCCTGGCCACCTTGCGGCAAATCGCCCCCATCTCTCTATGGAGATTCCGCAAGCCGGATTCCCGGGTATAACCGGAGATCACCTTCTTGACAGCGTTATCGGTGATGGCGAGGTGCGAGGATTTCAGTCCGTGATCATCGAGGTTGCGGGGTATCAGGTATTTTTTGGCGATAGCCAGCTTTTCCATATCGGTGTAGCCGGAAAGCTGGATGACCTCCATGCGGTCCAACAGCACGTGAGGAATCGTCTCCACTACGTTGGCCGTGGTAATGAACATCACTTTCGACAAATCGAAAACGACGTCGAGATAATGATCCGAGAAGGTATTGTTCTGTTCGGGATCGAGCACCTCCAAGAGCGCCGAGGCCGGGTCGCCGCGGAAATCCTGGCCGATCTTGTCGATCTCGTCGAGCATGAATATGGGGTTGTTCGAGCCGGACCTGCGCAACCCCTGAATGACGCGTCCCGGCAGAGCCCCGATATAAGTGCGTCGATGCCCCCTTATCTCGGCCTCGTCGCGGACACCGCCGAGAGAGATTCGATGAAAATTCCGTCCCATGGCCCGGGCGATTGACCGGCCCAGCGATGTTTTTCCCACACCGGGCGGGCCGACGAAGCAGAGTATCGGGCCTTTGAGATCCGATTTCAGTTTCCGGACCGCGAGGTACTCTAAAATGCGTTCTTTGACTTTCTCCAAATCATAATGATCGTCGTCGAGTACCTTCTGTGCTTTCCTTATGTCAAGTATATCCGTGGTGGAAATAGACCAGGGCAGCGTAACCAGCCAGTCGAGATAGGTACGGCTCACCGTGTATTCCGCCGACGACGGGTTCATCTTGGAGAGGCGATCGAGCTCCTTGGTTGCCGCCTCTTTGGCCTCGGCCGGCATTTTAGCTTGGTCGATCTTCTTTTGAAACTCTTGCAGCTCGAGTGTTTGATCGTCCGATTCACCTAACTCCCGGCGGATCGCCTTCAGCTGTTCCCTGAGGATATACTCTCTCTGGGATTTGCCCATCTCGTTGGCCGCCTCCGACTGAATCTTCTTGGACATCTCCAGGACCTCGACCTCTTTGGTGATCATCAGGGTCAGCTTCTTCAGCCTCTGGGCGACATCGAATATCTCCAGGATTTCCTGTTTCTGCTCCGTGGAGATATTCAGGTTGGAGGCGATCAGATCGGCAAGTCTCGACGGGTCCTCGGTGTTCAGGGCGGTAACCTGGAGATCGTCGGGAAGATACGGCGCCAGCTGCACCACTTTCTTCAACTGCTCGTGGATATTGCGGACCAGCGCTTCTTCCTCTATACTTTTGCTGAATGTTTCCTCTATGGGCTCGACTATCCCTTTGAGATACGGCTCGGTGGCCGTGAATTTATCGATCCGCACGCGCATGATGCCCTGCACCAGGAAACGCACCGAACCATCGGGGAAACGAAGCATTTTCAATATCGAACCTACTGTACCTACGGTGTAAAGTTTATCCGGCGCCGGATACTCCTGCTCGGCGTCCATCTGGGCCACCAGGACTATCGGCTTTCCCTCCATCAGGGCATCGTCGATAAGCCGGGCGTACCTGGCCTCGGTGATCATCAGGGGCATCACCAGCGACGGGTAAACCACGGCCGCCTTGAGCGGCAGAATGGAAAGCTCGGTATTCTTTATCTGCTCGGGACCGATCTCCGGCACATTCTGCTGATCCTGTTTCATTACTCCCTTTGTCAATAAGCCTCCAGCGATAACAAATGCTATTCGCGCTCAGATATCGTCTTTCAAGCCGCCGTACTGCCTGATCTCATTATCGAGCCATTCGGCGAATTTCTTTACCTTGGCGTCGTCGTTGAACTTAACGACATACTCCCCTTTATTATTCGACGGCGCGTCGAAAGGGTTCCACATGAACTTGAAATCCTCCTCGATCTTCTTGCGGTTTCCCGACGCTGTTTCCCAGCCGCTGTGATCGACGTCGGACCCTCAGTTGA
>CAZDAH010000161.1:3035-4693 GCA_964503405.1 uncultured Ignavibacteria bacterium
CACCAGCAGGCTATTTTTCACTGGCCGCTTCCTGATCTCGACCGTGAACGTGCGGAACCGATATTTTGCGTTTTCGGTCATGGCTATTTCACCAGCGCTAATATTGCAGATGAGAGTGGAGATGGCAAATTAAATTCGGGGATGGCAAATGGTAGTCCCAAGCAAGCGAAGATGGGACAAACGACGACTTAGGATAATTTTAACCGAAACCGTTAGCGAATGTGAAGATCAAGATTCTCCAAATATTTCCATGCTTCATCAAAAACACCATCTAAATGTGGCTTTATGCCCTTGATGGTTTTTCTGAGCATTTTTTTGTCGTTGCCATAGCTGTTTTCGAAATAGACAATTGTAGCCATTGACTCTAATTTAAAAGGTTCAAACCCATTAAGAGTTTTCACCAATCTCATCAATTTATCATCGCTGAATATGGCTAGATATTCACTATGTTCTTTTAAGTATTGATTGCCTGTAGCAGTATTTTGAAACTCGTTAAATTCACTAGTAATAAAGCCGGCATCCCCTAATTGATCTATTTCCAATTGTAGCTCAGGACTATATGGGCCAAAATGATGCAAGCTAAATTTCTCAGAAAAAGGGACGTTAACTATTTTTAGAAAAAAAACAACTTTCTGAAGCTTTTTTCTAGTTTTTACCTTACCGACTGTATTCAACAGGGCCAAAATCAAACCATAATTCCTAAGCATCACGCATCCCTCCTTCAAACGACACTTCTAATTTCACTTCTATTGAAATGATTGTTATCAAAACAAATTCTAATCCTTCCAAACGGAGTTGTTAAATTTTGGATTACTGCCGAAAGACTCGATAGTTCTTTCAAATGGAGTTTTTCATTAAGAACCCATATTTCGTTCCGTGCCTCTCTATTGTTATCGGTTTCTTCGCTCGATTTAGGATTAGTATAATCATTCTCATAATATGTTTTCACGGCATGATCAATATCATGAAAATACGAAAAATCACCGTTTTTTAGTCCATTAGATTTAAACAACGACTTTAGCTTTTTTTCTAAGGGGTACAATTTTAAAGGATTTTCAATGTCCTCTGATTTGAAAATCCTATTATTCATGAAATTTTCACACAGTTCTTTGAGAATCGAATCTCCACAACGCGAAGCTATGCTCTCAAATTCGCTTAACATTCTGAAATCATTTAAACCTAAATAATCCTCTATCTTAAAAGAATCTACAGACGATTTTACGATATTTATTAAACTGATATTATTAGTAATTTCAACATTCTGCAGAAGCAAATCTGCCATCCTAACTAATATCTTCATTAGTTGGGACTCTGCCGCACGTATTTTATGATGGAAATAGACTTGCTCAAACAAATTTCTTCTTGCTAAGATAAAATTGACCATGGAATTCATTCCCTTTGATGAATCTATTGCGATAACATTATCGCCATCAAGACGAGCCTGGCGAAGAGAATGAATCATCCAGTTTTGATCTATCATTCCGTATTTTGCACCAGTAAATAGACTATCCCTCTGTAAATAGTCCATCCTATCAGCATCAGATTGCCCGGAGACAATGCTAATCGCTATCCTATTTGAGTGTGTTTTATCAATGATTCTTACCGAGCTCATGTCAATAGTTGTGTAAATTCATTTTTCTAAGCAGCGACCATTTCGC
>CAZDAH010000162.1:0-4596 GCA_964503405.1 uncultured Ignavibacteria bacterium
CCGGATGGCAAGCCGCGGAGGCGCGTCCGGTTACGGCCCGAGATCGCCAAGAACGGCCGTGCCGGCGACGTGTTCCTGCCGGGGCTCACCCTGGAGGTCCGCTCGCCGGACGGGCAGGCGTACTTCGGTGCCATGACCGCGGCCGCCAACACCTTCACCTGCACAGCCACGGCCAACGTCGATGATGATGCCACCGTGGATACCTGGACTATCAACGACGCCGGTACTCTGCTGAATACGATCGATGACTCCACGGGCTGATCGGCAGATATATCCCTTCGAACATAATCGCGATTTACAACCGAGCGTCCTTAAGATATAATTCCATCATGAACGCTTCTCTGACGCTGACAATCGTTTTCTTGTTCGGAATAATGTTCGGAAGCTTCATAAATGTCGTCATCTATCGCCTTCCCCGAGGGAAATCCCTGGTTCGGCCGGGGTCGAGCTGCCCCCAATGCGGAAATCCGATAAAGTTTTACGATAACATCCCGATTCTCTCCTATCTGTTCCTGGGGGGGAAATGCCGCGGCTGCGCCGAACGTATCCCGATCCGCTATCCGATCGTCGAATTCGTTGCCGGAGCGCTCGCGGTTTTTGCCGTCCATCAATTCGGCTTGAACGCGAAAGGAATCGAGGCCATGGCCCTCTCGCTGGCCTTTATCGCCATCTTCTATATAGATCTCGACCATACCATTATCCCCGACCTGATCACCTTGCCCGGAATTGCCGTCGGGGTCGCCGTCAGCTTCATCCCGGGTGCCTTCGTCGACTGGAGCCAATCTCTGCTCGGACTGCTCGTCGGGGGCGGTTCTTTCTATCTGGTCGGCATGATAGGCCAATTCATGTTCAAGAAGGAAGCTCTCGGCCTCGGCGACGTCAAGTTCGCCGCCATGCTGGGCGCCTTCGTCGGCTGGGAAACCCTTCTGTTAACCCTGATTCTGGCCTCATTCTTCGGCTCGATTATCGGCATTGCCGCCATCTATCTGCGGGGAAAAGGCCGGCAATCGTATATACCGTTCGGGCCGTTTCTCGTCATCGGCGCCTGGATATCCATATTTTTCGGCGACGCCATTTTTCGCGCTTATTTCGATTTTATCGGCTTGTGAGCCGCCTGTAATCCCTCCTTGTACTGCCGATAATCCCCATAGATGGCCAGAAAATACGATAAATACGAAATGGAGATCATCGTCTCCCTCGGAGCGTTGATTCTATTTCTGATCTCCATCAATTTCATCTCCGGTTATTCCTTCGAAAAGGCGGTCCGGGAGCAGGCCTCTCAGTTCGAGAATTCGCTCAATCTCGCCGCCGATTTTATGCAATCGGAGCTGGAAAAGGATATCGGCAGGTGGATGAGGTCCGAGTTCCTCCTGTTGGGACGACTGCGGGATTTATCTTCGATTACCGGCATCGATTTCGCCGCAGTTACCGATTCAGCCGGCAATGAATTAGCCTCTCTGAACCGCTCCGACCAAATCCCGGACTCCGCCGCAGACGTTGCCCTGAAAAGGCCGCTGAAACATTCGAACGGCCGCGTAATAGCCTATCTGCGCATAAACGAAATCAACAAAACCGGCAGGACTTACAAAGTTCTCTCGAGGTGGGATGTCGTCTTCAGGGTAATCGGGGTGATATCCGCCCTCGTCATCTCGTTCTTCTTCATACGCTCCATCCTCAATCCCTATCGGAAAATAAAGCACGAGGCCTTGTCTTTTAACAACGATTTCATCGACGTCGAATCCGGAAAGGGAATCGAGTATATCGTCAATACGTTCAAAGAGGTAATCGACGAGTTGGAGGAGAAAAAGAGGCAGCTCGAGATCATGTACGCCAATTCTGAAAAAAGAGCCGATTCTCTGGCCCGTTATAACGATTATATCCTGGGTTCGATAACTTCAGGCGTAGTCATTTGCGATTCCACGGGTACCGTAACCAGGTTCAATCGCTCCGCCGAGAAAATCCTCAAATTTTTCGAGAAAGACTGCCGCGGCAAACAGTACACGGATATCTTCGGACCGGATCACAGGCTGACTTCGCTTCTCGACGACGCCCTGCGCAATAGAAAAACCCACTCCCGCCTCGAATTCGAGATAAAACGGCCCGACGGCGAGAAACTCTGGCTCGGATGCTCCTCCTCCATGATCAACGACGAAAAAGGGGAGGGGATGGGAGCGGTGCTCCTGATGATCGACCTTACCGAGATACGGCGGCTGCAGGAACTCTCGTCCTACTCGGAGAAAATGGCCTCTCTCGGCGAGCTCTCGGCCGGGCTTGCACACGAGATCCGAAACTCGTTCGCCGCGGTACAGGGTTTCGCCCGGCTTCTGAAAAAAAGGGGAAACTTCTCGGATAAGGACCTGGAGTTGATCGAGGCAATTCTCAGCGAGTCTGATTCCACCGAGTCGCTTCTTTCTCGTTTCCTTAATTTCGCCCGTCCCCTCGACTACTGCCCGCAGGCGGTCGACATGAATTCTATTATAGAATCCGCCCTGCGCAAATTAGCCCATGCCAACCTGGACAGGATCCGAATAGAAAAGCGTCTCGATTCGGGCCTGCCGCCGACCGAGGGAGATCCGGTGCTCCTGTTACAGGCGTTCAATAATATCCTCCTGAACGCCCTCGAGGCCTTGCCCGACGGCGGCCGAATTATTCTGGAAACCAGTTCGGTAAAATATAAATTCGGAAGGGCGGAGATTATTCTCACTATTGCCGATGATGGTGTCGGCATCGAGCCCGATCGGCTTGATAAAATCTTCGATCCCTTTCATACTGATAAGCCCGACGGCACCGGACTCGGCCTGGCTCTGGTTAAGAAGATCATAGTTTTACATGAAGGCAGAATTGAGGTAAAAAGCAGGCTGGGTAAAGGGACCAGATTCACGGTCTATCTGCCGCTGGCGGCGATCCATAAATCGGATGCCTCCAAATCAAGAGATTTCAAGACACCGGCTCTTTCCATCAGGTAGTTCGTTCGCGTGTCATAACTTGTTATGGTCGAAATACTTGGCAGGGAGCGGTCTTGGTGAATTAGACACGCTCTCAAAGATTCCAGGTATCCCGCGCTTGCGGGAAAAACATAATTAGCTTTATCTAAGTTGCTACTATTTTGTCACTTGTCCGGACGTCCGAATTTCCCCCCCATCCTCCGGTTAAACTCCTCCGACTTCCCCTTGGGCACGCTCAACGATTCCCAGTCTTCTGTCAAATATCTTGCCAGGTAGACAATCTGCCCCACATGGTATGCGCAATGCGTCAGTTGACGGTTTATCGCCTCTATCACCGTATGCGATTCGCCTCGAATAGTTATCTTCCTGCTCATATCGGCTGGTCTTAACGATTTCATGCCGTCGAACAGTAATTTCCATCCATTCTCCCAGGCGTCCATCAAGCTGGCCCGGCCATCCTCGTCAGATCGGATAAACTCCGAATCGCGATTTCTGTCAGGCTTCTCGCCGTCCGACGTCAGAAAATCTCTCCAGCGGGATCTCATGTTCCCGGCCAGGTGCTTCACGATAATAGCTATGCTGTTTGAATTATCGTCAAGCTGATCAAAAAAAACGTCTTCGGCCGCACGCTCGATCGCCTTATCCGCGAGCAACTTGTATCTCTTGAATATGCCCGTCGCGTCCGAAAGGTAATTCTCCAATGCCGCCTTCATAATTCCTCATTTCACTCCGCTGATTGTCATTTCGCATACCCGAAACGTCGGGCAGGAGTCCGGCCCCTGGAATTCCAGGTCGTCCCCGACCATGTCGATTCTGGCCAGCATCTCCAGGAGGTTCGAGGCTATGGTGATCCCCTCTACGGGATAGGCGAGCCGGCCTTTCTCTATCCATATCCCCGACGCTCCCAGCGAGTAATCGCCAGTCACCGTATTCACCCCCGAGCCCATCAATCCGGTCAGATAAAGCCCGCTTCTCACCGAACCGATCACCTGATCGAAATCGGATTCTCCCGCCTCCAGATAGAAATTGTGCGTTCCTATGGACGGAAGCGATGATTGATCCCTCTGTGCGTTGGCGGTCGAGACTGTTCCCGCCTTTCGCCCCGTGTACGTATCATATAAATATGATTTCAAACTCCCATCGCCGATGATTTCCCTTCTTGACGTCTCCAACCCCTCGCCGTCGAATGGAGATGAGGACAGTCCCTTGTTCATGGCGCCGTCATCGACAATGGTCACCAGGGGAGAGGCGATTTTATCTCCGAGCTTCCCGTAAAGGCAGGACGCTTTCTTATGGATCGCGTCGCCGTCTATCGCCTGGGCCAGACCGGCCAAAAGTGACGATCCGGTCACGCGGTCGAATACCACCGGCGCTTTAGTCGTTGACGGCACTCTCGCCCCCAGCATTCTCACTGCACGCTCCGCTGCCGTGCACCCGACCTCCTCGGGAGTACTCAGATCGGCAAAATGCCGCTTGAACGAAAACCACCATCCTCCCTGAAGCTTGCCTTTTTCCGACGCTACCGGTTTGCAGATTAAATAATTAAATGACGACTTAAAGGCCAGAGACAGACCGCGGGAATTCGCCAGCACGGTTACGGTCTCTCCGTCGCAAAATCCGGCTCCCTCCGAATTGGTCACTCTCTTGTCGT
>CAZDAH010000163.1:0-1932 GCA_964503405.1 uncultured Ignavibacteria bacterium
TCTCGCCTTTTCTGATATCCAGCGAAACGCCTTTGACAACCTCTTTGCCTTCTACCTCGACGTGGATATCTTTTATCGAGAATATTAAATCATTCATCTTTCCCTCTGTCCTTTATCGTTAAGTGTTAATAATAAACTGCCTGTTATGAGACTAAGTTTCCTTCCCAATCGCGCGTCCCGCCGGCATAGCGCGCATGCTTTCGATAATCTCCAGGTTTCCCTCGAGAATATCCGCTAATGTCATCCTCTCCAGCACGCTGCCTATCAGGCCGCCGAAACTCTTCCATATTTCCCTGACCGAACAATCAGCGGTGTGCACGCAAACCTCCTCGTCGCCGGTGAACTTCTGGCAATGGGCGGGGGAGAAAACCGGCTGGCCGAGAGCCTTGAATACCTCGCTTAAAAAAATCTCCTCGGCCTTGCGGGCAAGAGCGTAGCCGCCGTTGCGTCCGCGGGCCGCCTTGACCAGCCCCGATTTCCTGAGTATCATGAGCAGTTTCCCCGCGTACGGCACAGACAATCCCTCGCGTTGGCTGAAATCCGGAAGGGTCAATGTGCCCCCTTCGCTCCGAGCCAAAAGAAGCATGCATCGCAATCCGTATTCCTCAAGCGCCGTAATCTTCATATTCACAACCTCGACAGTTTTATACGAAAACTATACATAAAAGTAAAGCTTTTTTTGAAAAAAAGTCTAACTTATTATTTAAT
Source organism: uncultured Ignavibacteria bacterium (assembly GCA_964503405.1). Classification (GTDB taxonomy): domain Bacteria; phylum Zixibacteria; class MSB-5A5; order UBA10806; family UBA10806; genus JAZGHS01. The sequence continues at coordinate 709 of CAZDAH010000163.1, forward strand.
AATGGGTTATGGTCAATTAAAGAATCAGGCAATCGACTTATTTTTGAGAATTACACATTTAACCTCACCATAGTCAGGCGAATTTGGCTTTCCATCTCCCCAATCGGTATTCGCTTGACAGCGGATCGAAAACATGTTAGCTGTCAATCAATTCACAACGCTTGAGGATGGGAGGTTTGATGGAAACTGATGTCAAGTTGAATGAGGCCTTTACTGGAGAAAGCAGGGCGTACATGACTTACCTGGCCTTCGCCAGGGCCGCCGATAAGGATGGTCACCGCCAGGTAGCCAGGCTTTTCATGGCGGTCGCCGAGGCTGAGAAAGTTCACGCGTTGAGTCATTTCAAGGTATTGGGCAAGTCATCATCTACGCAAAACAATCTGAAATCGGCCATTGACGGCGAGGTTTATGAGTTTACCACCATGTATCCGGGATTCATCCGCGTCGCGGAGTCGGAGTCGAACAAACGGGCCGCGACCACTTTCAAAAACGCCTCCGACGTTGAGAGAATCCACAGCGAGCTCTACGGCGAAGCGCTGAAGAATCTGGGCAAAATCGAAGATGCCCCTTATTTCGTCTGTCCCGTTTGCGGGAACACGGAAGCGAGCGAGGCTCCCGACCGATGCGGAATCTGCGGAGCCGGCGGTGACAAATTCATAAGAATTGAGTAGCATGGGGAAATAACCTCAAGGGAGAGAAGCGGGAGGAATATCGAATCTTGAGCAAGGAGGAGCTAATTGAATTGCCGGCTGGCGAAAGGGCGATTTGAGGACTACGCGGGAGAGGCGTCCATCGCTTTCGTATATAAAAACGAAAACCGTCATATAGGTGCCTTGAAAAAGATCATCGATCGGGCTGCGAATTCAGCCGGATTCAACGGCGATAAACACGAGATTTTCCAGGTCTATCCCTGCGACGATCTCAAATCGGGACGGCTCATCATCGCTGGTTTGGGGGAGAGGGAGAAGGCCGATCACGATGCGGTCCGCAGGGCGGTCGGCGCGACGGTCAAATCCGTGCGCAGGCTCAAACGGATCGCCTTCGCGCCCCTCGACGATTCCCGCCTGACAATCCCGGCCCTGATCGAGGGCGTCATGCTGGGATGTTACAGGTTCGATACATTCAAATCCGCCGCCAAGAAATTCGAGCTGGACGACGTGTCCTTTTTCAGCGCGTCGAGAAGTATGACCCAGGCGCATATCGACAGGGTCAGGATCATTGTCG
>CAZDAH010000163.1:1942-4537 GCA_964503405.1 uncultured Ignavibacteria bacterium
GCCCGCGACCTCGCCACCCTCCCGGCGAACGTCCTGACGCCGTCGAAGCTGGCCGCCGAGGCCAGGGCTCTCGGACGCGAACATGGTATAAAAGTAAGAGAACTTCCCGAGGCCGAACTGAAGCGGCTCAAAATGGAAGCCCTGCTCTCTGTGGGCAAAGGGTCGGAGAATCGTCCCAGGATGATCGTCTGGGAATATAACGGCGGGCGCAAGTCCGACAAACCGATCGTCTTCGTCGGGAAAGGTGTTACATTCGATTCCGGAGGCCTCTCCCTTAAGGAGCCCCAGGGCATGGAGGCGATGAAGGGGGATATGGGCGGGGCCGGAGCCGTTATAGCGCTGCTACCGGTTCTCGGGCAGCTCAAACCGAAGATCAACGTTGTCGGGATCGCGCCCCTCGTCGAGAATATGCCGTCGGGAACCGCCTATCGTCCCGGCGACATTCTCACCGCCTCCAACGGCAAGACCATCGAGGTTATATCAACCGACGCCGAGGGCCGGCTGATACTCGCTGACGCCCTCGTTTACGCCGGGAAGTTCAAACCGAAAATTGTTGTCGATATCGCCACTCTGACCGGCGCCTGCATGGTGGCCCTCGGCGTGCATATCTGCGCCGGCGTTATGGGCGCCGATCAGGCTTTAATCGACAAGCTCATCGAAGCGGGGGAGCAGTCCGGCGAAAGGCTCTGGCAGCTGCCGCTATGGCGCGATTACGCCGAATTTTTAAAAACCCCTGCGGCTGATATCAAAAACAGCGGCGGACGATGGGGCGGCGCCATCACCGCGGCCTGCTTCCTCTCCAATTTCGCCGAGGGATACAGATGGGCGCATATCGATATCGCCGGCATGGACAACGAGGAATCGAACAATCATCCCTACCGTTACAAGGGCGGCACAGGCTGGGGTGTACGCCTGCTGTCGCGCTTCATCCTTAACCAGGCGGGGATGAAATAACGAAAGCGAATTTTAACTCAATTGCGCTGTCCGGTCCCCCGGCCTGACAGCAGCTTGCTCGATAAGAAGACCGCCGGGTCGGGGGACTCGGCGGCGCTTTCAAATCCTGACACTTGGAAAATTGACGCCAGGAGAGAATACATGAGCAAAATACCCGATTTCGATCTGCAAGCGGCCCACAAATATTTCTCGGTTCATTGTTTCAACGCCGCCTGGGAGTTTATCGAGAAGGCCAGGCGCACGCCGGACGACGACGATAACATGATCCGCCTGACGCAGACGTCAATGTGGCACTGGAAGCAGCGCGAAGACGTCACCGAAATGAACTTCTCCGTGGGTTACTGGCAATTATCGCGAGTTTACGCCCTGGCCGGCAAAGCTGAAGATTCCCGCAAGTACGGGAAATTATGCCTCAAGCACTCCGAAAACGAGGAGCCGTTCTACAAAGGATACGCCCACGAAGCCATGGCCCGGGCCGAGGCCCTGGTCAGGAATAACGAGAAAGCGAAAGAGCATATCGCCAAAGCCCGCGAGTTCGCCAAACAGGTCGCCGACCCGGAGCGGCAAAAGCTCCTGGTCGATGATATCGAGAACATAAGGTTGTAATAATATTCCCGAAGCACAGGTCAAATCCCCCGGCGTTTGACGATAACTGATGTGTCAGGACGGAATCCCGCCATCCGGGGACGACATCATGACGCTCCAATTACCTTTCATGTCATTCCCGCGCGAGCCATGGGGATGAAAATACATTGGGCGGGAAAACCTCGCCCCTGCGCATGCGGGGCCGGTCCCGCAACCGGCACGAAAAATCCCTTGACAACCGCCGCTGTTTCCCCCATTATCTTATCGTCCGGCGCAGCCGATGGCGGCGCCGGTCTTCCCCCCCGGGTAAAAAAAATAAGGATGTATTATGCCCAGTTTTAGGAACATCGAAAGTTGGGAGAGCGAGGCGGTTTTCAAGACCTATAACAAGATTCGCCTCAGTCTCCCCGAGTTCAATCCCGATTCGCTCAAGGTGGTCAAGACGGTCATCAATCATCGCAATTTCTGGAAACCGCCCAGGGTGAAAACCCTGCTGCTGGCCGAATCGCACGTCTATACATCCGACAGCGAATGCGCAAATGAGCTGAAATACCCCGATCTCGACGGCTTCAAGGGGCTGCCGGACAAGTTCGTCAGGCTGGTATATTGTCTCGGCTACGGCGAAGGGGACCTGGCCCCGGATATAGAGGATAACGCTGGCACCTGGCAGTACTGGCAGATATTCGCCGCCTGCGCCGCCGATAGCGCCAAGTTCGACTTCTCGCCCTATCAGAAAAAAGGGAATAAGCCTTATATCGAGAGGCTGAAAAACAAACTCGCTCTCCTGCTCAAACTTGTGGAGAAGGGGATATGGCTGGTCGACAGCAGTATCGTCGCCCTCTACGGTTACGACGAAAAGCCGAAACAGGAGTTCCGGCAGAAGGCCATAGCCATATCCTGGGAATATTATATCTCGAATCTGATAAAGCGGATCAAGCCGGAGACAGCTATACTGATCGGCAGCGACGTGGCCGCCGCTCTCGGCGGCAAGCTCGACGACATGGGAATAAAATACGAAAAGCTCTCCCAGCCGCAAAAAGGAATGTCATCCGGGGA
>CAZDAH010000164.1:0-374 GCA_964503405.1 uncultured Ignavibacteria bacterium
TGCTTAGCTACCTGGCTCTGAGGTGCTGGTGATTTTTATTTTCCGGGCTGGAGAGCCGGGCTGGCTTTTCTTTATTTTATTCTATTCGGCCGCCGCCTCGATTTCCCTGATTTTCGCCCTTTTCCCCATTCCGGTCCCGAGTCGCCTGTGGAGGGCGCTGCGAATAACCTATCCCTTATTCCTATTCACTTTTCTATACGAGGCAATCGGGCCCCAGGTGTTCATGGTTTTCGATCAGCCGTTCGACGGTCAAATTGTCGCCCTGGAAAACGCGATTTTCGGATTCGACCCCGCCTTCGCTCTTCAGGCGCGCATGGAAATCTGGCTCAACGAGCTTCTAAATCTCAGTTATATATCCTATTTTGTCATGATAC
>CAZDAH010000164.1:384-1083 GCA_964503405.1 uncultured Ignavibacteria bacterium
CCGGCGCGGCCCTGCTTCTTGTGCTGCGCGGCAGGTGGGACGCTGTGGAACGCCTGACCCTGACAATCTCCATTTCGTTCTATGTCAGCTACATAATATTCGTATTCTACCCGATTGTCGGCCCGCGGTTCTATCTCCAGGAAATATATTATCTTCCCATAATCGGGCCGTATATAACCCCGCTGGCCGAGAGAATAGTGCAGAAAGCCGGGCTGTACGGCGGGGCCATGCCCTCCTCGCATTGCGCCGTGGCCTTAGCCGCCGTCGCCATTGTTGCCGCTGAATTCAGGAGGCTGAGATTCGTATCTATCTGCCTATTAATATTGCTTTGCCTGAGCACTGTGTACGGTCGTTATCATTATTTCAGCGACGTCGCCGCGGGGCTGGTCCTCGGATGGCTTTCGCTTGTTATGGGCAACAGATGGCAAAGCAAGTACGGGGACGCCTTCGACCGTGAAGAGGTCAAATCGCCTGTTGCCGACACTGAATTCAGCGATATAAAAACGGGAGCAGACATTGACTGATGTCCGAGATCGCCGATTGCCGGATACACGAAGGGCTTGACTATTAATCTGAATTACGCTAAAGTACTCGTGTTGTTCCGATTAGTGAGTCTTTTCCCTTGACAGTCGGCCGATTTGAGGTAATTTCCAGCCTTTGACGGGATGGCAATGAGGATGATGCTCCTCAGGAATGTGA
>CAZDAH010000164.1:1093-1366 GCA_964503405.1 uncultured Ignavibacteria bacterium
ATCCGATTGGGAATTTCGTGGAATCATCGCGCATACATCCTCACGTTATAACCGGCGCCGGATTTCTGTTGTCGAGCGTAACGGCATTGCTTTTCTGGACGGGCCACATGTTCTGGGGAGGTGTAACTTTAATAGCATCAGGGGCTTGCGATGTCCTTGACGGCAGACAGGCCAGGAAAACCAATCGCACCAGCCGATTCGGCGCAGTTCTGGATTCTACCGTGGATCGTTATTCCGAGATCGTCGTTTTCATGGGGCTGGCGGCCTTCTTTC
>CAZDAH010000164.1:1376-4403 GCA_964503405.1 uncultured Ignavibacteria bacterium
TCTTCAGCGCGACAATAATCCTGGCCCTGGCCGGTTCATTGTTAACGTCATACGTGCGGGCTAGGGCAGAGGGCCTCGGGGTCGACTGTAAAATCGGCTTGATGCAGAGGCCGGAGAGAGTTACATTTATCGCCGCCGGGGCGATCATCGGTTCGCTGATTGACCTCGTTTTCTCGACACATCAGCCGTTGATGAAGGCTGCCGTGATGGGTATCGCCGTTCTGGGCAATTATACGGTGATTCAGCGAGTCATTTACGTTCGAGATCAGATAATGAGAATAGAAAAGGAGTGACGATGGGGAAAGTCAGAGTCGGAATCATAGGAGTCGGCAATTGTGCTTCGTCTTTCGTTCAGGGAGTCGAATACTATAAAAACGCCAAAAAAGGCGATTTCATACCCGGATTGATGCTTGTCGACTTAGTCTGATATCATATCTCCGATATTGAATTCTCCGCAGCTATCGATATCGACAAGAATAAGGTCGGCAAAGACCTCTCCACGGCAATATTCACCAGACCCAATAATACCTATAAGTTCTCGAATGTGCCCAAATCGGGTGTGAAGGTCCTACGCGGTATGACTCACGACGGTCTGGGATATTATCTCAAACAGATCATAACGCCGGCTCCCGGCCGCACCGCCGATATCGTCAAAGTTTTGAAAGATTCCGGCACCGACGTCGTTGTCAACTACCTGCCCGTCGGTTCCGAAGAGGCTACCAAATGGTATGTGGAGCAGATCCTCGAAGCCGGCTGTGGTTTCGTCAACTGTATCCCCGTTTTTATCGCCAGAGAGCCATACTGGCAGGACAGGTTCAAGAAGAAAGGTCTGCCGGTTATCGGCGACGATATCAAATCGCAGGTCGGGGCCACCATCGTCCATCGCGTGCTGACACGCCTTTTCCTGGAAAGAGGAGTCAAGCTCGAGCGCACCAGCCAGCTCAACGTCGGCGGGAATATGGATTTCTACAATATGCTCGAACGTGCCCGGCTGGAATCGAAAAAGATCTCCAAGACCAATGCCGTCACCAGCCAGCTCGATTATGATATCGGCAAAGGGAACGTCTATATCGGGCCGTCCGATTACATAGAATGGCTCACCGACCGCAAATGGGCCCATATCCGCCTGGAGGGGCGCACGTTCGGCGACGTACCTTTGAATATCGAGCTCAAACTGGAGGTCTGGGATTCGCCTAACTCCGCCGGCGTCGTTATCGACGCTGTCCGCTGCTGCAAGCTGGCCCTGGAGAACAATCTCTCCGGGTCCCTTTTCGCGCCGTCGTCGTATTTCATGAAATCGCCGCCGGAGCAGTATCACGATAACGACGCTCGCGATAAGACCGATGAGTTCATCGTCAAATACGGCCATGTAATCGAAACCGACGGCAACGGCAAAAAGCCGAAAGAGGCCAAATCGAGGATCAAGGACGTTGTGGTCAAACCGAAATCGAGGGTGAAGATCGGTAAGAAGGCAAAAGCGAAGTAGGTAGAATGCTCGGTTATTCGGGCGCCGTCAGGACTCCGTTCCTGACGGCGTTTTTTATTCAAGCCTCAGAGGCAGGTCGGGTTTTGCGCCTCCATTACGCGGCCAAACCCGATAGCCGTCGCGGGCATCTCCACCGATACCATCCAGGCAAACCTAAACTAATACTTTAATGAATAAAACTAATCCCAAGTCCCACAACAAATACTGGCGCACGACACTACGAACTATTTAGCCAACGGTGCTTAAATTAATCGTCTGGCGAATTTAGAAATCGATATCTATTTCTTGCGTCTTCTCGAACACGTACGAGACATCACCACGGGAGAATTCTATATTCTTCAGGGCAGGCATGAAATAATCCATGGTGTAGGGTTCGCCGTTTTCCGGCGTAAAATGGATCATATCGAAGTTGAATTCATAGCGGCCCTTTTCCTTGTATCCACCGTCGGGGCCGCCTTTGACAATCATCCAGTAATCTTCCTTATCGAATTTCATGAACACCATCTCTGTATGCTCGCCTCTCCTGATTCCGGCCTAGGCCCCGATCGGTTTCCTCGGCGACGGAGCCTTAACAATCCGCGCGCCCAATTCCTCTTTGCTCGGCGGTATCAGGGCCGCCTGGATTGCCGCCTCCGACGCTCCCATCTCCTCCAGGCTCTGGCGGATCATTTCGGAATGTTGCTGCTGAGTCTCCCGGGCTTTCTTCTTCTGCTCCTCCATGACCGGCATCGCCTTTTCCATCCCCCGGTCGGCCAGCCAGGCCATACTGCCGAAAATCAACACGGAGGCCAGGGCAACAGAGACAAGAATTCTCGGATTCATCGTAGTCCTCTCCCGCGATTGCGTTCGATAACAATATCGGATGGTTCGAGAGGATTTTGAGAATTGAATAATAGAACAAATCGGGGTTGTTGAGCGCAGTTCTGGTTTCCTCCGCCATTCCCGGTCAAACCCGAAATTCTTCCCGCCGAAGCCTAAAATCTTTATCCCGGAATCCAGATCTTCTTGGCCGCAATAATCTCCGCTTTGCCCGGCAGCCGCAGCGGATCCGACGATTTCGCGTAGAAAAAAAGCCCCTTATACGACGTCAGATACTTATGCCCACCCGACCAGAACGATTTCGGTGCGCAGACGATCAGCGGACTTTCCATGCGCTCCGCGATGTTCAGAAAATCTGCCGGTTCAACTCCGACTATCGCCCCCGACGCTTTGATCGCGTTGGCAATGGCCGCCGCGGCCGCGGCTGCGCCAGCCGCTCCTCCACCGTAATTCATCGAAAAATCTCCTTTTTCCGATTATTATAACCTGGAATAAGGCTGATATTCAACTGATTCGGTTTTCTGGGAGCGAATACTTTAGCGGAACTCACAGGTCTTTGTTCGAGTAGTTGCTTTAGAATACGAAAAAAGCGGGCATGTTCAAGCAATTCGAGAGTGGAGAAGGATAATGAGATTCAGCCGGAAAATTTACGTTATCCCGGCGCTAATCGTGGGATTCTGTTTTCCCTTGGGGATCGCTCAGGAGGCCGCTCAGGTGCCATG
>CAZDAH010000165.1:0-876 GCA_964503405.1 uncultured Ignavibacteria bacterium
ATCGGAATCATTGCGCGTTTGCCCATGGCCGTGGTGGATGAAGTTCAGAAGTTTTTCCCGAGCTGGTTCAACATGTCCGGCGCTCCCCGGGGAAATATTATTAAGGAATTGATTATTATTTCATTCATGCTGATTATCGTGGCCTCGATCGTGCTGGTGACCAGGGCCCAGAGAAAGATCCCCGTGCAGTACGCCAAACGGGTCGTCGGCCGGAAAGTTTACGGCGGCACAAGCACACATATCCCGCTCTCGGTGAATACCGCCGGCATCATTCCGATAATATTCGCGCAGTCGATCATGTTCGCTCCGCAGACGATAATTTCGTTTTTTCCGGAGAGCGATTTTATGATAACGGTAGCCGCCTGGCTCGATCCCAGTTCGGCCGTTTACATGATCATCTACGCGCTGATGATCGTATTTTTCGCGTATTTCTATACGGCCATAGTATTCAATCCGGTGGACCTGGCGGACAACATGAAAAAACAGGGTGGATTTATCCCCGGTATCCGGCCGGGACAAAGGACGGCCGAATATATAGACAGGATCCTCACCCGGATAACTCTTCCCGGAGCCATCTTCTTTGCCATCATCGCAATTCTGCCGAATATCATGTCCAATATGGCCGACGTGCAATTCTATTTCGGCGGAACCAGCCTGCCACGCGAGATCCGGCCTGCTGATTGTTGTCGGTGTTGCCCTGGATACGCTGCAGCAGATAGAATCGCACCTGTTGATGAGGCATTACGACGGATTCATCAAAAAGGGACGGATGAAAGGGCGGTATAGCTGAGAATGCGGATGATATTCCTGGGGCCACCCGGTTCCGGCAAGGGAACGCAGGCCAAGAAGTTATGCGGGAAATTCAAGCTCGCCAAT
>CAZDAH010000165.1:886-4370 GCA_964503405.1 uncultured Ignavibacteria bacterium
CCCATATTTCCACCGGGGACATCTTGCGCAAGGCTATTAAGGATGAGACCGAGTTGGGAAAACGAGCAGGAAGCTATGTTGATTCCGGCGATCTTGTTCCCGACGATATCATCCTGGGGATGATAAAAGAAGAGTTGACCGGGAACAGTTCGGGATTTATATTTGACGGTTTTCCAAGAACTCCGGCTCAGGCAGAGGGCCTGGAAAGATTGCTGAAGAATCTGGGCATGAGCCTCGACCGGGTCATCAATCTTCAGGTCGACGATCGTGCGATAATCGAAAGGCTTGTGGCGCGTCGTCTCTGCAAAAGCTGCGGGTTCGAATATAATCTGAAGACCAGACCGCCCCAAAAGGACGGTATTTGCGATCGTTGCGGCGGGGAATTATTTCAGCGCAGCGACGATAACGCTGAGGTTATCAATAATCGGCTTTCTGTTTACAGGGAAAAAACCCGGCCGATCGAGGATTTTTACAGGGCAAGAGGTATTCTAGTAGACGTAGACGGCGGCCAAGGTTTCGAAGAGGTCTTCGATTCAATCGTGGAGATGGTCGGCAGCGCTTCATGATTCAATACAAATCGCCCCGGCAGATGGAGCAGATCAGAACGGCGGGGCGGATTGTTGCCGAAGTCCTCGATCTGATCTCTGAAAACGTAAGACCCGGCGTAACGACGGCGGAATTGGACGTCTTGGCGGCGCGCCTTCTTAAGAGGAGGAACGCCAGGCCGGCATTCCTGGGTTATCAGGGTTTTCCGGCCAATATCTGCGCTTCTGTTGACCACGAGGTGGGGCATGGGATCCCCGATAAAAGGGAACTGCATGAGGGGCAGATATTGAGCGTGGACGTGGGGGCGATAGTCGACGGTTATTTCGGCGATGCTGCCCGGACCTTCGCGGTCGGAGAGATATCCGACAAGGCTTGCAGGCTGATGGACGCTACCGAAAAAGCCCTTTACAAAGGAATTGAAAAGTGCGTGCCCGGCAATAAGCTGGGGGATCTATCCGCGGCCATTCAGAGTTATGTAGAGGCCGAGGGATTCTCGGTGGTCAGAGATTTGGTCGGTCACGGGATCGGCAGGAAAATGCACGAGGAACCGCAGGTGCCGAATTTCGGCGAAGCGGGAACCGGATTGGTTTTGAAGGAAGGACTCGTAATCGCCATTGAGCCGATGATCAACGCCGGGGGATATGAGGTTCGGGTGATGCCGGATGGATGGACGGTTGTTACAGCTGACGGATCGCTATCGGCCCATTTCGAGCACACGGTGGCAGTGACGTCGAACGGGCCGGAGATATTGACGAGTTGAGATGGGAAAAGAAGACGTAATAGAGGTTGAAGGAAAGGTAATCGAGCCGTTGCCCAACGCAATGTTCAAGGTCGAACTTGACAACGGTCATCAGGTGCTGGCTCATATATCGGGAAAAATGAGGATGCATTTTATTAAGATATTGCCCGGCGATAAAGTCACCCTGGAATTATCCCCTTACGATTTAAGCAGGGGAAGAATAATTTACCGGCATAAGTAAGAGCGGAGATAGAGATGAAAGTTCGTTCCAGCGTTAAGATAAGATGTGAAAAATGCAAGATAATCAGACGCAAAGGCGTGGTCCGAGTTATCTGCGAGAACCCGAAGCACAAGCAGCGTCAGGGTTAAAGGAGGTTACTTTTGGCACGTATTTCAGGCGTTGATTTGCCGCGGGACAAGCGGGTGGAGGCCGCGCTGACATATATATACGGTATCGGTCAGACTTCAGCAAAACGGATACTGGAGGTTTCGCAGGTAAATCCCGATATCAGAGTGAAGGACCTGACCGAAGATCATATTTCGCGCTTGCGTTCGGTGATCGAGCAGGAATATAAAATCGAAGGCTCGCTGCGGGCCGAGATCAACATGAATATAAAAAGATTGATCGATATAGGTTCATATCGCGGTTTGCGGCACAGAAGGGGCCTGCCCGTCAGGGGGCAGCGCACCAAGACCAACGCCCGCACGCGAAAGGGACCGAAGAAAACTATAGGAAGAAAAAAGAGCTAATAAAGGACGGAATAATTGGCTGAACCAGGCAAGAAAAGAAAAACCAAGAAAAAGGGACACCGGGTAGATTCGCGCGGCGTCGCTCATATAAAGGCTACTTTCAACAACACCATCGTTTCGATTTCGGATTCCACGGGCAACGTGATCTCCTGGTCGTCGGCGGGAAAAAGCGGGTTTAAGGGCTCGAAGAAATCTACGCCTTTCGCGGCTCAGCTGGCGGCGCAGACGTCGGCCAAGGAGGCCATCGAACAGGGTTTGAAGAAGATCGAAGTATGGGTCAAGGGTCCGGGAGCCGGCCGCGAGGCAGCCATCCGCTCGCTGCAAGCCGCCGGCCTGGAGATAGTCGCCATCAAGGACGTGACCCCGATCCCCCATAACGGGTGCCGTCCTCCGAAGAGACGCAGGGTATAGGGAGTCATCATGGCGAGATACAGAGATTCGAACTGCAAACTTTGCCGGCGCGAGGGAATGAAGTTATTTCTCAAGGGCAGCCGGTGCACTTCGGACAAATGCTCCGTGGACAGGCGGGCTTATGCTCCCGGCCAGCACGGTCAGAATATGAGGAGAAAGGGATCCGAGTACGGATTCCAGCTGCGCGAGAAACAGAAGATGCGACGGATTTACGGTCTGCTCGAAGGACAATTCCACAATTATTTCGAGAAGGCTGCCCGGCAGAAGGGCATAACCGGCGAGAATCTTCTGGTTCTGCTCGAATGCAGGTTCGATAACATTATTTACAGGCTCGGCTTCGCGCCGTCGCGGAAATCGGCTCGCCAACTAGTGCTGCACAGGCATTTTACTATCAACGAGAAGGTCGTTGACATACCCTCATACCAGGTCAAACCGGGCGACGTAGTGAGGGTTCGCGAAAAAAGCAGAAATCTGGATATAATTCACTCGGCCATGAAGGATTCGGGCAAGGGTTTCGATTATCCGTGGCTGAGACTGGATAAGGCCAAGATGGAAGGCGAGCTTTTGGAAAAACCAAAACGTCTTGACATACCGACTGTTGTCCAGGAGCAGATGGTTGTCGAGCTTTACTCCAAGTAATTATCGGAGGCAGAATAGATGAAGTGGAAAAGCATGCAGATGCCCAGGGAACTGGCACTGGACGAGAAATCGTCGACCGGTTTTTACGGCAAATTCACTATCGAACCCCTAGAAAGGGGATTCGGGATCACGCTCGGTAACGCGCTGCGCCGCGTGCTGCTCTCGTCGATTCAGTTCTCAGGCGTGTTGGCTGTTCGAATCGAGGGCGCCTTGCACGAATTCGCCACCATTCCGGGAGTGTCGGAAGACGTGACCGAGATCATTCTGAACGTAAAGAAATTGAAGCTGAAACATTTCGGCGACGAGCCCAAGACCATCTCCCTGACCGCGTCGAAAAAGGGACAATACACGGCCGCCCATATCGAGAGGGATGCCGATATAGAAATCGTCAATCCCGGG
>CAZDAH010000166.1:0-1489 GCA_964503405.1 uncultured Ignavibacteria bacterium
GCCGCAGCCTCGAGCCGCCTAGCGCGACTCAACAGGGTCTTCGCCAGCTCGCTCAGATTCGCCGCCGTCAGTTGCCACTTCGTGCCCTGCTTGGCGATTGGCGCGGGAGATTCCCAATTCTGTATATCTCGATCAATTCAACAATCCGGCCAATATCAAATGCCATTTCGAGACGACCGGCCCGGAAATCTGGCGCGATACCGAGGGGCGAATCGATTGCCTTATCGCCGGCGCCGGCACGGGGGGGACGATTTCCGGCGCGGGACGATTTCTCAAAGAGAGAAATCAGGCCATCAAGATCATCGCGGTGGATAGCGAAGGCTCAATTTTCAAGGAATATTTCGAGACGGGAGAGCTGATCGAGGCCGGCCATTATGAAATCGAGGGGATTGGCGGCGACAAACCGGTGAAGGCGCTCGACTTCGACGTCATAGACCGCTTTCTGGCAATAAGCGACAGAGAGGCCTTCCTGGCCACTCGTGAACTGGCCCGCGAGGCCGGGATTTACGCTGGGGGATCGTCGGGGGCCGCCCTGGCGGCGGCAAGACGGGTGATGGGCGATGATGGTACGATAAAGTGCCCGGTGATAATCATGGCCGACTCGGGCGACAGATACGGATCGAAGATTTTCAACGATGAATGGATGGCGCAGCAGGGCTTTCTTGAAACGCCTTGACATCGGAGAATCGGAAATTAATTTACGGCAAAAAGGAGCGTTTTAAGATGAGAGTAAAAGTCATGACCGGGGCGGCGTTGATTTTGTTATTTTCCATGGGAATGGCCGAGCAGCATGAGGATTATACGACTCAGATTGACGTCGATCCGGCCTCGAAAGCAAGGATAGAATTCATAGAGAAATACTGGGATTTCGGCGTCGTGCCGGGCGGATTTGTCGTTTACCATAACTTCGCCTTGAGGAATACCGGATCGGACACGCTGGTGATAACGCGGGTTAAGCCAACCTGCGGATGCACGGCGGCGCCGCTTAGCAGCGACAGGATCGCTCCCGGCGACACGGCCATGATATCAGTATCGCTGGACACGTCGAAACTGCACGGCAAGGTGCGCAAATTCGTGAATGTCGACTGCAACGATCCGATCAATCCTTATTACAAGATCACGTTCGACGCCAGAATAGACAGCCTGGAGCAGACGATATCGGTGGATCCGGCGGCGGCTGATTTCGGCGATTTTGAAAGCGGGAAAGCGCCAAGAGTCGATCTTAAGATAACCAATACCGGATCAGCGGCTCTGAATCTTTCCGTCGTCGATAAGCCGGGCGACGAGATCATTACGGCGAAGTTCGGCGAATCCACGCTTGATCCGGGAAAATCAACCACGCTGAGCCTGAGATTGGTCTCCGAGGTGGAGCCGGGCCGGTTCGCGTCGACTGTGGCCGTGGAGTCCGGGGACGATTCCTCGACCAGGATAAGCGTGCCTGTCATGGGAAACGTGATAGATTAGAATGACGCGAGTTTCGGCGTGGAAA
>CAZDAH010000166.1:1499-4369 GCA_964503405.1 uncultured Ignavibacteria bacterium
AAAAGTTCCATGGCGGCCGAGGTGAAATCGGATCGCGGACGGGGCTACTGAACCTCGAGCCTTTCTTTCAGAGACTGCTCGATATCGATAGCCCGGGAATCCTTGAAGTAATTGATGCTTTCCAGGCTCGAGATTTTAGAGAGTTCCTCGAGTATCAGGGAGATTTTTTTAATCGATGACTTGATCGATTTGGTCATGGACGGGATTTTTTCGTAAACCTGTCTTGTATCGCCTTTATCATATAGAATCTGGAGAACCTCGCATTGCCCGCTGATATTCATCGAGGCGTTATTAATATAATGCGAGAGGGTGGCCAGGGCGATATGCAGCGATTCGAGGGTACCCTCGAGCCTCTCCTCTGTGAGCATCTTGCCTGAAAGCTCCTGGCGCTCCCTGAAGATATTGGCCAGGTCGATATAAAGCTGGAACACCTCGGTATTAATTTTGGAGAGATATTCCACAGCGTCTCCGAGATCGAGATCAAGCCCTTCGGCGCTGCCCAGGACGTCCCTGGAGACAACAGTATAATATTTTTTGATATTGGCAAGATCCAATCCCAGGGCCTCGGTGCATCCTGCGATAATATCGACTCTCAGAGCTGCGCCGGAGAGATTTTCCGGCATTTCCATTCCGGACGACGACAGGTTGTCGGCGAGAATCACGATGCGGGCGAGCAGGGGGAGATTAGGGATCATGTCGCGGCGCTCGGGGTGATGATTCCCCAGAATCTCGGCAAGGGATTCGGGGAGATTCCAGCGTTTGCAGATAAACTCCCCAATTTCCTGATGATCGGTATCGAATATTTTTCTCTCGGCCTCGATGATCGAACTCCCTTCTCTGACCAGTCTTTGAGTCTGGAAAACCTCGGCGCCGAAATGCTTGAGCAGAAGCAGACGGCCGAAATCGTGAAGCAGCCCGGCCACGTAGGCCTCCTCCTCCAGTCCGTAATTTATATTCATGGCGATATTCCTGGCGATGGAGGCCGTCTCCAGGAAATGCTGCCACAATCTTACGTATTCCTGTTCCTTGCCTGAATCTTTGGCGGCTACGTGGTTACAAATCGAAATGGACAGGACGAGATATTTAACCATGGTTTGCCCGAGGATCATAACGGCCTGATTGATATTTTTCACTTGTCCTTTGTAGCCGTAGAACGAGGAGTTGGCGACTTTAAGGATTTTCGCGGTAAGTCCGGGGTCTTTGAGGATCACCGCGGACAGCCTGGCGGCCGTCGAATCGTCCTGGTTCAAGAGGGACATGATATCCTTTATCATGGACGGCGGAGAGTTTATGGAATCGAGCGAGTCGAGCCGGGCGAATATCTTGTTTCTAATGGACATTAAAAGTTTATCCTTTGTAATTTGTATCGGTTCAGGCGATTCGATCTTTAAGTCGAGCGGGCCTGTTTGACAGAAATCGGCGTTATTTTCCATTGAATTGAGAGGATAATTATGATATATGATTTTCAGAACATTTCCGGGCCGATAAGCGTTTATCAACCGGAGCCGCTGATCGATACACGAGACAGTGATTTTCGAGGGATTTTGATGATAAAAGAAATTTTCTCAGAGACGAAGATCGCCGAATGCCTGATCGCGGGGTATGAGCGTTTCGAGGGATTATTCACCGGCAGCAATCTCGAAAAACTCTTTTCGGCGGCCATGTCACGGGGCGGCGAATTCGCCGAGGTTTATGCTGAATTTTCGACAATCAGCGGGATCTCGTTGGAGGAAAACCGCATAAGGCAGGCGCAATCGGGCGTGAGCCGGGGAGTTGGTATTCGTGTAATCGATGGCGAGAAAACGGGTTACGCATATTCCGAGCGATTCGACATGAACGATCTGATTAATGCCGCCAAGACGGCGTCGCTGATCGCGTCGGGGACGTCGCCTTCTCGAAAACCCGTAAAAGTAACCGGCCATTCATGGAATCATCTGTGCGCAGTCGAGATTCTGCCGGACGAAATCGCCGTGGAGGAAAAAGCTAAACTGCTTTGGAGGGCACAAGAGGCCGCTTTCTCGAAAGACAGCCGGGTTTATCAGGTCAAGGCGTCATTGTGGGACGGTTCCAAGATAGTAGCGGTGGCCAACTCCGAGGGCATACTGGCCGGCGACCACAGGACTATGTCGCGCATAAACGTTTCCGCCTACGCGGCAGAGGGAAACAACAGGCAGGCGGGACGTCACGGAGGAGGAGGGCGTGTGGGATTCGAGCATTTCGCGAAAGAGAGCCCGGAGGAATTCGCCGAGGAAGCCGTTCGTCAGGCGCTGATACTTCTGGAGGCCGGAGAAGCGCCGGCCGGCCCTCAGACGGTAGTTCTCGGAAACGGCTGGGCCGGCATATTTCTTCACGAGGCTGTCGGCCACGGGCTGGAGGCTGATTTCAACCGCAAGGGAACGTCGCTGTATTCCGGCAGGATCGGGCAGAAGACAGCGTCGGAGCTGTGCACGGTGGTCGACGACGGCACGATTCCGGGGCTCAGAGGCACGATCAGCATAGATGACGAAGGAACGGTCTCGCAAAGGAAGGTCTTGATAGAGGACGGGATTTTGAAAGGGTATATGACCGACAGACTGAATTCACGATTGATGGGACTGGCGATGAGCGGTTCGGGGCGGCGGGAGTCGTACAAGCATTATCCCATGCCGCGGATGACGAACACGTTCATGCTGCCCGGTGAGCACGAACCCCAGGAAATCATCAAGTCGGTGAAAAGCGGGTTATACGCCAAATCGTTCGGCGGCGGAGAAGTCGATATATCAAACGGGCAATTCGTTTTCGAGGTAACCGAAGGATATATGATCGAGAACGGGCGAATATCGTATCCGGTCAGGGGGGCAAACCTGATCGGGCTGGGGCCCGAAGTCCTG
>CAZDAH010000167.1:0-3466 GCA_964503405.1 uncultured Ignavibacteria bacterium
CAGTTTTTCCTCGGCACGGTTTATATTTTGTCGTTGAATCGCCAGAATATTACGGGCCGTTATCGCCGCCGAAAAAGCTCTTGCGGTCTTGTCGTAGAGGGCATTTTTGTATTCACGATTTTCCAGTTTCGAGATCTCCAGGCCCATTCTAGCGATCGAATTCGCGGCCGAGCGCCGTCCGAAGGTATATAGCTCATATCTGGCAATTATCCCGAAATTATACCGCTCCTGAGGAAAAAGCCTGATGGGGTCGATGACCGGCCCGAACAAATTGGGCAATTTGATCTCGCTATCCAGCGACGTCTTGGTGACATTGGAATAGACGGCCAACTTCGGGTAATATTCAGAAATCGCCTCCTTGACCCGGTATTCGGATGCGATGATATCATCCGATTTGGCTTTCAAGACGTAATCATTGGCGTAGACCAGTTCCAGGGCCCGGGGAAAATCCAGGGGCACGGGATTTTCCTGCCCCGACGCTAACCCCAGCGACAGAACCAGTTGAATTATCGTAAAAATCTTCAGCCGCATTTTCCCTTTATGCCCGATTGCGCGGTTTCATCTATCCAGCAGGATAGTGTCCTCGCGAGAAAAGCCGGTGGAAACAAGCCAGATAGGAACCCCCGTTTTTTCCGAGATATAATCGAGATATTTCCGGGCGTTGGCAGGCAGCTTATCGATACTGTTTTTCCCCGCGGTTGACTCGCCCCAGCCTTTCATTCTCGTGTAAACAGGCTTCGCCCGCGTGAAATCGGGATGATTGGCCGGGATTTCAGCCGCATTTCGGCCGTCGACCTCATATGACTCACATACATTAATCTCGGCGAGGCCGTCGAGGACGTCAATTTTGGTTACGGCCAGTTTGTGGATTCCGTTAATGGCGATTGTGCGTTTTAGATCGGCCAGATCGAGCCATCCCACGCGACGCGGCCTGCCGGTCACCGAGCCGTACTCTCCCCCCCGCTCTCTCAGCTGATCGGCGAAATCGCCTGAAATCTCTGTGGGAAATGGGCCATGACCGACCCTGGTCATATAAGCCTTGAGCACGCCGATGGCCGTCCCCAGAGCCGAGGGAGGAATTCCGAGACCGGTAAAAATTCCCCCGATTGTGGTGTGCGACGAAGTTACGTATGGGTAAGTTCCAAAGTCGAGATCCAAAAGCGCGCCTTGAGCGCCCTCGAATAATACCCGTTTTCCTTTGGCGATCAACTTTATCAAGTCAAGACCGACATCGGCAACGAATTCCCCGAATAACGGTTTGAATTCTTCGAGTGTTCGAGCCAGCGAGTCCGATTCCATCTCGGACTTGCCGCGAAGGTCGTTGCCAAGGTTATTTCTATGAGCGTCAATAAGATAACCCAATTTCGTCCGCAGTCCCTCGGGATCGAAGATATCGATTACGCGGATTCCAAGACGTGAAGCCCTGTCGGCGTAAGCGGGGCCGATCCCTCTTTTGGTCGTGTCAATTGCACCCTTGCCGCGGTCGGCATCACGGTAACCGTCGGATATCTTGTGAAGCTTGAGGACCAAATGGGCGCCAAAATCGACGAAGATTCGTCCCCTGGTATCTATTCCCCTTTTTTCCAGATCGGCTATCTCCTCGAATAAAACCTCGGGATCGCAAGCGACTCCAGCGCCTATGTAGCAGAGTTTTCCATCCCGAAGAATTCCCGACGGCATCAGCTTTAGAATGAACTTCTGTCCGTTGGCCACGATCGTGTGGCCGGCGTTGGCTCCGCCCCCGAACCGAGCCACGGCGTCGACTTGGTCGCTCAAGAAATCGATGATTTTGCCTTTGCCCTCGTCACCCCACTGCAAACCCAATACCGCCACGCTATTAGCTTTCATCGTTTATCCTTTCGGTTATCCATCGCCAGATCAGGTCGTTGCCGAAACCGTCCTTCGAGGAGTGCAGAATGGGATAATGAATCGGCTGCCCGTAATGCCGCAGAGCTTCCGTCGTATCGCGAACCATATTAGCGGCCTGACTCCTGGTCAGCTTATCGCCCTTGGTCAGAACCGGGCATGCCGGCTGCCGGCAACGGAGCAGATATTCGATCAGCTGCAAATCACGATTCTCGACACCGCGTCGGGAGTCAATTAGCATTATCACGCCTTTCAAATCGCCGCAATTTTCCAGATACCCCTCGACCAGGGTCTGCCAATCGTCACGCAGCGAGGCCGATACCTTCGCGTATCCATAGCCGGGGAGATCCATGAAGCTTATCAGAGGCTTGCCTTTATTTCCGTGAATAGTGAACAGGTTCAGTTCCCTCGTTTTGCCCGGCGTTTTCGAGATGCGGGCCAGGTTTTTGCGGTTCAGAAGGCTATTGATCAGCGACGATTTGCCTACGTTCGATTTCCCGGCGATAGCTATCTGCGGCAGGCCCATGGTTGGCGCAAGATCATGACGGGGATACGACCCCACGAATTTCGAGTCTGTGATTTTCAT
This sequence comes from uncultured Ignavibacteria bacterium, assembly GCA_964503405.1. GTDB lineage: Bacteria > Zixibacteria > MSB-5A5 > UBA10806 > UBA10806 > JAZGHS01. The sequence goes on from CAZDAH010000167.1 coordinate 2,453, forward strand.
TATTTCCCGGGCAATTATATGAGAGGGAAGGCACGCGCGCAAGAAATGCGTGAAAATAAATTAAAATTGTCTACATGGCCAGGCCAGGCGTGAATATCGCTCCCGAAGCTTATGGATTATGCCGGTCCGGACCATATGGCAGGCTGATTGATAGATTGATTTTAAGCAGATTTGCGCTTCTGTCTGTAAATAAAGAGAGGCTTCACTTTCGAGCCGACCACTTCGGCATTAATGACACATTTTTTGAGGCCTTTTATCGAGGGCAATTCGTACATGATATCGGTCATGACCGACTCCATTACCGAGCGCAGGGCGCGGGCGCCGGTCCCCCGGCTCATGGCGATTCTGACGATCTCTTTCAGGGCCATTTCCTCGAATTCCAGCTCGACCCCTTCGAGATCGAAATATTTCTTATACTGTTTGACCAACGCGTTTTTGGGCTTGAGCAGAATGCTGTGAAGGGCATCCTGGTCAAGTTCCCTCAGAGCGCAGGCTATCGGAAGCCGTCCGATGATTTCGGGAATGAGCCCGAATTCGAGCAGGTCTTCGTCCTCGACCAGGGCCAGAAGATCGCCTATTTTGTTCGAGGTCACCCGGCTTTCGCTCTTGAAACCGACCACTTTTCTTCCGGTGCGTCGGGCCACGATCTTCTCAAGGCCGTCGAACGCCCCTCCGCATATGAAGAGTATATTCCTCGTATTTATTTGAATCAGGGCTTGTTCGGGATGTTTACGGCCGCCTTTGGGGGGAACGGCCGAAACGGTACCTTCCAATATTTTCAATAGTCCCTGCTGCACTCCCTCGCCGGAAACGTCTCTGGTTATCGAGGCATTAGCCGACTTGCGGGCGATCTTATCGAGCTCATCGATATAGACTATCCCCATCTGGCAGGCTTCCACGTTGTAATCGGCCGCCTGGAGCAGCCTGACGAGAATATTCTCGACATCTTCCCCCACGTAGCCGGCCTCAGTCAGCGGGTACTGGCTCAGGAACGAGTTGAACAGCGACTCGTCA
>CAZDAH010000167.1:3476-4279 GCA_964503405.1 uncultured Ignavibacteria bacterium
GCAAAACGGACCATGAGCATCCTCGCCAGCGTTTGGGCCAGAAGAGTCTTGCCGGTGCCGGTTTGCCCCAGCAGCAGGACGTTGGATTTTTCGAGCTCGACGTCATCGCCGGACACGGATGACTGATTCTTGATTCTCTTATAGTGATTATACACAGCTACGGAGAGGGTCTTCTTAGCCTGGTCCTGGCCGATTACGTACTGATCGAGGAATTCCTTGATTTGGGCCGGTTTGGGGAGCTCGAAATCGAGATTGAATGGGGACACGCGTTCGGCCTCCAACGCCTGGCCGCAGACCGTCACGCAATCTTCGCAGATAGAGGCTCCCACGCCCGCAAAAAGCCTTTTCGACCGCCCCAAGGTTCTATTGCAGAAATCGCAGCGGTCGTCGCGTTCCGCGGCGTTCCCTTTTCCGCTCTTGCCGGATATCAAGCTTCCCGCCTACTTCGCTTTTCTCTCATAGACTTCGTCGACCAGCCCGTAGGCTTTGGAATCCTCGGCGCTCATGAAGAAATCGCGGTCGGTATCGGCCACTATCTTATCAATAGGCTGGCCAGTATGTTTCACCAGGATATTGTTCAGCAGTTCTTTGGTTTTTACAATCTCTTTAGCGTGAATTTCTATATCCGACGCGGTCCCTTGGTAGCCTCCCCAGGGCTGATGAATCATTATCTTGGAATTTTTCAAGGCCGCCCGCTTGCCTTTGGCGCCGGCCGCCAGCAGCACAGCTCCCATGGAAGCAGCCATGCCCACGCAGATGGTGCTGACGTCAGGTTTGATATATTGCATCGTATCGTAGACGGC
>CAZDAH010000168.1:0-3859 GCA_964503405.1 uncultured Ignavibacteria bacterium
AAAAACGCTGAACCCCCGCCTGGGGATAACCGGTGGCATCTCAATCCTGGGCACTACCGGCGGCGGCAAGAGCACGACCGCCAGCGTCATGTGCATCGACGAGCTTCAAACTATCGTCGGCGCGGGGGCGGTGGGCGGTTCTCTGGACGCCTCCAACATGCTCAAACCGGCCCTGGCCAGGGGAGACCTGCACGTTATCGGGGCAACCACCCTCGACGAGTACCGCAGGAATATCGAAAAAGACGCCGCGTTGGAGCGCAGGTTCGCTCCAATAACGATAGAGGAACCGTCGGTTAACGATACCATCTCCATCCTCCGCGGTCTCAAAGAGCGCTATGAGATTCATCACGGCATTCGAATTACCGACGGCGCCATCGTGGCTGCGGCTGAATTGTCCGATCGATATATCTCCGACAGGTTCCTGCCCGATAAAGCCATCGACCTGATCGACGAGGCCTCGGCCAATATCAGGCTGGAAATAGACTCCATGCCCGAGGAGCTGGATAAGGTCGAAAAACAGATTCGTCAGTTGGAAGTGGAGAAGGAGGGAATCAAGAAGGAGAAGGACGCCGGCTCGCGCCGCCAGCCAATCGAAAATGAGTTGAAAAAACTATACGGCGAAAAGGACCGGCTGAAGGCGCACTGGCTGAGGGAAAAATCGCTGGTGGCGGAGATAAACGTTTTAAAAGAGAAAATAGAGAAAAATAAGCGCGACGTGGAATCGGCTATGCGCGACGGCGACTATGAAAAAGCGGCCCGTTTGCGATACGGAGTAGCCGCGGAACTCGAAAAGCGGCTGGAGAAATCGTCGAGTGATCTGGCCCGAACCCAAAGCGAGTTCAAGATGCTCAAAGAGGAGATCGATTCGGAAGATATCGCCGAGGTAGTCTCCCGCTGGACCGGAGTCCCGGTGAAGAAGCTGACCGAATCGGAATCGGAGAAACTTCTGCAGCTCGAGGAGCATCTTCATAAGCGTATTGTGGGTCAGGATGAAGCCGTCAGCCTGGTGAGCCAGGTTGTCCGCTCCTCCCGGACTGGACTGAGCGACCCCGACCGGCCCACCGGCTCATTCATATTCTCAGGCCCCACAGGCGTCGGCAAGACGGAGCTGGCCAAGACCCTGGCCGAATTCCTTTTCGGATCGGAGGAGGCCTTGATCAGAATCGACATGTCGGAATACGCCGAGAAATACTCCGTCTCCCGGTTGATCGGGGCGCCGCCGGGATATGTCGGTTACGAAGAGGGGGGGCAACTGACCGAAGCCGTACGACGTCATCCGTATTCGGTGATCTTACTGGATGAGTTTGAGAAAGCCCACCCCGAAATTTTCAACGTGCTGCTGCAGGTCCTCGACGATGGACGCCTGACGGACAACCAGGGAAGAACCGTAAATTTCAAGAATACGATTTTGATTATGACCTCGAATCTCGGTTCCGACCTGATCATGCGTCGATATGAATCGATGATCGATTCGGGGCAGAAGGAGATTTACGGTAAAATCAAAGACGAGATCCTGGATACGCTCAGACATACGTTGAAACCGGAGCTCTTAAACAGGATAGACGAGATTGTCGTGTTCAAACCGCTTACCACCGACGAGATAGGCGAGATAGTGAATCTCGAGTTCGAGAAGATAAAAGAGCGTCTCAAAGCCAATAATATCAACGTAAATTTGACCGCCGCCGCCGTTGCGATGCTGTCATCCGGGGAGTACGACCCGCGATTCGGGGCCAGGCCGCTTCGCCGTCAAATGAAACGTATGATCAGCGATCAGATCGCCAATAAGATCCTGGCCGGTGATATAGTTTTCGGCGCTACAGTAACGATCGATACGGGCGGCGACGGGCTCGTATTTCGAGTGGACTGATATCCCGTACTTTTGTATATTAACCTCGGAGCCGATATCATCGCAAGGAGGCGGCTATGAGGCAGATCCTGTTATCGATCCTAAGCGGCGTTATTATTATCTCATGCTCCGAATCGGCGCCGCCGGAGGAGGAGCTTTACCAGACCGCGCGCGACTACGAAGCCGCCATGGATTTCAACAACGCCCTCTCGGCTTATGATACCATTATCGAGAAATACCCCGACAGCCCCAATCGATATAAGGCGATCTTCATGAAGGGCTACATTTACACCGATCTGCTCAAAGACAAAAACAAGGCTATCGAGGCCCTGGACACTCTGCTGGCCCGATATCCGGACTGCGATCTGGCCGACGACGCTATGATCCTGCGTCAGATCGCTGAAAAAGGGGCTGATCTGATGTCCGTTTTCGACGATTCCACGAAATCTGAAAAATAGTCGATTTGGGCTCTTACGAATATCGCCGAATCGTCCTCTAGCGCTCTAATCATGTCTGTATGCTCCTCAGCCTCACGGGTCGATTTATTCCCGCTTTTCTATTGACTAATCGCCTTATTCGTAATAAAGTTACCAGCCGATTGGAGGGGGTCTGAAAATATTGCTCCAAAGAGTCGACAAAGCATCGGTCGAGGTCGATGGCCGATTGATCGGCTCCATCGGCAACGGGATGCTGCTCTTGGTGGGCGCCGATCAGGGCGATTCCCTGGGCAGGGCCGATACGCTGGCCGATAAGTGCCTGGGAATGAGGATCTTCGAAGACGAACAGGGGAAAATGAACAGGTCGATCAAGGATGTCAATGGGTCGATCCTCGTTGTCAGCCAGTTCACCTTGTCCGCCGACCTTTCCAAAGGACGCCGACCCAGCTTCACCGGCGCCATGGAACCCGACTCGGCGGAGAAGCTGTTCGATTATTTCGTGGAAAAGCTGAAAATCAGCAAGTTAGACGTTCAAACCGGGAAGTTCGGGGCCAAAATGAAGGTCAAACTTTGTAATGACGGCCCGGTCACGTTTGTTCTGGAAGGATGATGGAAACCCGGATCATGCGCCTGATACTGGCATCGAGCTCTCCGCGCCGGCAGAAACTTCTCGGACAGATGGGCTACTCGTTCGAGATTGTCGCCCCCGACGTGGTCGAGACGATAGGCCGCGATGAATCGCCGGGAGACCATGTTTTGCGGGTATCACGGGAGAAGGCGGAAAGCGTGGCCGCCGATTTTCCCGACGATTGCGTGCTCGGCGCCGATACCGTGGTCGTGCTGGATAATTTTATCTTCGGAAAACCGAGATCGCAGGAGGAAGCCTCGGGGATGCTCAAGACTCTCTCCGGAAGGACTCATATAGTCTATACCGGGCTGTCTCTTATCCATCTTTCGGGGGGTACTTCTTTGTCGCGATACGATTCCACCAGAGTAACCTTCAATAACCTGAACGAAATCGATATCGAGCAGTATATTAAATCCGGGGAGCCGATGGATAAGGCGGGAGCTTACGGAATTCAGGATATGGGATCATTTCTTGTGGATCGTTACGACGGCGAACTTGATACGGTCATCGGATTTCCCCGAAAACTGTTCGAACAAATGTATCAAGAGGTTGCCGGATGAGGCCCGCTCTTGGAGACATGCTTCGTCAGGCCCGCGAGGCTAAGGGCCTGAGCATAGATCAGCTGGCGGCTTTAACCAGGATCAACAAAGCGTTTAGCGAGGCTCTCGAGGATGGCAGGTGGGATAAGCTGCCCGGACAGGTCTATCTCAAGCCTTTCGCCAAGACCTGCGCGGAAGCCCTGGAACTGGATATAAAACAAGTGTATAAGGCTATAGACGGCGAAGAATCGGAGAAACCGAATATCACTTTTCAGTTGATGGAAGAACCTCCGGCTCCGAAAAAACCCGATTATAAATTGCCGCTGGTCTTGATAGTGGGGCTGATCATCATCGCCATTATCTATTTCGGCGTGAAATATCAGCAGAACATGCGGCCCGATTCCAGCCG
>CAZDAH010000168.1:3869-4078 GCA_964503405.1 uncultured Ignavibacteria bacterium
CGGCTTTCTGTTGTGCCCGCCGACGCGATAGCTGTCAAGGCGGAGGCCAGGTGGAGCAGGCAATGGCATAAGCCCGCAGCCTGGGAGATCGCCAATCCGGGACAAAGAAGGCTGCGTCTCGAAGCGTCGGAACAGGTCTGGGCGAGCGTATTAACAGATGGCGATACTTTATTGGCCGGGTTTATCAACCCCGGTCAGGCCAGGACGCT
>CAZDAH010000169.1:0-780 GCA_964503405.1 uncultured Ignavibacteria bacterium
GCCCGACGAGCTACCAGACTGCTCCACCCCGCGTCGCGAAACCCAATATATTCGCCCGAAAACGGTTGTCAAGGATATTGAGCAAACTAATCTTTTTTCCTCAGGCGATATTTCGAACGGGACAATACCCCTGACAACCGATAACGAAGCTGCTTAGTCGGCGCTTTCCGCCGGTTTGAGGTTGAGAAGATCATAGATAATAGTTGCCACTCCTATAAGGAAAACTGTTCCTGCGAAAATCACCACGACAAACCAAAACTGCATCTGCTCCTGCGCGGTCATGAAGCCGAGCCCCATTACGCGCTCCAGATACGATTGGAGCACCCCGGCCACGCCGAACGCCAAACCCATGATGAACATGGCGATCCCGGTGATCCAAAATCCCCATTTGCCCAGATTGCCTTTAAACCGGTCTATTCCCTTAAGCTGCGGGAAGGCGAAATAGAAGATAGTCAAATTCAGCAATGCATAGGCCCCGAAAAAGGCCATGTGGCCGTGCGAGACGGTGACCTGGCTGCCATGAGTGTAGTAGTTGATCTGTGGAAGCGTGTGGATGAATCCCCAGACCCCGGCTCCGATCAAATGGTAAATTGCGCATCCTACAGCGAAAACCCAGACGACCGGATTCTCGATCTTCTTCTGCCGTTCCTTGACATGTTTAAACGTATCCCAAAGCATCAAGACGATCGGGACCGGTTCCAGGGCGCTGAAAACGCCGCCCACCCAGAGCCAGTATCGCGGAGCTCCCAGCCAGTAATAATGATGCCCCGTGCCGGCGAT
>CAZDAH010000169.1:790-4015 GCA_964503405.1 uncultured Ignavibacteria bacterium
GATGCCGGTAAACAGGAATAACCCGATTTCCACATAAAGCCACTTCTCCACCGTCTGCCGCGGCACTCCGGTGATCTTGATCAATATCCAGGCCATGATCGACGCTGTCACCAGTTCCCAGGCACCCTCGACCCAGAGATGGATCACCCACCACCAATAATACCAGTCGATGGAGAGGTTGCGATAGAACGGTATGCCGAACAGATACAGAAGCGCCAACATGATCAGCCCGCCCAGCAGGGTTCCCTGTATCATGGTCCAGTTTTTCGCTTTGATAAGGGTCATCCCCACATTGAACAGGAAAATCAGCGCTCCCGCGACGACCAGCAGATCGAGATAGAATGGTATCTCCAGCAGGGGGCGTCCTTGTGTCCAGCCGAACAAAAAGCCGATCAGGGCTGCAACGCCGGTGCCGACCAGAAGGACAAGCTGAAAATAGGCCAATTTTGAGCTGAACAACTCGGAACGACTCTCGTCGGGAATCATGAAATAGGTGCCGCCCATGAATCCGAGCAGCATCCACAATACAAGCAGATTGGTGTGAAACGCCCGCGCGGTGGAGAAGGGAAAAATATTTACCAGCCATTGGGGCAGTGTGAAGGCGTAATTGGACGCCAGCCACAATCCCATCATCACCTGAAGCAGAAACAAAAAGAGGGCCACCACAAAATAGGGATAGGCGACCCTTTGTGATTTATAAGCGATCATTCTGCACCTCCCTGTCTGGCCAGGAATTCGGCGATCATGCGTCGATCTTCCATAGAAAGTTCGTCGTAAGACGGCATCAGCGAATTCGGATTCGCGCCTGAAGGATCTTCGATTATTCCCATGATCTGATCGATGCTGAGCCTGCCGCCGACATCATCCAAAGCGGGTCCATCCGCGCCGCCGAATCCCGCCAGAGAATGACATTCGAAACATCCGTTTTCCTTGAACAAAGCCGCGCCCGGCGACATGGTAGCGCCGCCGATCAAACGATTCACTGCCGATGAACGTCGATTCCTGTAATCCTGCGGCGGCCACTCGTTGGTGTTGATATCATTGACCCAGCGGAAGAAAGCGACCAGCTTTTGGATTTCATCCTGACTTAGATCCTGCTTTTGCATCTTGCGGAACGAATCGGCCAGAACGATATCGGGATTCGCCAGAACCCCCTTGATATATTTCTCCCCTTTTCGATCGTAAACCCTGGTCAAGTCCGGCGCGTAATATCCGCCGAATCCGAGGATCGTGTGGCAATCGTTGCAATTATATTTCTCGAAAACTCGCTTGCCCTCCACAACCTCGTCGGTGAGCCTGTCCGCGTTGGTTAAGGCCTGCACCTGGTTGTGAGTATCCCAGGTGAGCACCAGGAAGAGCGCTCCGGACAAGATCGTCCCGATATAGAAAATAGACCTGGCAGTCTTGGTGGTCATCAAATCTCCTTCCGCCTTGAAACCGTTTTCTGCAAATTTATTGTGAATTCCTCGTATCTAATTTTCGACTGCATTTTCCCTTCAGCAGCACTTAACCCGCTGGCGTCAAGGCGTTCCTTGAGATTCGATGCTATCTATAATTGAAACTGTTATGAATGGTCATTGACTTAAATCAAGAATGACGACTTCCGCCATTCGGGGAGCGGCTGTGAATCAAATATGGAAAATAATTACAGATTTGTGAACGGCGATTTCTGATAAGTTCCGTCGATGCCGATCATCAGCGGTTCGACAGGTATATCCTTGCCTGAAAGTTCCACCGCCTCTTGAGCTATGGCCACGATTCCCATGCAGCAGGGGACGACCATATGTGCCACCACGATTTTCGGAATATCGTTATGTCTGATTATCTCCGCCAGCTTGGGGGCGTAAGACGAGGTATCGTCGAGCTTGGGGCAGGCAATTGCGATTGATCTGTTGCGCAGGAGTATCCGATGGAAATTCGGGTCGGCAAACGGCACGCAGTCGGCTGCGATCAGCAGCGCCCGGCCGTTGAAATAGGGGGCCTGAGGGGAGACCAGGTGAAGTTGCACAGGCCATTGGGTCAATTCCGATGACAAAGTCTCGGTCGACTGCGCATCCGGTTTCTCCTTTTTGTCGATAACCATCATTCTCGAGCCGGGGCATCCGGCGAACTGCGGAGGCGGCGCGGCCCGTTCGGCCTGCTTCATTGCCAATTCGACTTTTCTGGTATTCCTCATTGCCGCGGCCTCGTCGAACTCCGGCGCCTCTCGTTTGACAACGGTCATGGCGTTTTGCGGGCATTCGCCCACACAGGCGCCCATACCGTCGCAGTAGCTCTCCGAGACTACCCTTGCCTTGCCGTTGATAATGGCCAGCGCCCCCTCCGGGCATGACGGTATACACAGCCCGCATCCGTCGCATCTGGCCTCGTCGATTAGTATGATATCTCTTACGGGCATCGTTCCCCCCCTGGAGTTGGCTTTTTGTCGATTGTCGAATCCACGACGGCATTATATGGGAAAATCATGAAACCGACATTGACTTCGGTCAATTGGCGGGGGAATGAATGAAATTAGACAGGAACCCCGACCGAGGTCGGGGCCACCCTGCGGGAAATCTTCTTACGAATGACTTGGGTGGCCCTGACTTCAGTCAGGGTTCGGGTCTTTGCGCCAAACCTACCAGTCCATCTTCGGCGCCCACTCGGCCAGGCGGGTCGGCTTGATGCCCGATTCCTTTGCCGTCCCCTCGATATCGGCGCTGTAACCGACATTGTCGAACCATTCCAGCATCAGCGCAAAATCCTCGCTGAACTTGCGAACCTCGTCGATAGGCACCTGGTAAAAGCCCAGCTTCTTGCCGGCCGCTTTGCCGATTACCTCCGCCGTCTCCGGCATGGTCAGTTCGTCGCCGGCTATCTTGACAGCCTGGCCGTTGAGACGCTCGTGATTGCGGAAAGCCCAAAGCCCGTACTTGCCGACATCCTCCACCGTCACCATCTGCAGTTTCGTGTCCGGCCTTATCCCGATAGCCACGTTTCCCTGGTCGATTCCCGGTTTGAACCAGGGGGTGCTCCAATTCTCCATAAAGAAGACCGGCCTCAGGATCGTATATGACGGGAAACCCAGTTTCCTGACCGTCTCCTCGACTCGAAACTTGTTGTCGAAATGGGGGATGCCGGTGTCCTTGTCGGCCGATTCCACCGACGTGTACACGTAATGCCCCACCCCCATCTTCCTGGCGATCTCCGCCATGGAAATCGTCGGCCTGTTCATGGCCGGCTGGG
>CAZDAH010000170.1:0-474 GCA_964503405.1 uncultured Ignavibacteria bacterium
GACGATCTTATCCAAAGAACAATCGAGCCCTGCAGGAAAGCCCTGGCCGACGCCAAACTGTCGGCCTCGGAAATCGAAGAGGTGATTCTGGTCGGCGGAATGACTCGGATGCCCAAAGTGCAGCAGACGGTGAAAGAACTGTTCGGCAAAGAACCTCATAAGGGGGTTAATCCCGACGAGGTCGTGGCTGTCGGCGCGGCAATTCAAGGAGGAGTGCTGGCCGGCGACGTCAAGGATGTTTTGCTCCTCGATGTGACACCCTTGTCGCTCGGTATTGAGACGCTCGGCGGCATTTTCACTAAGCTCATCGAGAGGAATACTACCATTCCCACAAGGAAATCCGAGGTGTTTTCTACGGCGGCGGATAATCAAACCACCGTGGAGATTCATGTTCTGCAGGGCGAACGCGATATGGCCATCAATAATAAGACAATCGGCCGGTTTCATCTCGACGGCATACCGCCGGCCCCGCGC
>CAZDAH010000170.1:484-1649 GCA_964503405.1 uncultured Ignavibacteria bacterium
TTCGGCCAGGGACAAAGCCGCCGGCAAGGAGAAGTCCATAAGGATCGAGGCGACGTCCGGTCTTACCGAGCAGGATATCGAGAAAATGATTAAGGACGCCGAATCGCACGCGGCCGAGGATAAGGCTTATCGCCAGAAAACCGACTTGAAAAACCGTGTCGATCAGGAGATCTATCAGGCCGAAAAACAGCTCAAAGAATACGGCCAAAAGATGGACTCCGATATGAAAACGAAAATCGAAGCGGCGGTCGGGCGACTCAGGAAGGCTCAGGAAAAGGAAAACGTCGAGGAGATGAAATCGTCCTCCGAGGCGTTAATGGCCCTGATGCACGAATTCTCGGCGACCATGTACAAGCAACAAACGTCGACCGGGCAACCGGGGGATGTCCCGAAACCGGGTGCAGGAGCTAACAATAAGGATAGCGACGCCGTTGACGCCGATTTCGAGGTCGTCAAATAGTAATCGAATATGCCTACTTACGAATTTGCATGCAGGCATTGCGGGAACGCCTTCGAGGATTTCCTGCCGATATCGAGCGAAACTTCGCGGGCTTGCCCGATATGCGGTCGGGACGCCCGGCGGAAGATATCGTCAGGAATCGGGTTGATTTTCAAGGGATCCGGCTTCTACGTAAACGATTATAAGAAGCCGGGGGAAACCGGCAAGGTGGAAAGCGAATAACAGATTCGATCAACGATTCAAAAGACAGAGGCGAGAATCAAGGCGGCCGGCGGCATTAATTTCGAACTTCCGGCCGTCGTTCGTTGCGAGGTCGTTGACAGATGAACGTCTTTGAAATAAATTCGGGATATATGAAACGCTATTATTCCATTCTGGGTATTCGGCCGGCCTCCGGGCTGGAGGATATCAAATCGGCTTACAGGAAACTTGCCAAAACTGTCCACCCCGATATGGGCGGTGATCCTATGCGTTTCAGAGATATCAAAGAGGCGTACGAGACCTTGTGCAATCCCGTCAAACGGCATGATTACGACAGGCGATTGAGCGCTCTTCCATTTAACGGCGAGCCGTATAAATGTGTGGAAGCGACAATATTGTCGGAGCCAGTTGACGTATACGATGATATAGTCGATGTTCTGGGCAGGCGAATGGGGATGGAGATGACGTCCAGGATCAAGTGTACGATTCCCGTCACAGCCGATG
>CAZDAH010000170.1:1659-3779 GCA_964503405.1 uncultured Ignavibacteria bacterium
CAGGAATTGCGGCGGCAAAGGTATGATAGCGGCTCGCAGGATGGTGCATCTCAGAATCGAACCGGGCGCCTCGGACGGGAATACCATAGTCGGATTTAGCGGTAAGACGAAATTTTCGGGGGTTATCAGGATACGGCGATGAAGGACTTTTATTCCATACTCGGCGTTCCCGAGAACGCTACCGAGATCGAGTTGAAAAAAGCCTATCGGAAACTGGCCAAGAGATTTCATCCCGACGCCAACCCCGGCGACAAGCAGGCCGAATCGAAATTCAAGGAAATCTCGGAAGCCTACGACGTTCTCTCCGATAAGGAAAAACGCGCCCAATACGAACAAATGAGACGCTACGGCGGCGGCTTCGGCGGAGTCAGACCGGGCGCTGGTTTCGGCGGGCAAGGCGTCGATTTCGAGGATCTGTCGTCGATATTCGGGCAGTCCGGGGGTTTCGGCTCTTTCGCCGACATATTCTCGTCGATCTTTGAAGACCGTCCGGGAGCGTTCGGGGGAAGAACGGGTTTCGGCCGACGCGAAGGGCCGTCCAAAGGCGACGATCTCTACAGCGATATAGAGGTCCCCTTCGCCGCCGCGGCTAAAGGGGGGAAAGTTGCCGTAAGATTAAAAGTCACCGAACAGTGTCCGGTCTGCGACGGCAGCGCGGTCAAGCCGGGATCGTCCAGAACGACTTGCCCCGATTGCGGCGGACGGGGCACGATAAGTTTCACTCAGGGAAATTTCGCCGTTTCCAGGCCCTGCCCCCGATGTCTGGGACGAGGCCACATTTCCGGGGAGGCGTGCGGAAATTGCCGGGGCGCCGGCAATGTGCAGGCGACCAGGGAGATCAATGTCACCATACCCGCGGGCATGGAATCCGGCAAGAAAATTCGATTGAAAGGATTGGGTAACCCGGGCGCGGCAGGCGAAACCTCGGGCGATTTGTATTTGCGCGTGCATGTAAAAGATCATCCGTTTTTCTGGCGCAAGGGCCTGAATATATATTGCCGAATACCGTTGAGTCTCAAACAGGCAGCCGAAGGGGCGAAGATCCGGGTGCGCACTATGGGCGGGCGAAAAACCGAATTGCGGATACCCCCCTCCACCGCCCCGGGCACCAAATTCAAGTTGAGAGGACTGGGGTTGGCCTCCAGGGGCCGGAAAGGCGACCAGATCGTGGAAATCGATATCAAGATACCCAAGGAAATGACAGACGAAGAGAGAGCGCTTTATGATAAGATCACTCAGCCGGTCGGAGCGCGTTAAGGGTTGAATATGCGGCTGGAAAAATTCACTCAGGAATCCCGCGAAGCGCTGGAATACGCCCGGCAATTAGCCGAATCGAGATCTCATGCTGAAATCGGAGGAATCCATCTGTTGAAGGGGCTGCTGTCTCGCGAAAGCGAGATTGCCTCGGACTTGCTCAGGGAATCGGGAATCGACGTCGCGGCATTATCGCGAAAAGCAGATACGGCGCTGTCATCGTTGCCGCGAGTCTCGGGGCCTTACAAGCTTTATATTTCAAATGGTCTTGAAGACATTATGAAGAAGGCATTGGACGAAGCGGAAAGGCTGCAAGATGAGTTCGTTTCAGTCGAACATCTGCTTATGGGATTTATAGAGGTTCAATCGGATCCCGGATCGCGTCTATTGACGGGAGCGGGCCTGACAAGAGATAATCTGTTAAAAGCTATGGAGAAGATCCGAGGCGGCCAGCGCATTACCGATGAAAACCCCGAATCGAAATATAAAGTCCTGGAGCGTTATTCCCGAGACCTGACCGAGTTGGCTCGTAAAGGGAAACTCGATCCGGTAATCGGCCGCGACGACGAGATCCGCAGGGTGCTGAAAGTTCTCTCCCGCCGAACAAAGAATAACCCGGTGCTCATCGGCGAGCCGGGTGTGGGCAAGACAGCCATTGCCGAAGGACTGGCCCTGAAAATCGCCCAGGGGGATGTGCCGGAGACTTTGAAAACGAAGAAAATCATCGCCCTCGATCTCGGATCGTTGATCGCCGGATCGAAATTCAGGGGGGAATTCGAAGAGAGGTTGAAGGCGATAATTCGCGAGGTGGAGAAATCCGAAGGCGAGATTATCATGTTCATCGACGAGCTTCATACTATCGTCGG
>CAZDAH010000171.1:0-2543 GCA_964503405.1 uncultured Ignavibacteria bacterium
GCGGCGCACCCGCGTGCCCGAGCGCGCAATGGCCTCGACCGCGGCCATGCCGGCGCCCGTCTCGATGATCGGTTCAATCCGGATATCGCCGCTTACGAACGCAGGTTCCTTTCCGGGCACAGGCTTTCGCTCAATACCGGTCGAGGGTGGGAGCTGGGTATCTCGGAAACAGTCTTATATGGGGGCCAAGACAGATTGCCCGAAATTTACTACAGCATTCCAGTCGTGCTCTATTACTGGGAGGCGCATAATCACTCGATCGACGACAATATTTTCTGGGCGATCGATTTCTCGTGGACGATAGACGGTTCAGGGCGCTTTTACACCCATTTTGTCGCCGACGATTTTCAATACAAGAACAACGGTCCGCAGAAATTCGCCATTCAGCTGGGCGCAATGCTTGTCCCCCGAGGACACCACGACTGCTCGGCCCTGATCGAGTTTAATTTGGTCGATACTTATGTTTACGGCCAACGTCAAAGGCGAAACGTTTATCGTTACTGGGACGATGATATGGCCCGGCTGGGCTCGGATCAGTTCGAGGTATTCGCCGGACTATACCGAAAGCTTGTCGAAGAGATGAAAGCGGGAATCGAGTATACCCGTCGGGCCAAAGGCGAATATTACTCCGACATACCGCAATTGAATTTGCCGGTCAAGGAACCCCCGTTCCCATCGGGGATCGCGGAAACCGCCGACGATATCCGGTTGAGAATTTCATATAGTCCTACCAGGTATGCCGCGTTCGATTTTGCCGTCGGGTATCAGACAATTGCGAATTATCGGAATATCGAAGGCTCGGATTTCGACGAATTCCAGGCCACTTTCGATATCTCTTTTAATCTCGGTACGGGGCTGCCGTTTTGGACCGGATATCGTTAAAGGCGCCCGCCAAGATCAACCTTTATTTGAAGGTATTGGGCAAACGTCCCGACGGATACCACGAGATCGAAAGCCTCATGCAGGCTATCGATCTATACGATGACATAACCCTCGAAAAATCGGATATCATAGAATTAATCTGCGACGATCCCGCATTGCCGACGGATGATTCCAACCTGGCGGTCAGGGCGGCCGAGGCCCTGCAGCAGCGATTTTATTTCCCCGGAGTGAAAATCGAACTGCGAAAGAACATTCCCCATGGCGCCGGCCTGGGTGGGGGATCCTCGGATGCCGCTTTTGTGCTGCGGGGATTGTGCCGGTTGTACGGCTTGGCCCCGACACCGAGCGAACTTGCCCTCATCGCCGCTCGCATAGGCTCTGATGTTCCCTTCTTTCTGGGGACTGGCCAGGCGCTTGTGGAAGGACGGGGAGAGATCGAGCGCTCGGTCAAACTGCCCACCGCTTATCGCGTGCTGCTAATGGTCCCTCAGTTAATCGTCTCAACCGGTGAAATCTATGGTAACTTAAGATTTGGCTTGACACGGGAAAAGGAAGCGCTTTTATTCAAAAAGAGGATAACTATCTCCAGATTTCAAAGTCTCTTGGGAAGTTTTGCGAACGATCTGGAGGAAGCTGCATTCAGGGAGTTTCCCGAACTTATCGGATTGAAAAAGGATCTGGCGGCGGCAGGCGCTGATTTCTGCCAGATGAGCGGATCGGGTTCGGCGATTTTCGGGATATTCATGTCAGGAGGGATGGAAAAGAAAACACTTGCGGAACGACTGGCGCCCGGGATAAGAGCATTCGAGTGCAAGCCGGTCACATTACAACCGTGTTTTGCAGGGTAGCTACGGGAATTCCAGGTTGTCTTTCGCCGAATACGACAGGCGAAACGGCTGTTTAAGCCTTCACCGGGAGGAGTTTTGGAAATCACAGAAATCAGGCTGACTTTGCGCAACGAGGACAAGCTGAAGGCCTTTGCCAACGTGACTTTCGACAACGCGTTCGTTATCCGCGGAATGAAGATCATCAGCGGCAACAAAGGTTTCTTCCTCAGTATGCCCTCGAAAAAGCGCGCCGACGGCACCTATCAGGACGTCGCTCATCCCGTAAACAGCGAGATGAGGAGAATGTTGGAAGAGAAGGTCCTGGAGGCTTACCAGAAAGAGACCAGACAGGAGGTCAAAAGAAGCCCCGACGGCAGGTAATTTTGTCGATTAGCTGTATAGTTTAACCCGTTTTCCCCCCCTGATTGAAAAGCTGCCGGCCCCGACCGGCGATCATAATATAGCTGGAAGGCGACGCGTATCCGCCAGCGGTTGACAGGTGCCGGGAAGGCTTATTCTTCGGCAAGACATGAAAATATGAGTTTTTGAAACCGAATTCGTCTTATTTTTGTTTGACACATTGTAAAGGGCAAAGGTTTCCGGAGGAGGCTCGATTCCGCCTTCCGCCGCGGCGAAATATTCTTGAAAACATTTGTTTGTGCCGGGACAGTGAATCTATTATATTGGCCGGCGAATTGAGTAGACTAAGGAGATTCGAATGCGAAAATTACTGGTGGTTGCGGTCCTGGCGTTGATGCCTTTCGCTGTATCCGACGCTCAGCAAGGGGGGGCTTTTGTCGGCTCGCTGGGTATCGGGTTAACGGCGGCCCAGGG
>CAZDAH010000171.1:2553-3378 GCA_964503405.1 uncultured Ignavibacteria bacterium
CCAGGGGGATTTTGCGGATAATACTATCGGATTCGCGGGCGGTTCGGGAGTCGGCCTCGAAGCGGGACTGCAGTTCTATCTTTTCAGGGGTTTTTCAATAGGCGGTTTTGTCAACTATATGAGGTTCGGCTCATCATACCCGACGCTGCAGGGAAGACTGAATCTCAGTTTCAGCCAGCTTGGCGGCCAGGCCAAAATGAACTTCTTCAGAGTCTCCGACGGTGTCCTCTACCTGACCGGCGGGGGAGGGTTGTTCACCCCCAATGCCCACTATTACTTACCGGATAATTCATACGTTGACCCGGGCAGCGAATCGGGATATTTCGCGTTCGGCGGCATGGGCCTTTCCAGCCGCACAGACCGCAGGATTATATACGAATTCGAAATGCGCTATAACATGGGACGCGCCGACTACACGCTGGAAACCACAACGTCGAACGTCTGGGATTTCGTCTATGCCGGGGTCAAAATATCCTTCGCCTCCAAAGGCAAGGGAGAGCCGCCCCGCTATTAGTATTCGAGGATTCAGGGGCCCCTGACAGGCCCCTTTTTAATTAATTTTACAACTTACTCAGAGAGCCATGAGACCGCGTGACACGATATTGCTCGCTCTGATCTCGCCTGCCCTGGCCTCGGCACAGCTGATCGATAAATCGGCTCAGGGCGGCCGGCCCGAGGACAAATCGCCGTCGGTCGTCATATCTGTCCTGTCCGAAAAACACACGGAACAGCCGATAGGCCCCGACGCCTTGATTCACTTTTCCGAGAAATTCGACGATTTCTCGCTGCGACCCTACTCCGATTTCCTTCATCCGGAAGATTACG
>CAZDAH010000172.1:0-311 GCA_964503405.1 uncultured Ignavibacteria bacterium
TGGAATTTCAGAATGATCTATCTGGCCGGTTTCGTCCCGGATGAAAATCTCTGGATCGAACGAGATCTCAACTGTCCCTTGTGCTCGCCGTCGGGACCATAAGATTATGAAGCGAGTAAGGGACAATAAAAAGAAATCGTCCTCGGCAGGGCTTGTCGAACGAGCGCTGATCGGTCCTTTGCAGTACGTAACCGACAGGGTTGCCACGACAAAGCATTCGGATGCCCATTCCAATAGCGAATCAATAATCTTGGGCCATTCCCCGCATCTGTACAATAGAAAGTTGATAGAAGGGATCTCTCTGCCTTATG
>CAZDAH010000172.1:321-1721 GCA_964503405.1 uncultured Ignavibacteria bacterium
GGCGATTTGAGCCAGAGGATATTGAAGCAGCTGGCTTCA
Organism: uncultured Ignavibacteria bacterium; assembly: GCA_964503405.1. Lineage (GTDB taxonomy): Bacteria > Zixibacteria > MSB-5A5 > UBA10806 > UBA10806 > JAZGHS01. The sequence goes on from CAZDAH010000172.1 coordinate 361, forward strand.
ATGTCCCCCACAAAGCTGCACCTTGAGGAGGCCAGCGGCCGAATCGTCTTAATAGAGCCGTTCAACCCCGGTTTTGCCCCGGCGTTCAACCCGTTGTCCGCGAAAAACATTCAGGATGCCTACCGGCAATCGCTGGACATGCTGGGAATATTCAAGCGGATCTGGCAGGATGTCAGCTGGGGCGCCAGGATGGAGGAACTGCTACGGAATTTGTTGTTGACGCTGTCGCTCACCGACTTGACGTTAGGTGAGGCTCAGAGGTTCCTGGTGGATTCCGCTTTTCGTCAGGCGACGGTGGAAAGAACGCCCGATCAAGACTTACAGCTGTATTGGTATTCTCGATTCGGCTCGTTATCCGACAAAATGAAATCGGTCTATGCCGAGCCGGTCTTAAACAAGATCACGGTATTCACCGCCGCCCCCTTGGTCCGGCACGTGGTCTCACAGAAAAAATCGAGCATAGATTTCCGGACTCTCATGGATGAGCGTGGATGGATAATTATCAACGTAAGCAAGGGCGCCCTGAGCGAAAACGCCTATCTTTTGGGATCTTTATTCGTCTCCAAAATCAAGTATGCCGCCCTTTCTAGGGCCGCCCAGCCTGAGAAGTACCGCACGCCCTTCTTTTTATTCGTGGACGAATTCCAGAACTTCATGGGTCATAACTTCGAAGAGATTGTGTCCGAAGCACGGAAATACCGCCTTGGCTTAATACTGGCGCACCAGAACCTGGCCCAGATCAGGCCGCGCATGCGAGAGTCTATCTTCGGGAATGTCGGAACGCTTCTATTTTTCCGCTTAGGGCACAATGACATTAATGAAATTTCCGGGGAATTTCCCCGATCGGAACAATCTCTTCTCAAAGCCACCCTTTCGACCCTGAAAGTCGGAGAGGTGGTCAAGCGGGAGCCTGACGGGACATTCCGTAAAGTCAAGATTAAAGCCATCGAATCGGTCAAAGACGATCCCGCTAAAATTGAGGTTATCAGGCAATCGTCCATCGACAGATTCTATCGGAAACGTGCGGACATTGATCGGGAACGCAGGCAGCCGGTGCGGACGGCTATTTTGAGCAGATCCAAGAGTGTGTCCGAGATATCAAAGACAAAGGCGATTGACGCTGAAAAAGCCCATCGAGATCATACGCCATTACGCAAGAACGACGGTATCCAGGAAGGGGTTCTGTGATGGAAAAGGATAACAAAAAACGAAAATCCAGATTCTGCCGTTCCGATACTCCGACCGCTATCGTACTGCAGGATCGCGATAGGCGAATAATCGCCGCGGTTTACGAATATCGCTTTCTGACCCGATCTCAAATCCAACGACTGTTCGGCATGAATTGTTTGACCCGCACGAAC
>CAZDAH010000172.1:1731-2850 GCA_964503405.1 uncultured Ignavibacteria bacterium
GGCTATCGGAAAAGGAAATGAACCGCCTCCGCAGGCTTACCCTGGCGCTCAAAGAGCATTCCCTTGAGCATGATTTGCTGGTTAATGATTTCAGAATCTCCATCGTCAATGAGGCTAAGACGAATCCCGATTTCGATCTGGTTCTCTGGGATAACGCGCAGAAGTGTGAACATGGCTTCGAAGTGCGGACCTACGACAAGGCTATCAGGTCATCGCTTAAGCCGGACGGTTATTTCCGGCTGCTGCATCGGGGAAAACTCTACTCGTTTTTTCTGGAGATCGACCGGGGCACGAGCGGCCTGGAGAAACTGCGGACCAAGTTCAGGACATATCTTGACTTCGGGAATCTGGGGCTTTACGAACAGGCGTATGGCTTGAAGACTTTCTACGTTTTCGTGGTCACTAACTCTATAGAGCGTCGCGATAGCCTCAAAAAAATCGCGGATGAGCTTTCCTCCGACATCTTCTGGTTCAGCGCTGACCGGCACATGAAGGGGAACCGGCTTACCGAAGCCCGATGGCTACGGTCCGGTGGTTCGGAAATCAGGGTTCTTTTTAATATAGCAGGAGAGAATAAACGTTCATGAAATTCTGCCCTCATTGCAGCAGGTGGAACATCGGTACGCCCGCAAGATGCCGCTATTGCGGCAGGACGTGGGGAGAGAGGATTTGTTCGGCGGGGCATGTCAATCCGGCGGATGCCAATTTTTGCGGTGAATGTGGCCGGGCTGAGTTGTCTGAACCGGCAGGTCGAACGCCCTTATTAATACGGACATTCTCGTTGATAAAACCGATAAGCGTTGGACTTTTGATATTAGTCGGCATCGTCATCTTAGTCAGCGCGCTTAAGGCCATGCTCGGAGATGATCCGGCAGCCGCTGTATTGTCGGTGGCCTTTCTGATCATTGCCCTGATCTATTCGTCACGGTTCTTAGGCTTCAATATTATCAGGTTTGTTTTACGGAAAATAAGGAATGCGCGGCGATTCAGATAATATCAGACCCCATCCGTTCCGGATGACGGCCAACGGCACTTCCCAGACCGTATTCATCAAGAGTTCCGCTCGGATGAACCAACTGGCCGATGAGTCGGTGCATTTGATGGTTACGTCGCCCCCTT
>CAZDAH010000172.1:2860-3220 GCA_964503405.1 uncultured Ignavibacteria bacterium
AACGCCAAGGTGTATTCCCAAAGGCCCATTGAAGGTGATCTCGGAAATATCCACGATCTTGATGAGTGGTTCGAGGCAATAAGCCATGTATGGAGAGAGGTCCACAGGGTCTTGCGTCCAGGTAGAAAAGCAGTCGTCAACATCATGAATCTCCCAATCCGGAATAACGGGGGATATCGCTCCTTGAATCTAGTCGGACGAACTATCGATCTGATGGAGGAAATCGGTTTCGTTTTCAAAAGGGATATCGTCTGGGAAAAGACCCACGGGGTGCGGGCCAATTTTGGCAGCTATCCTTATCCGGGAGGCATTTTAATCAACAACATGAACGGATTCAGAGTGGAATTCGATAAACCGGCC
>CAZDAH010000173.1:0-3158 GCA_964503405.1 uncultured Ignavibacteria bacterium
CGATCGCCGCCTTGAACAACCTGGGCGCCATTTATCATCAACAGGGGGATATGGGATCGTTCGACGCCCTTGTAGCTCGATTCCGCGAGAAGAACATCGGCGATCCCAATATCACGAATATGATCGATCAGGTGGTCGAGAAATTCAGGCAGATGCCCCCGCTTCCGAGGCCGGGAAGATGAGAATACTGGCGATAAACTGGCAGGATCTTAAGAACCCTCAAGCCGGCGGGGCGGAGGTTCATCTCGAGGAAATTCTAAGACGTCTCGCCCGGCAGGGGCACAGGGTGGATCTGCTCTGCAGCAACTTCCCAGGCGGGCCAGGCAGAGACGTATCCGGCGGAATTACGGTTTACAGACACGGCGCTCGGTACAATTTCAACTGGGTTGTTCCGTTCGCGGCCAGGAGACTCATCAGGGAAAACAGATACGACGTCGTCGTCGAGGATATAAATAAAATCCCCTTCTACACTCCGCTGTTTCAGAAGCTTCCGACTTTGATAGTGGTTCCGCATCTTTTCGCCGACGCCATCTTTCGGGAGATAAATTTCGTGCTCGGGGCCTATATCTACCTGGCTGAGAAACCCGTAACGAGGGTATACAGAGGCAACCGTTTCATGGTGATATCCAATTCCACGGCCGCGGAACTGGCCCGACGGGGGATACCGTCGGAGAATATCGAGGTAGTGGAATGCGGCATAGACAAGTCCGTTTATAAATTCGATCCCGAGGTCCCCAAGTTCGCGGAGACAACCATCGTTTATGTCGGGAGGCTGAAAAAATATAAGACCATCGAAACGGCAATTATGGCCATGCCCAAAATCCTGGCCGAGATTCCCGGCGCCAGGCTGGTGATAATCGGTTCGGGGGATCATCGTCAGGCGCTGGAGAATCTTACGGAAACCATGGATCTGAATAAACGCGTGGATTTCAAGGGTTTTATCCCCGAATCCGAAAAGGTCTCGTATCTGCGCCGATCTCACCTTTCCGTGTACGCGTCGCTGAAAGAAGGCTGGGGGCTTTCCAACATAGAAGCCAACGCCTGCGGAACTGCGGTGCTTGCAGCCAGAGTGCCCGGATTGCAGGATTCCGTGGACGAGGGACGATCCGGCCTCTTGTTCGAATACGGCAATATCGATGACTACGCCCAGAAGGCCGTCAGGATTCTGAAAGACGTCGAATACCGCCGCAGCCTGGAGATGGGCGGCCTGCGCTGGGCGGCGGGATTCTCCTGGGATAAGGCCGCGGAGGCGACCGAGAGAATTTTGAAGGGAATAATCGAAGCTCGGTGAAAAACAGAATTAACGTCGTAATCGGACTTCTGATAAGCGCGGTGTTCGTTTATTTCGCCGTACGGCGGGTCGATCCCGGAGAGGTCGTCCGTTCATTCAAGAAAATCAATTATCTCTGGCTGTTGCCCAATATGATCCTGATAATTTCCACGATGCTTATGCGGGCCGTTCGATGGAAGTATCTGCTGATGCCGGTAAGGTCGTTTCAGACCAAAACCCTGTTTCCACCGGTGATGATCGGCTTTATGGCCAATAATGTTCTCCCGGTACGGCTGGGGGAGATAATCAGGGCGTATTCTCTGGGTATCAAGACCGGAGAATCGAGATCATCGATATTCGCGACGGTCGTAATCGAGCGGATTTTCGACAGCCTGGCGCTGATGATCATGTTCTGGCTTGTATTCCTCAGCGTCACCGTCCCCCCGGACGTGCGCAAATTCGGGATAATTTCGCTCATACTGAATGCCGCGGTGGTGTTAACCCTGTTACTCCTCAGAGGCAGGGCCAGTCTATTGATCAGGATTTTCTCGATATTCTTCGCTTTCATGCCTTTAATCGTCAAGGAGAAAGCCGCCAAGATTATCCGCAAATTCGTCGACGGACTGGCCGTATTCGGGGAGTACGGGGCATTGGGGCGTATAGCTCTCTGGTCTCTGGGTTTGTGGGTGATCACCGCGTTATCGAATTATTTCGTCTTCATGGCCTTCGGGCTGTATCCTAATCCTGTCTCCTCGTTCATATTGCTCTTGTTTGTGGCCGCCGCGGTCATGCTGCCGTCGGCTCCCGGATTCATCGGCGTATTTCAGGTGGGAGTGATAGGAGCGTTCGCGTTTATGAACAATATGAATATAATCGGATTCGAGCTCTCGATTGAGAATATCGAGACCTTCACGATGATGGCGCCCGCTTTCGCGCATGCTCCCGCGCCCGCTATCGGTACTCTTTGCGAATCTCTGGGTCTGGCCGGCATCTCCAAAGCGCAATCGCTTTCATTTTCCATTGTCCTTTGGTTATGCCAATATGTCCCTGTAACGGCCCTCGGGCTTTATTACCTGAAACGGGAGCATCTGTCCCTGAGATCGTTCGGTGAAGGTTGATCTCATAATCCCCACTCGGCAGAGGATAATAGCTTGTGCCTTTTGATCATTAATGGTATTATGGACTAATATGCGATAGAAGAACGCGAAATGGAATAAATCGTTAACCAAAAGAAAGAGCGTTAATTAATGGAAGGCAGCGAAAAACTTTACGGCCGCAAGAGACTGAAACGGGCAAAACCGATACCGCCCCAAAACCAGGACGAGGAGAAGCTGATTCAAAGCGAGCAGGTACAAAAAGAGGAGCCGAAAATCCCGGTTCCTCTATTCAAGCGTGATACGGCTCTCGCGGCTCGTAATCCGATCGAGGCTCCGGGGAGAGAGACGGCGCGCCGCGACGATCGCGGCCACGACCGCAGGCCGCCGCCCCGCCGCGAACGCGACAGAGCGCCCGTGAGAAGCGGAGAGAAGAAAAGAAGCCCTAAAGATCAGGGAGAGCGGCGGAGAATCAGAGTCAGCGTGATAATACCGGCCTATAATGAGCGTGATAACGTTCAGCCGCTATTAGCGCAGTTCAACGATGTCATGAACAGGTTCAGCGATTGGGAAGTCGTATATGTCGATGACGGTTCCAGCGACGGAACCGGCGGACTGGCCAGGCAGGCGGCCTCCAGGTACAGTTGGCTGAAAACCGCCACCCATTACAGAAACCAGGGATTGACCGCCGCCCTCGATACCGGATTCAAAGCAGCCCGAGGGTCGATATTCGTGTTCTACCCGGCGGATCTTCAATATCATCCCGACGATATTCCCAAGATGATCGCCAAGAT
>CAZDAH010000174.1:0-3092 GCA_964503405.1 uncultured Ignavibacteria bacterium
GAGAGGCGGAGTCCACTGCTACAAGTCTGCTCAAAGGAAATTTCGGCAAACTCGCGCCCCTGGCCGACGCGCTCTTGGAGAAGGAGATTCTGGACGGCGAGGAGATAGACAGGCTGCTGAGAGAGTACGAAGGCGGAGGCGATCCCCAAACAGCGAAAAAGTCGGATTCCAAGGGCGAAAAAGGGACGAATGGATAAAGCCGGCGTGGTAAAAGGAGTCGAGCTGATCCTGGACGGCCTCGGCTTCGATCGCTCCTCCGACGGCATGAAGGATACGCCCGAGAGGGTAGCGGAATTCTACTGCGAGTTCTTTTCCGGCATTTCCGAGGATCCCCGCCGATCGTTGAAACTCTATCATGCCGAAAACCGGGATGAACTCATTATCGCCAGGGATATAACGTTTTTCTCCATTTGCGAACATCACCTGCTGCCGTTTTTCGGCAAAGTGCATATCGCTTATATCCCCGAGAATAACACCATCACCGGGTTTTCGCGGCTGGTCAGGGTGGTGGAGGCTATATCGCGCAGGCCGCAGATCCAGGAGAGGATGACCACGCAAATCGCCGATACTATCGTGAGCGCTCTGCAGCCCAAGGGAGTGCTGGTGGTGGTTGAGGCCGAACAGCTCTGCCTGACCATGCGCGGTTTGCGTCAGCCCGGAATTAAAACAATCAGTTCGGCGGTTCGCGGAGCGTTGAAAAAAGATGCGACTCGTGAAGAGGCCCTGATTCTCATCAAGTCATTGTAGCAGTACGGAGGGAGGACTTGCCGGGGATAATATCGGAGCTTGGAATTCGTCCCCTGATAATGGGCGTAGTCAATATCACGCCTGATTCGTTTTCGGACGGCGGCCGTTTTTTCGATCATGAAAAAGCATATGACCACGCCTTGTCGCTGATTGAATCGGGAGCCGATATCATCGATATCGGGGGCGAGTCCTCAAGGCCGGGCTCGGAGGGAGTCTTGATCGAAGTGGAACTTGACAGGGTATTGCCGGTGATAAAAAAGCTGGCGAAAAAAAAGAAAATCCCCATATCCATCGATACCGTCAAATCGGAAGTGGCCGGACAGGCGCTCCGGGCCGGTGCCTGTATGATAAATGATATATCGTCGATGAGCGTCGACCCCGAAATGGGGAAAACGGCGGCGGAATTTCACGCTTATCTCGTCCTGATGCATATGCGCGGTACGCCGAAAAACATGCAGGATGACACTCAATATGACGATATAATCGGTGAGATTCTTTCGTACCTGAAAGACGCAGCCGAACGGGCCGCGGTCGCCGGAGTGGCGAAAGAGAAAATCATTATCGATCCGGGAATCGGTTTCGGGAAATCGGTCGAGGGGAATTTCACCATACTGAAGAACCTCCATCGATTCCTGGAAACCGGATATCACCTGCTGGTGGGGGCGTCGAGGAAATCCTTCATAGGGAACACTCTTGATCTGGATGTCGATAACAGGCTGGAGGGGTCGCTGACCAGCGCCTTGTATGCTGTCTTAAACGGCGCTGATATTGTCAGGGTGCACGACGTAGCCGAAACAAGGAGGGCGTTGACGATCCTCGAAAGGATTGTCGCGGCCTGAAGAACCGTCTTGTTTATGAGAATCGGATTTCTGCATTTCACTTTCATCGACTTTGTCGACGTCCTGATCGTGTCGTATTTCTTCTACCGCGCTCTGATGTTTCTCAAGGAGGCGCGTTCGGTACAGCTTATAATCGGGCTGTTCATCGTTTTCGCAGTCAGTTTCGCCGCCTTCTGGTTCGACCTGGACATGGTCAAATGGCTGTTTTCGAATATCCTGATCGCCGGTGTAATAATACTGGCGGTCCTGTTCCAGCCGGAACTGAGAAGGGCGCTGGTAAAATTGGGTCAGAGCAGGCTTTTCAGGCTGATAATCAGCCCAGAGCTCAAAGGCACTTCCGATTCCATCGTATCGGCGGCTCAGAAACTGGCCGAGATGCACTACGGCGCCCTGATCGTTCTCGAGGGCAACGTCAAACTGAAGAGCATTATCGAATCGGGAAAACCTGTCAATTCGGACGTTTCCGCCGAGCTCTTGCAAACCGTGTTCACCCCCTACACCCCGCTGCACGACGGCGCCGTGGTCATCAGGGGCAATCAGCTTCTGGCGGCCAATTGCACCTTGCCATTATCGCAAAATCCCGCCTATCATCGTCTCAACGGCATGCGGCATAAAGCCGGGGTTGGCGTAACCGAGGATTCAGATGCTGTCGCCGTGATCGTCTCCGAAGAGACCGGGCAAATATCTTACGCCCATGACGGCCGGCTTTATCGAAATATCGATCCCCAGGAACTGCAGAATATCCTCTCCAAGATATTCTCTCAGGGCTGAAGAATTGTTCGTCGACTATGCCGAAATAGAGATTGCCGCCGGCGACGGCGGCAACGGGCTGGTCAGTTTCCGGCGAGAAAAATACGTGCCCAAAGGCGGCCCTGACGGCGGCGACGGAGGCAGGGGGGCGGACGTCTTCGTCAGGGCAACGTCAAACCAGTCGACCCTGCTCGACTTCCGATATAAGAAACGTTTTGCGGCCGATTCAGGCAAACAGGGCGGCCCCAACAACCGCACCGGAGAAAGCGGCAAGCCGTTATATATCGATCTGCCCTTGGGAACCGTGGTGATGAATCTCGAATCCGGGGCCGTTCTGGCTGATCTCGATTCCGACGGGAAAGAAGTACTGTTGGCCCGAGGCGGTAAAGGGGGAAAGGGAAATACCAGGTTCAAATCCCCGGTAAATCAAGCGCCCAGAAAGGCGGAAGAGGGAACGCCGGGGGAGAGGTTGAAGGTCTCTCTGGAGCTTAAGAGCATTGCCGACGTCGGCCTTGTCGGCCTGCCGAACGCCGGCAAGTCGACGCTCCTCTCGCGGCTCTCCAGGGCTAACCCCAAGATCGCCGACTACCCGTTTACCACGAAAGTGCCCAACCTGGGGATTGTGCCCCTGCCCGGATACCGGTGCTTCGTCATGGCCGGCCAGCACGGGGCGGCCGGCGCACGCCCGAGAGCGACGCGCCCTGGAACGAGGACACGATGGTCGTGGTCATGTCCAGCACCAAGGGCCTCGCGGCG
>CAZDAH010000175.1:0-905 GCA_964503405.1 uncultured Ignavibacteria bacterium
CCCGCAGATCCCCGATGGATTCCGCCGCCTCCAGAAGCGCATCGAAATCGGGGTTATCGAGCACGTTGAATTCTATTCGCGCGCCGCTGCTGTCGCACATGTAATAAGTCACGTATCCATGCCCTTCCATGTTGGCCACGAGGTAGTACGCGGCCCGCAGCTTGAGGGAGTCCTCCGGGTCGTCATATTGCTTAAGCACATTTTCGAGTTCGAATCTGTTCTCCCCCGACAGTTCCAGGGCCGATACTACATCCGGAGGATTGTCCAGATTACCGGCGGCAGTCATCGCCGATAATATCGTCGAAACTATGACAAGCGAGTATACGCCGCTCATTCAATTCCTCCAATTCGCGTTGTTGCATGCTTCGCAACCTACAGAACCATATTGAAGCGGGCAAGATTTTTCCTGGGCGCCGGTGGGTGGCTATATCTGCTGCCCGGAGTAACTGAATGAGCGATCATTTATTTTAGAATCGTCATTCTGATATCATCGGCGGCGCCGTTCGAACGCAGACGGGCGAAATAGATCCCCGATGGTAATCCCTCGGCATTCCAGCCGAACGTATGGCTTCCCGCGGGCAAATAGGAATCTATAACGGTTGCCGCTTTCTGCCCCAGGAGATTGTAAATTTCCAGCCGCGCCATTCCCGAGACAGGCAGTTCGAATGATATTATTGTCGACGAGTTGAGAGGATTGGGGAAATTCGAGATTATGTCGGTTCGTCTCGGCAGCGGGCCACTATCGTTTTCGGATAGACCGGTTTGCGCTTCTCCCAGGTCGCTTAGAGCCTGATGAACCACGGCTTCGGCTATCTCCTGTTTAATGAAGAACAGGGGAACGTCGATTACTGCGGCCCGGAAATCGTCGCCTAGGTAACGCAGGCCCACGGGCTGACCGTGCAGCG
>CAZDAH010000175.1:915-2875 GCA_964503405.1 uncultured Ignavibacteria bacterium
GAAGTGATCGCGTCGGCAACGGAAAAAGGCGACCTCGGGCTGACCGTGCAGCGGGAAATCGTAGCCCAGGGAGGAATAATACGTGAACAGCGGCTCAGACTGATCCAAAAGCTGGCCGAAGAACGCTTCCATTCTGAATAGCCGGTTTTCGAACACCGGAACTTTCAGGCTGTCTATTATGAGATCGGGGTATTCCGACGGCAGAAGCGACGGGGCCATGACGAAGTCGCGGTTTTGCGACGACGATACGGTCACTCTATCGACTTTCAGGTAATCCTGGAAAAACGATCCGTCGGGAAAATCGACGGAGTCAACGGCCGATCCCCCTATGGCCAGGGAGAGATTCCAGCCCCCGACCAGGAGGCGTCCGCCGTTATCGAGGTATTTCCTATAAGCTGTTGTATCGTCGTATATCTGAGAACCGGGTCGATCGCTGTGCAGCAGTACGACCGAATATGGAGACAGATGAGCGTCCCGCAGTTCGACATCGATACCGCTGCTGTCGATGATATCCCAAAGACCGCTCACGTTGAAGCCGTCGGTCAATTGGCCGTAATAAATATCGACTTCCTCGTCGGTAGGCTGGAAGGGGTTGCCACCGCCATTGAGGGTGCCGTCGACAATCAGGATTCCATTGTCGTGGGTGGCCAGTTGTCCGAGGACAGAATCCGAAAATTCGCTTTCATTCGAGTCATTGTCAACGGCCGTTGCGAAATATGTATAAAGCACGCGGGGCGCCGCCCAGATATCGGTCCATTCGCTAATGTGATAATCAACCGATCCGATCATCTCTGGTTGCTCCTGGTTGGGAGCTTGTCGATAGACGTTGTAAGAGGCCAAATCGATTTCCTGGTTGGGAGACCAGTCGATAAATATACTGTTCCACCTGGAAGTCGCTTCGATTCCCGCGGGCGCGTCCGGGATCGACATAGGGGCAAACTCAAGTTCCCGACAGAAGAGGCTCTCGTTGCCGTCGGAATCGTAGGCGGAAACGCTCAAATAATATCTCTGGCCGTCGGACAGTCCGTCAAGGATATGTTCATTGACGTCTCCGACGTCGACAATATCAGTGTAGAAAAGCTCGCTGTCCGGCCTGACCGCGATCCTGTAGCCGCTGAAATCGGGTTCATGCTGCTCATCGGACCACGTCAGAAGCGCCCGGCTTCCATCGCCCATGTCGGCCGCTTCGAGTTCTCCAGGGGAATCCGGCGCCAGGGCCAGGCTGGCCATCCCGGCAATGTTTATTCTGGCGATATTGGCCATATAACCGGCGTTAGTATTCAAATCGCTGATAATATCGTGCTCATTATGCTGTCGTCCGTTATTGCCGCTGCCATCTCCGTTCTCATGTGCCTCGGTAAACCTGGCGGCGGGGTAGCCGTAATTATGGAACGGAACATGGTCGCCCGATCTGCCCGGGCGATCGAGCGCGGGTATGAGGTTGACGGTAAAATCCTCGACATACTCCATGGCCTTGAGTTTCATATACCTGGTCAGTTGACGCGAAACTCCGTCGGCCGGCGCGCCCGAGAAATGCCGCACCGACGCGCTGTCAATAATCACCGGTTCTCCGGGCGGGCAACTTGGATTCTCGCAGCCTTCGATATTGCCGACAACGTCGTTGGTGATAACCGCGCCGACCCGGATATCGTTTTGGAATGCCCAGTTGGCATAGGCCGAGCTGCCGTATAATCCCTGATCCTCGCCTGTCACTATCATTATTATCACTGTCGATTCGAAGGGGTATCGGCTCATCACCCGGGCCATCTCCATGGCCACCACCGTCCCGCTGCCGTCGTCGTTGGCCGATGGCGCGAACGATGTATTGTCGCAGACATTCACCGTGCGGCTGTCCATATGCCCCATATCAAGGAAGTACCTGAAGGGAGTCTCCACTCCGGTCATTGTTCCCATCACATTCCTGTGCTCGCCGGCGATTCCGCAAACGGCGGTATTGAAC
>CAZDAH010000176.1:0-2872 GCA_964503405.1 uncultured Ignavibacteria bacterium
AGTTGGATAAGATCGTGCTCTCGAGAACGAAAAGCCCGGTTCCCTTCAGACAGATCGACGAATCCGAACCGGAATGGTTTTACAGGCTTCGCCGGGATGGCTGGAACAATTACCATACTTCCGATATTCCCATCAGGGCGTCGCAACTGTGGCGATATACCGATCCGGCTAAATTCGAGATCGAGAAACTGCTGCCATCGGAATTCGCCCTTCCCTCGATAGGCAACGGGGACAACGGCGGCCCCGCAGCGGAAAAGGGAGAACTTGAAAAAAATTTCCGGATCACCTCGGAATTGAAAGAAAAGGGAGTGATATTCAAAGACCTCTTTTCCGCCGTAAGAATGAACGCCGCCCTGGTCGGAAAATACCTGGGGCAGCTTACCGGCGGCGATTTCGGCCGTTACGAGGCGTTGAATATCGCCCTTTGGAATCGGGGATGGTTCTTATACATACCGGATAATACGGTCGTAAAAGACCCGATAAACATTAAGAGCATACTTCACGGTCCTTACGAATTTCGCAGGCTGCTGGTCGTGGTCGGCGACAACTCGGAAGCGACCATTGTCGACGATTACCTGCCGTCGGAGCAGGCTGACAATCGCCAATATAATTGCGTGATCGATCTTTTCGCCGGAAACGCCGCCAACCTGAAGTACGTAAACCTTCAGCGCGCCAACGACGAGGCCCGCGGGCTGGTGACTTATCGCGCCGTGATAGGGCGCGACACGAACCTGCAATCGATATTCGGCGGATTCGGCGGATCGACTGTCAAAGTGAACGCGGGAGTGAAGATCGATGGAAGAGGGGCCAACAGCCGCATGGACGGCATTGTATTCGCCGACAGAAAACAGCATTTCGACTACCACACCCGTCATCATCATACCGCGGGAGATACTTATTCGGATCTCGATTTCAAAGTGGTTCTCAAGGACAAGAGCGACTCGGCCTATACCGGGCTGATCCGTATAGAGAAGGACGCTCTCAATTGCGAGGCCTATCAGGAAAACAGGAATCTGCTTCTCAATCGCGGAGCCAGGGCGGAGTCGATCCCGGAATTAGAGATTCTTACTGACGAGGTGCGCTGCACCCACGGGGCCACCATGGGGCCGATCGACCCGGAAATGATATTCTACCTGAGAAGCCGCGGCTTCAACAGAAACGAGGCGGTGACCGCCGTCGTCGAGGGGTTCGTGAATTCGATTCTGGACAGGGTTCCGGACAACGTAGGCCAAATATTCAGGGAAGCTGTCGCCGCGAAACTGGGAACAGACTGATGCCCGATGAATTCGTGAAGGTCTGCGGCGTTTCCGAACTGGCCGAGGGAGCGCTGAAAACGGTCATTATCGAAGATAAGGTGATATTGCTGGCCCGATATAAGGGCGACGTGTATGCCCTCGACGACGTATGTACTCACGACGGCGCGGAACTGGCCGACGGCGACATAGTCGACGGGCAGATTCAATGTGTCCGGCACGGCGCCCGGTTCGATCTCAAGACCGGCGCGGTAACCCGCATGCCGGCAATATTCGGGATATCGGCTTACCCGGTGAAGATTGAAGACGGCGCGATATTAGTGGCCCCAAACGGACGGGAGTAATCGCCTCGAGCGAACGAGCCGACATGGGAATGACGTTGAATGCAAAAGACACTCGGATAGCCTTCGATCCGATCAAGATCAGGTTCGATTTCCCGATCCTGCAAAGGACGGTGGGCAGAGAAAAGCTGGTGTATCTGGATAATGCCGCCACCACTCAGAAACCGCGGGTTGTTCTCGACTCTATCGACAGGTATTACGAGTACTTCAACGCCAACGTCCATCGCGGGATTCATACCCTGGCCGAGGAGGCGACCGCGGCGTTCGAAAATACCAGGGAGAAGATCGCCCGGTTCATAGGCGGCGTGAAAACAGAGGAGATAATTTATACGTCCAACGCCACGGCGGCGATCAATCTTGTCGCCTTTAGCTGGGGCCGGAAGAATATCAAGGCCGGCGACAGGATCGTTCTCACCGAGATGGAGCATCACGCCAACCTGGTGCCCTGGATCGTGCTGGCGAAAGAAACGGGCGCAGAACTCGAATATATCCCCATAACCGCCGAGGGGATTCTCGATCTTGGCGAAATGGACAAGATTATTTCAGCAAACACCAAATTAGTTTCCGTAACTCATATGTCTAACGTTCTGGCGACCATCAATCCTGTCGAGGATATTATCGAGACGGCTCATAGAAGAGGCGCTGTGGTGCTGGTGGACGGCGCCCAGAGCGCGCCGCATCTCCCGCTGGATGTTCTTACGATGGGCGCGGATTTCTTCGTATTTTCAGCTCATAAAATGCTCGGCCCCACAGGCATCGGAATATTATACGGGAAACAATCGATCCTCGAGGAAATGGAGCCGTTTCTCTACGGCGGCGAGATGATCGAGACCGTGGAATATCATAGAGCGACCTGGAATACGCTGCCGTGGAAGTTCGAAGCGGGAACGCCCAATATCGCCGGAGCGGTCGGATTCTCCCCCGCCATCGACTATCTCCTCGCTCTGGGCATGGAGGCGGTGCGTCAACACGAAAAGGAGTTGACTTCATACGCATTGGAAAAGCTCGGAAGATTGAATCATCTCCGGATATTCGGTCCTTCGGATGCAGAGATGCGGGGCGGGGCCATTTCTTTCGTTGATAATTCGGTTCACCCTCATGATCTGGCCACTTTCCTCGACTCGCGAGGTGTTGCCATAAGAGCGGGTCATCATTGCGCCCAGCCCCTGATGAAGAAACTGGGGGTACCGGCTACAGCCCGCGCGAGTTTCTATATCTACAATACTATGGACGAGGTCGATCGGCTGATCGAGGCAGTGATCGGGGCCAGGAGGTATT
>CAZDAH010000177.1:0-271 GCA_964503405.1 uncultured Ignavibacteria bacterium
GAAAAAGCCTCGGAGAATATCGTCAGGGCGGCTTTCGAATACGCGAAAGAATATGGCAAAAGCTCGGTTACGATCGTGGAAAAGCCCAACGTTATCAGGGAAACTTCGGGGCTGATGGTGCGGACCGCCCGCAGGGTGGCGGGAGAATTTCCAGGCATTCCGCTTCGGGAGGCCAATATCGACGCTATGTGCATGTGGCTTTTGAAAAATCCGCAGGACTATTCGATCCTGGTGACGTCGAACATGTTCGGCGATATAATATCGGACCTGG
>CAZDAH010000177.1:281-2657 GCA_964503405.1 uncultured Ignavibacteria bacterium
CCCGGCCGCCCAGCTCGTCGGAGGTCTGGGATTCGCCAGCTCGGGGAATATCGGCGACGACTACGCGGTTTTCGAGCCGACACATGGTTCCGCCCCAAAATACGCGGGCCTGTATAAAGTCAATTCTATGGCCACGCTCTTGACCGTCAAGCTCATGCTCGACTGGCTGGGGGAAAGCAACAAGTCCGGCGCGCTTGAAGAAGCGATAGCCGGCGTTATTAAGGAAGGCAACGTGCGAACCTACGACATGGGCGGATCGAATTCTTCCCTCGAGGTCGCCGAGGCGGTCGCTGCGAAATTGTAAACGCGGATAATTGCTCGACTCGGCCGCCAGAGGCCGCAGGAACGTCGCACATTGTAGACAGGCAGATCAGGTGATTACAACAGCGCCGAATCACGGCGTTATCAACAGGCATATACCCGAAGTCAGGAGATGGCTGGTGCATATCACCATGGAAGGCGCCTTCGCCACCGTGTTTATCATGTTCACCGGCGGAGTCTTCCTCACGGGCCTGGCTCTCATGTTCGGCGCCAATGATTTCGAAATCGCCCTGCTGGCTGCGATTCCTTTTCTCCTGCAAATCATCCAGATACTCTCTGCTTACCTGATCGATCATACCGGAAAAAGGAAAAGCATCACTTACTGGGGCCTGTTGGTTGGACGTCAGGTCTGGTGGCTCCTGCTGCTATTCCTGTTCATTCCCGTCGGCTGGCGCCTCGAAGCGCTTATCGTATTGGTTATTTTCTCGAATGCCACGGTGATGATGGCGACTCCCGGGTGGCTCTCCTGGATGGCCGAAATCGTCCCGGATAAGATTCGCGGACGCTACTTCGGGGTTCGCAATATCTCGGTTTCCGCCGCCACGATTTCATCGTTAATACTGGGCGGAATGATCATCGACAAATTCACGTCTATGAACCTGGAACAAGCCGGCTACGCCATAATCATGGGAATCGGTTCGTTGTTTGCCCTGGCCGCCGTGATCATCCTGAAACGATTGCCCGACAGGCCCGCTGCATCTCTCAGGACAAACGGCGACTGGGCACGCCTCTTCCAGCCGTTGCGCGATCGCGAATTCCGGCAATTGTTGAAGGTCTTTTTCGTCTGGAATTTCGCCATCGGAATATCGGCTCCCTTTTTCGCCCCGCACATGCTCAACGTCCTCAAGATGAACTTCACCCTAATCTCGATATACACCAGCGCGGCAGCCTTGATCGCCATACTTCTGAATAAATCGTGGGGCAAGGTAATCGATCGATTCGGATGCAAACCTGTCGTCGGATTCACCGCCTTCGGGATCGCCCTGATACCGCTTTTGTGGTTCATACCGAGAGAGGGTCATCTCGGTATACTGGTATTCGAATCGATATACTCCGGATTCCTCTGGGCCGGCTTTAACCTGGCGGCGTTTAATATTCCGATCGCCAACAGCCCCAAAAGCGGTCGGACGGTATATCTGGCCATGTTCTCGGTCGTCACCGGGCTTTCCTTTTTCGCCGCCTCGATCATCGGAGGGCTTCTGGCCCAGAACTGGTCGGCCATACATTGGCACATAGGGAATCAGACCATCATAAATTATCACCTGGTTTTCGCTATTTCGAGCGTTTTGCGTTTCCTGGCCGCGTTTTTGGTGCTGACTTTCAAGGAACCGCGCGAAAAGGGAATTCCGATTATGATACAGTTCGTCGGATATTCCATTCTGCGACGGCTGGCCATCGGACGACAAGTTTTCCCTTGGTTCTTGAAACGTGATTCCGGCGGAGACACAAAGGCGGAGGCCGCCGGTTGAGACGGCGGATCTGACGTTTGAGTCTGACCAAGCGGGGACGGGTCCAGATAAGTTGCCTTTAGCCGACATATTTGTGAATCTTTTGGCGGAAAATACGTATATTAATCTAAAAAAGAGAATTCTTCCGGGAGAAAATTATGGAAAAACATATTCCCGTGGTTGCCTGGCTTCAGATCGTGATGGGAGTAATCGGGATTATCGTTGCGGCCTTCATGTTCCTGATAATCGTCGGGGCCGGGATGATATCCGGCGACGAGACGGCCATCGCCATCCTGGCTATCGTGGCCTGGTTCCTGGGAGCCTTAATCTCCGTTCTGTCGCTTCCCGGAATCATCGGTGGGATTTACCTTCTCAAACGCAAAGAGTGGGCGCGGATACTCCTGATCGTTGTATCAATCCTCGATTTGCTGAATTTCCCCTTCGGAACCGCCTTGGGCATCTACACCCTCTGGGTTTTGATGAAAGACGAGACGGTTTTGCTTCTGAGATCCTGATCGACCGCCGCAAAGCAGTTTTCGATGATATTCGGCGGGTCAGAGTTCCAGTCCGAATGTCTCGCTCACCCCGCCTGCCCGTCCCCAGCATC
>CAZDAH010000178.1:0-2514 GCA_964503405.1 uncultured Ignavibacteria bacterium
GCGAAAGGCTACGCTACTTTTTTACCAATTTCCACACCTTTTGAAAGTAACTCATTCTTACCAGATCGGCAGTGTTAATCTTATAGTGAGAAAGAACGTGATTAATTGCAGTACTGCTGTCGGAGATTATTTTAATAGTCCATGATTCATGATCTAAATTATAATTTTCTCTAACATTTTTTAGAGCACCTTCAAAAGTGTGCGAAAACGGCCCATGTCCGATATCATGTAATAGTGCCGCACATCTAATTAGGAGTCTAGTTTCCTGAAATTCGTCTATATTTCGAAAAAGATCTTTTTCATATAATTCATATAATTTATCAATATAAATTCCGGCCAAATGACATACACCCAGTGAATGCGAAAACCTAGAATGAACAGCTCCATGGAAAGCGACCCATGCAACCCCCAACTGCCTGATTCGCCTTAGCCTCTGAAACTCTGGAGTATCAATCAATTCCAGCAACACTTTTTCCCGTTCCTTATCGAAGGTTATAAGCCCGTGAACGGGGTCCATGAAAACTTTAGTTTGCCTAGCCATGTCTATCTATACTATATCGTAAATATAGGCACAAATGTTCAGTCTTGTCAAGCATTTTTTTCATCAATAATCATTTTTTGTCATTTTCTCTTTTTAATTTCAAGCGAAAAATTAACTTAATTCGGAAAATTCTTTACAGATGACAGTATAATTGATTGCGTGACAACCACCTACACATTAAACCTGAACAAGATCACATCCCCGTCCTGCACTATGTAGTCTTTGCCGTGCAGATGCAGCTTGCCGACGTCGCGGGCCTTGGACCAGCTTCCCAGCTTATCGAGATCGTCGTACCCGGCTACCTCGGCCTTGATAAAACCCCGCTGGATATCCGAGTGGATTTCCCCGGCCGCGCTGTGAGCGTTGGTGCCCCGGCGGATCGGCCAGGAGTGGACCTCCTCTTCGCCGCCGGTTAAAAAGACGATCATCCCCAGCAGGCCGAACGACTTATTGATGATAACGTCCGAGGCCGCGCTCTCGATCCCCAACTCACGCATGAAATCGGCCCGCTCGGCCTCGGCCAGCCCGGCGATATCCATCTGCAGCGACCCGCAGATGCTGGCTATGCCGCTGCCGGTAAGTTCGATAAGATAGGCGAAATCGTCCTCCCATATATGGCGATCCGAGAGTTGATTCTCGCCGAGGTTGAGGATATAAAGCATAGGCTTGAGCGTCAGAAACCCGAAGGTGCCGATCTGCTTAATCTCGCCGGCGGTTAGATCCAACTCCCGAAGCGGTTTCTCGCTCTCCAACGATTCTTGAAGCTTTTTCAAGAGTCCGACTTCGGCCTTATCCCTGTCTTTGGCGGCCACCTTCATCTGACGTTCCAGTTTGGACAAGCGGTTTTCGACAACCATCATGTCGGCCAGGAGAAGTTCCGAATCGACCTCGGCGATATCCCGTTTGGGATCGACGGAGCCGTCCGGATGGGGCACGTCGGGATTGTCGAAACAGCGGACCACCTGCAGGAGAGCGTCGGCCATGCGGATCGAATGAATATAGGCCGCTTCCTTTTTGCGCTCCGACGACGCGTCGCGGGTTAGCCCGGCAATATCGATATATTCAACTTCGGCATGCGTGATCTTTCTCGGCTGGAAAATCTCCACCAGCCGGTCGATTCGAGGATCAGGGATTTTTACAATAGCGAAATTAGCCGCTTTTGCTGTCGAATAATCTCCCACTGCGGCGTGCGCGCCGGAAAGGGCATTGAAGATTGTCGATTTGCCTGACTGGGGCAGCCCTATTATTCCGAATTTCAACATCGCTCTAAAACCAATATATATGATATCCCTTTGTTAAGGGATATTATTTGACGGAAACCGCACAAGGACGCTATTTTAGTGACGATTTCCGGAGCATAGAACCGTCTGTCGCCGGTAACAGGATAAATATCTAATATCATGTTTATAAACTGCCTGATCCCGAAAGGAAACTGCGGTTCGGCAATAAAGAGCTTTCCCGATGATTTGAGCACCCGGGCGATTTCTCTGAACGCCTCCTTGGGATCCTCCAGGTGATGCAGGACACCTGACAGAAGGGCGCTGGAAAACGACTCATTTTTATAGGGCAGGTTCTCGATGAACCCTCGAGCCAGTGACGGCGATTCATCCGGGAACTTACCTTTGAGGATTTTCAGGCAGTTCAATGACAGATCGAACCCGTAAACGTCGGCATACCCGCTTTCGATGAATTTGACAAACGTCCGGCCGGTCGCGCAGCCCATATCGAGCAGGGGCGTTTCAGGTTTCAGCGCCAGGATTCGATTGTCCCATTCGCTGAGGAAATGATTGACGATACGCGAGCGATCGTAAAAGCCAGCCCCTTTTTCGAAAGTCCAGCGCGACGTATCCCGCGATGAGGCCAGCAGGCTCAAACCGGTATATCCGTTACGCTTTCAGTGATATAGTCGGGACGATGCTCTTTACGGAATTTACTCACTGCCGCGCGGTCCTTCTGCGAGCCGGTCAGCACAC
>CAZDAH010000179.1:0-2387 GCA_964503405.1 uncultured Ignavibacteria bacterium
CATGGCGGGGCACGTCGATTCAGGGCGCGGCTATGTGTCATCCGACGAGAACAATAGGGCCGGCAAACCCGCCGGCACGATTTTCATGGACACGAGGTTTTCTCCCGTGGTCAAGGTCAACTATTCCGTGGAGGATACGAGGGTCGGACAACGCACGGATTATGATAAGCTCATTATAGACGTTCACACCGACGGCACGATTTCTCCGGAGGAGGCGATTACTTTCTCCGCCAAATTGATCCGCGACCATCTCAATATATTCGCCGGCATCGACCAGGAGATAGAGCTGGTGGAAGAGGAGGAGGTCGACGAGGAGATTCTGCGTATTCGCAATCTGCTTAAAATGCGCGTGGATGAACTCGAGCTTTCGGTGCGGTCGTCGAACTGCCTTCATGCCGCCAATATTGTCACCCTCGAGGACCTGGTCAGGAAAACGGAACAGGAGATGCTAAAATACCGCAATTTCGGGCGGAAATCGCTCAATGAGCTCAACGCCATTCTCTCTGAATTGGGGCTCTCATTCGGAATGGATGTTGATAAATACCTTGAAGCCGAAGAAACGAAGGTATCATAGATGCGGCACGGTAAATACGTTAGAAAACTGGGCGTGAAAAGGCCTCACCGGGAAGCCATGATGTCCAATATGGCAAATTCGCTTATCGAGCACGGCAGGATAAGGACAACCACAACCCGGGCAAAGGAACTTCAGGGCAGGGTCGAGAGGCTCATTACGCTGGCCAAGAAGGGCGACGTTCATTCGCGCAGACAGGCATTGAGTGTCCTGGGAAACCGAGGAACTGTCAAGAAGCTCTTCGATGAGTTGGCGCCCGAATTCAAGGATTTCAACGGCGGTTATACGAAAAAAGCCTTTTTTGGCCGCAGGCTGGGCGACGGTGCGTCGTTATCAGTGCTCGAGTTGAATATCGCGAGAAAATTCGTAGAGGATGCGAAGAAGAAGGGGAAAAAATCCGCGACTAAATCTGAAGAGGGCGGAGAGGCCAAGGCCGAATCGAAAAAGACGGCGAAAAAGAAAAAAGCGGTCGGAGAGGCTGAAGCCGCCGGTTAGAAATACTCCTCTCAGTCTGGATAAATCTGGAATTTTAACAGGGAAACCGTCGAGGTTTCCCTTTCCTATTATCGATATTTCAGGCTTCGAGCCCGACTTCCGCCTTCCCGCAGAGAATTTGATTGTCGTTGACCATTTGATGTTTTATATACCTGACCATGGGCGGAATAATAGCTGAGAAAGCGGAAGAGAGAAAGCGGGGGAAGGCTTCCGGGCTGTCATTGGCTGCCCCCTGGTACAGTTGGATATTCAGATTCCGAATAGAGGAATTTTTGGCGCTGCTGTTTTTCGGGCCGATGGTATATCTCACCATCAAGGCTTATTCATTCTTCAGGGCCACCGGTGAAGTGCCCAGGGTTTTCCTGGGGGACGTTCAAAGGGTATTGGGCATTGTTGCAGCGGTTGGATTGACCGCCATAATCATAAGATTTCGTCCGCGATGGACATTCCTGCGGGATTCGCTTCCCTTCGCCTATTGCCTGGCCATATATACCAATCTTCACGACACCATTCATTTTGCCAATCCGAATGATATTCACGATACGCTTATCGCCATAGATCAATGGATGTTCGGGATCCAGCCGGTGGTATGGGCCGAACGGTTCATCCATCCGTTGCTGACCGAAGCGTTCTCATTCTGCTATATGATATTTTTTCTATTCGCCCCGATCGTGGCCCTCACGTTATACTCGAAAAAGAGAAAAACCGAGTTCAGAGAGACCCTTGTTTCGGTGGTGCTCTGCTTTTACGCGGGCTATTTCCTGTATGTTCTGTTTCCGGCGGCCCCGCCGCGAATTATGCTAAAGGACATGTTCACGGTAGGATTCGACGGTACACCTATAGCCGACGCGGCATTGCGGATGGTCAATCTGCTGCCTTCCGATTCCCGGGCCGCGTTTCCATCGCTGCACGCCGCGGTGACGTTGCTTTCGCTCATGTTTGCATTCAAACGTGTTCGATGGCTATTTTGGGTGATGCTGCCATTCTGCGCGGGCCTGATCCTCTCGACCGTTTACCTGCGTCATCACTACGTAATAGACCTGGCTGCCGGCTTTCTTTTGGGCATAGCCGCTTTCATCTTTGTCCCGAAAATAGACGCCTGGTGGAGATCGAATAATGTTATCGGGAGGAAGGGTGTTTCGCATGCTTAAGGCGGCCGTGGCCTTCACCGGGTGCCGCGTTAACCGGTATGAGATACAGGCGATCTCGGAGTCTCTTGAGGAATTCGGCTTCGAGATGGTCCCCCTGATCCTGGCGCTGGTTCTCGTCTACGCCGTCATGGCGTCGCAGTACGAGTCGCTGCGGGATCCGTTCATCATCA
>CAZDAH010000180.1:0-2113 GCA_964503405.1 uncultured Ignavibacteria bacterium
CGGAGACGAATCCCGATGCGAGCAGAACGAGGCCGTCGAGCGTGACGCGGGTACAATGCTCCCATTCCGTCCCGGCGTTTACCGCCGAATTTCGGGAATCGAACAGCCCGACTCGTCCCAGCAGCAAGGAAACCGCGGGCCTGTAATCATCGGGGCATTTTGCTAGCTGATCGAGAAACCCCATGAACCCATGTCCGCCTGCCGGCCGGGACAGCGCGCCGGGGAGCGAGGCTATTTTATCCATAACCAGGAACGCGCATCGACCCAGCGAACGCGACTTCAGATAGTCTATGGCGGCGTAGGCGTCATCATAAGAGCCGACCGGCACGATCTCGCCCATATCACCGAGCGCGGCGGCCACGGCCGTGCGATATTCTTCCGGGACCTCGAGCGATTCGGCCAAAGGCAGCATGATACCGGCAGGAGCATCCTTCCAGGATCTTAAGGCGGCCGCGCCGCCGGTATATCCCTCACCTGTTACAATCATTTGCTCGAAAAGTTCACGCCTGGCCTCAAGACCCGATTTCTCCGCCTGCAGGATGGCCAGTCTCTCCCGCGAATCAGCCAATTCCCGGGCGATCCGCTCTTTCTCGCGCGATTGAACGCCGATTTGAACCTTCGACTCCTCGATTTTCGCTGCGATTTTATGGCGGGAATTATCGATATCGGAAAGACTGCTGACGCTTTCGTCGCGGACTCTGTCGAAATCGTTCTCGTTTTTCTCGAGGTCCTTCAGCCTCGCGGCGGAGCTTTCAATCGATTCCCGCAGGAAGGCGAACTCGCTCTTAACAGCGGAAATCTTTTCGGATAACGCCGAGCACTCCGCTCTATTTGCCTCCAGGGCCGATTCGGCCCCATTCAGATTCCCCGAAAAATCCTCGAGTTCTCGTTCCAGAATCCCGCATTGCCCCGCCGATGATGCTTTTTCCGTCTCGGTCTCTTGCAGTTTGATACGGCTATCCTGAATGGATCTCCCGAGGTTTTCTATTCTCGTCTCCAGAGACGATATATCGGCAACCGCCTTCCGTATTTCCTCCGACGACGATCCAATTCGATGATCGGAGAGTTTTATCTCATTTTCAAATCCAGCCGCTTTCAAGGTCAATTCAGCTTCTTTTTGACGAATATCCGAGCCGGACCTTTCGGTTTCAGCAAGGGCGAGTTTATTCTCATGCAATTCGACCTGAAGCTTATCGATTTCCGCGGCGATACCCGCGATTCGCGCGTCAAGATCGCGCTTTTGTTCGGAAAGACCGCCGTACTGCTTCTCCGACTCGAACAATTTCCCGGCTGTGATGGCGCATTCGATTTCTTTGAGCCTGTTCTTCTGCTCGGCGAAACGATTGGCCCTCTTGGCCTGGCGGCGCAGGGTCACGACCTGATTTTCGATCTCGGAGATAACGTCGCCGATTCGCAATAGATCCGCCTCCGTGGCGGTCAGCTTGTTCTCGGCTTCTTTTTTGCGGTATTTGTATTTGGTGACGCCTGCCGCCTCCTCAAACAGCGATCGGCGGTCCTCGGTCTTGTCGGAGAGGATGGAGTCGATCATACCCTGCTGGATAACGCTGTAGGCGTGGGCCCCGATGCCCGTATCGAAAAAAAGCTCGATGATATCTTTCAGGCGGCAGATATTCCTGTTGATCATGTATTCCGATTCGCCGGAGCGGTAAAGGCGGCGGGTGATGGAGACGTCGTCGTACTCGATCGGCAGCAGCCCGCGGTTATTCTTGATGAAGAGCGTGACCTCGGCCATTCCGGTAGGCTTGAGGGTCGATGTTCCGGAGAAGATAATCTGCTCCATTCGGGAGCTGCGCAATAGGCTGGTGCGCTGCTCTCCGAGCACCCACCTGATGGAATCGAGTATATTAGATTTGCCGCATCCGTTGGGGCCGACCACACCGGTGATGCCGCCGTCGAATTCGATCGTGGTTTTCTCGGGGAAAGATTTGAAACCGTTTATTTCGACTTCTTGATCCGATGTCTTGACATCAACTGTCCATTCGTAATCTGATCCTTCTTCCTCTTCTTCATATTCAGCCGTATCAGCCTCGGCCATCATCTGTTTCAAAGAAGCCAGACTTGTTTCTGAATATGTCTTATTTTGGGGGTCAAG
>CAZDAH010000181.1:0-272 GCA_964503405.1 uncultured Ignavibacteria bacterium
CGGATTGGCGGCAGGCGGAAGGACCTACAAGCTGAAATTCGGCCATCGAGGCGGGAATCATCCGGTGATGGACCTGCGGACTCGAAAAGTGGAGATAACCTCGCATAATCATGGTTTCGCCGTTGACGCTGACTCATTGCCGTCGAACAGAGTGGAAATCACTCATATAAACCTCAACGATCAGACTGTCGAGGGATTGCGTCTGCGCGATGTCCCTGCCTTTTCCGTGCAGTATCATCCTGAAGCTGCGCCCGGGCCCCATGACGGTCATT
>CAZDAH010000181.1:282-1819 GCA_964503405.1 uncultured Ignavibacteria bacterium
GAACTGGCCGACCGGACCTATATCGAGCCTCTAACCGTGGAGTTCCTCGAGTCAATCATCGGGCAGGATCGCCCTGACGCCGTTCTTCCCACCGTGGGAGGTCAGACCGCCCTGAATCTCACCTTATCCCTGCAGCAGGCCGGGATACTGGATAAATACAAAGTCGAGATAATCGGAGCCGGCGCCGAGGCCATTTCCATCGCCGAGGATCGTCTGCTTTTTAAAGAAGCCATGATCGAGATAGGTCTTGATGTTCCCAGAAGCGCCTTAGCCTCTAACATGTCCGAAGCCAGGGTCTTCGCCCGCCGCAACGGTTATCCCATAATCGTTCGGCCGTCCTTTACACTGGGAGGATCAGGCGGAGGTATTGCTTACAACGCCGACGAGCTTAACGAGATAGTCAACCGCGGACTGGCGCTTTCGCCCGTTCACAGGTTGCTGGTCGAAGAATCATTATTAGGATGGAAGGAATTCGAGCTTGAGGTCATGCGCGACCGCCGGGATAATTTCGTGGTAGTATGTTCTATCGAGAATTTCGATTCGATCGGCGTTCATACGGGCGATTCCCTGACAGTCGCCCCGGCGCAGACGTTAACGGATAAGGAATATCAGCGCATGCGCGATGCCGCTGCGGCCATCATGCGGCGGGTGAGAGTCGATACCGGCGGCTCGAACGTGCAATTCGCTGTCGACCCGAAAACCGGGCGCCTGGTGGTAATAGAGATGAATCCCCGCGTTTCGAGATCATCCGCGCTGGCATCGAAAGCCACAGGCTTTCCCATAGCCAAGATCGCCGCCAAACTGGCCATCGGTTATACCCTCGATGAGATCACCAATGACATCACGATGAAAACTCCCGCCGCGTTCGAACCCGCAATCGATTATGTCGTTACGAAGGTCCCCAAGTTCGCGTTCGAGAAGTTTCCGGAAACCGACGCCACCCTGGGAATTCAAATGAGATCCGTCGGCGAGGTGATGGCTATCGGCAGGACATTCAAAGAATCGCTGTTCAAAGCCCTTCGCTCGCTGGAAGCCGTAAACCCGTTCAGGCCGACCGATCTGAACAGGGAGAATGTTGCCGCATCTCTGTCCAGGCCCAACGAGAACCGGCTGCGATATATAGTGCTCGCTCTGGAACAGGGCTGGTCGATCGCCGAAATCAGCCGTTTGACCATGATTGACCCCTGGTTTTTGGATCAAATAGATCAGTTCGCGTCACTGCAGAGGCAGATTCGTGGAAAAAAACTCTCGGATATCGGCGAAAGGGAATTAGTGCTGGCCAAGGAATACGGGTTTTCCGATCGGCGAATCGCATATCTCACCGGCAGCGACGAAAATGATGTGAGGAAATACCGGCATTCCCTGAATATTCGGCCGGTTTATAAGAGGGTCGATACCTGCGCCGGTGAATTCGAGTCTTTCACGCCTTATCTCTATTCCACCTATGAAAAAGAAGATGAATCGGACATTCATGCTCGGAAGAAAGTGATGATCCTCGGTAGCGGCCCCAACCGTATAGGCCAGGGGATCGAATTCG
>CAZDAH010000181.1:1829-2048 GCA_964503405.1 uncultured Ignavibacteria bacterium
ATAATGGTCAATTGCAATCCCGAGACGGTCTCCACCGATTACGACACCAGCGATCGATTATACTTCGAGCCGCTGACTCTGGAGGATGTCCTGGAAATATTTTATAGGGAACGTCCCGACGGCGTTATCGTGCAGTTCGGAGGGCAGACTCCGCTTAAGTTGACAATGCCGCTGGCCGAAGCCGGAGTTCCCATAATCGGGACTCCCCCGGAGTCTGTC
>CAZDAH010000182.1:0-1961 GCA_964503405.1 uncultured Ignavibacteria bacterium
GGTGTATGTCCCAGGGGATATTGGCGGGGTCTTTCTCGGAGTAAATCCTGATTTTCTTATTGCCGACCGCGAGCATGTCGCCGTCGGCCTTGACTTCCCCATTGAATATTCCGTGTATGGAATCGTATTTAAACAAATAAGCAAGCGTCTTTGCGTCTGTGATATCGTTTATCGCCGGAAATTCAAGATCGGGGTCGTTTATCCCGGCTCTCAACACCAATCTCCCGATTCGCCCGAACCCGTTGATACCAATCCTGACACCCATTTTTCCTCCTTTAGAACATCAACCGAAAAACGTCTCGGCTACTTCGTAAATATCCTCGGAAACATATTTCAATCCCGCCACAGCCTCAGCAAGCGGAATAGGAACTATGCGATTTCCCCGCAGCGCGGTCATCACGCCGAATTCTCCCTTGTTGACAAGATCGATGGCGGCTACGCCGAATCTTGTGGCCAGGACCCTGTCGAAGGCCGTGGGCGAGCCGCCCCTTTGCACGTGCCCGAGTATGACGACTCTGGCCTCGAATCCCGTCCTTTTCTCGATTTCATCAGCCACGACATTGCCGATGCCGCCGAGATAAACATGCCCGAATTCGTCGACATCTTTTTTCAGCATTATCACCCGTTCATCGCCATCCGGACCGGGCTTGAACTTGGCCCCCTCGGCCACCACTACCACGGAAAAATCGCGGCCGTGGTCATGACGCTTCTTTATTATCCTGCAGATATTCTCGATATCTATCGGTTTTTCCGGTATCAGGATCAGATCGGCCGCTCCCGCCAGACCCGCCCCGATAGCGATCCAGCCTGTATGACGGCCCATGACCTCGACCACCATCACCCTGTTGTGTGATTCGGCCGTGGTATGAACTCGGTCGATGGCGTCCGTGGCGATGCTTATCGCGGTATCGTATCCGAGAGTATAGTCCGTCCCGGACAGATCGTTATCGATAGTCTTGGGCACCCCCACAACCGGCAGGCCCTCGTCGTAAAGCGCCTTGGCCACGCCCAGGGTATCCTCGCCGCCCACAGCGATGAGACCAGCCAGCTCGAGCTTCCCGAAATTCTCCAATATTTTCCTGATTCCGCCTTTTTCTATCAGAGGATTCGTGCGGGAGGTTTTGATTATGGTTCCGCCCCTGTGAATAATCCCCTGGACCCGGTCTCTGTCGAGCGGCTCGAACTGCATATCCATTATACCGCGCCAGCCGGCGATAAAACCGATGATTTTGTAATTATACGCCTCGGTTGCTTTCCTGACCACCGATCTGATTACAGCGTTAAGGCCGGGGCAATCGCCGCCGCCTGTAAGAATTCCAACTTTTTCGGACATATCCAAACACCTGCCATTCTACCCGCAAATCGACCGGCAATCGCGAAAAGGGCGGATTTCGAACTGCAAAACCGCGATTTTCAGAGTAAATATTATACCTGCCCTTAATTTAAGCAGTCAAGGATTTTATGTCGATTTGTCGGCCATCTTTGTCTCTCTATCCTTTGATATTGGCCAAGGGAGAGAGCCTGGCGATTTTTTTGGATATGCCCACCGAACTGACCACGTCCACAACCTCCACGACATCCTTATAGGCGAATCCGGCCTCTTCGGCCAGCCCGGAGAAGGATGCCGTGCGAATCAAGATTCCCTCGGCTTCCATACTCTTCAGCAGATTGCTTCCGCGAACCATCTTCCTGGCTTTGGCCCGGGACATAACTCTGCCGGCTCCATGCAGAGTAGAGCCGAATGTCAGTTCCTCGGCTTTTCTTGTGCCGACAAGCAAATAGGAACCGGTTTGCATCGATCCCCCCACCATAACGGGTTGACCGGTTTCCCTGAATGCGGCTGTCAGGTTTGGATTTCCCGGTCCGAACGCCCTTGTAGCTCCTTTTCGATGGACCAGGAGCTTCCTGGTTTTGCCGTTTACAGCGTATTCCTCGTACTTGGCGATATTGTCCTGCAGCGC
>CAZDAH010000183.1:0-1824 GCA_964503405.1 uncultured Ignavibacteria bacterium
CCGTGACGCCCTGGGAAATAAAGTCTCATCAGGAATCTATTTCGCCAGAGCGGGAGGGGAGGGGTATGATAAAGCGATCAAGCTATTATATTTGAAATAATTAGAATGTCCGGTAGGGGCTCAAAAATTTGAACCCCTACGGCTGCGGCCCCAAAAACATACCCCCCAATACCACGATATCCTGCAAAAAATGAGCAACGATACAGGGGAACACGCTGCGCCGCGCCGCGAACAATCCGGCGAAAAGCATGCCGTAGAGAAACGTCAACAACACCCCCGCCATACCCTGATAGAGAAGCCCCATGGCGAAGGCTAGCGAACCTAATACTGCCCCCATCCAAAAGCGGCCGGTAATACGCCGCAGCCGCGTGATGACAAATCCCCGGAATATCATCTCCTCCGAAAACGCCGCCCCGAGCGAGAGCAGCGCCCAAAGTCCAGCTTCCAATCCGTTTCGCGGCATCAGGCTCAAAAAATCGGTCTCCGGGACATAACCGGATCTTATGATCGATCCCTTGATGACGATCATCAAGCCCCAGGCCCCGACGAAGAAAATGACCGCCGACAAAACATTCGACCACCTTAAATCTTCCCTGGCCAGACCGATTTCGGCGAATCGGCCGCCGCTTCGACGCAATGTCCACCAAAGCGAGGTGATTAGAATCGCTTGAATGAAGAGAGTAGGAAGATACACCTGCGTGATCTTCGATGTCACTTCCGCCGGCCCCGTCCGGCCGATCGTCCCCATCAACACGCTCAGCGCCGGATACCCGAGCAGAACGACGAGCAGATAGATAAGCTGCGTCCGAGGCAGGGATGCAGGCAAAACCTTATCGTCGCAAACCGGGCGTTCCGCGTTCATGCTTTGTCAATATAGGCGTATTGCGAATTCGGAAAAGCGAAAACTATTCCTTAACTCCGAGAGCGTCGAGCACCCTCAGCCACTCCGGGTCGTTCTTGAATTCCAGCCTGGTGGCGTATGTGGAAAGTTCCTTGAATCTCTCGTAGCTTTTTTTCATGTTCTTCTTGTCGCCAATCATCATATAAGTCTTGGCCTGGCAAACCTGGGCCATGGGATCGGCGAAATTCAGCTCCTCGACCGCCTTGAAAGCCTCCATGGCGCCGTTGTAATCGAACGCGTTGTAATACGATTCCCCCAGCCTATAGATGGCTCCGATATTGCGCCGATCCGCTTTGACGATTGTCTCGTAATCCCTGGCGGCCTTCTGATATTCCCCAGTCTCGAAATAGACGTCGGCCCGGCCCGCGTACGCGGTCACGGTGCCGGGACGTGCCTCGATTATGGCCGTCAGAGCGTCGATCTGCGCGCCCGCGTCGCCCTCTGACGCAGCCACTCCGGCTGCCTGCGAGTACAGCGTCACTGCTTGATCGGTAAGCCCCTGCGCCCGATAACAGCGAGCCTTGCCCATCATAGCCCAAAGATCCTTGGGCTTCTTATCGAGAACTTTATCGTAGTATTTCAGGGCCTCAGCGTATTTGCCGGATACCTCGAGATCATAAGCTTTCTCGCGATCCGATTTTTCCTGACCGCTGGCTTCTTTGGTCAGGGTGAATTCGTAAGTTGACGATTTGCCCGCGGCCACGGTAATTGTGCGCGATTTTGTCTTATATCCTGATTGCTTTACGGAGAGAACGTACTTGCCGGGTTTGACATTGTAGCTCTTGGAGCCGGTTCCCATGGGCTTGTCATCGAGATAGGCCCTGGCTTTTTTCGGATTGACCGATAACTTGATTGTGCCGAATGTATCGACCGTGTTGACTGCCGGCTCTTTTTTCTGGATCTTCGGCGGCGACCTGACGATC
>CAZDAH010000184.1:0-1176 GCA_964503405.1 uncultured Ignavibacteria bacterium
AACCAGGAAAGCCGAAAGGGGGACACGATGGCGCTGACCCTGATCACGTCCAGAGGCGGCGAACCGTCATCCAGCAAAAGACTGCCCCGCAGCGACGGGCCCCAGATCATTCTCTGCCGCCCAAGAACCAGGTCGAAGGCTTTGATCTTAAACGCGGCATAAGCGTGATCGAACTGGACTATGATTCGGGCGTTGCGGGGACGGCCATAATACCAGGGGTAATCGGTGCCGTCGGAATCGAATAAAAGTCTAGTGTCGATGCCCCAGCTGTCATCCCGGGAGTACCACCATCCGGCGCGGTATGTCGAGCCCAATTCGTTTTTAAATCCCCTTTCAAGATATCGGCCGCGGCGAATGAAGTACCCCTCTCGCCGCTCGCTGGAGAGGCCCCTTATATCGATACCCCCTTCGAAGCCGGCCGACTCGCCCGGTCGACGTTGCGGCGGCTTCAGCGCGGTCAGAATGGCGTCGGCGATAAGCCTGCTCTGATTGTCGAATCGTTGCTCGTCGGAGCGGATGGCGCTGATGACATGCGATAGCTTCCATGGTTTCTCGGAGGGACTTAGATCGTGAAGGTACCCGCTGGCCAGAAGCTCTTCGATTTGACCGTTCATGCGGTCGAAAGTCGAAATATAAACTTCCTGAGACTGGCATCTTGCAGCGTCGATCAGGATCAAAACGGATATGAGGGCAAAAGAGAGGAATCTGAGCCGGATCATGCTTTGAATCTACAGGCCGGCCGGATTGTTGTCAAGTTGGCAGATGCGGCGCGATTGAAGAGGGAGGATAATGCCTGGGTTATCGTTAAAGATGTTAAAATTCTGCTGAAAAACAAGGATCTGTGCTGTGCCTCCCTTAGATCGTTACGTCGAGTCCCCCGCCAAAGGAGGGGGGAGTCTCCTCACGATGACGGGAAGACATCTCAGCCGTAGTTCTGCTTTTTCATGGCCACGCCAACGGCAGGGTTAAACCGGACTTCCATAGCCCGAATATTGTCCTGTTTCACCCGCCCAGTAGCCAAGAAAAACCCGACCTGCAAATCATTGTTTACCTCCCCGCCGGTGGGCAGTATTCGCAGGGCTGGAACTCCGGCTGGCCGTAAGAGAGACGCTGGTAGGCGACAACCACGTCGGCCACATTGAAAACGCAGGTGTTGTTGACATCCATGGCTACCGC
>CAZDAH010000184.1:1186-1707 GCA_964503405.1 uncultured Ignavibacteria bacterium
CATTCAGCCTGAACTCCAAACAGGCATATTGGACTTCGTACATTGACGGATCGGTGCAGTCGCCGGGCTGACTATATTCGCATAGGAAAATTCCTTCGTTAACAGGGTGAAAACCCTCTATATACGCGTCGCAAAATAAAGTGTTCAATTCCGGAAAGCTTACCGGAGTCATCAGGTAGGAGGCGACTTTCATCCATTGGCCCTCGGTATGGATACCCCGGTCATATATTGGCTCATCCAAGGTACAAACTCCCAAAATTCCCTGGTTGGTATATCCGTAGTGATTAGGATGCTCATTTGGCGTAAGAAATTGCCGAATGGGCCATTCGTTTATAGGGGGGAAAAAGGAACCACCAATGCGCGAAGCGATATAGCCATCATTCGAGGCAAGAGGTAAATGCATAGATTGAATACTGCTTCCGGGCGCCGTACGCATCCATAAATCAACCGTTACAGCGGTATTCATATATACATAAAGCGTCCCGGCGTTATCGCCGGCCCTGGGGCCGAAGATGATCTCC